>NZ_JBEPQT010000015.1:0-190101 GCF_040547985.1 Bradyrhizobium sp. LB14.3
ATGATCGAGCAACATCGTCGTCTCCAGGTTGGGTGGTATTGCAACCTCAGTCTGGCCTCAGACTTGGTCGCTATCCACTCCCCATGGAATCTTCGCTGCGCTCGCAATGACGAGGAGGAGACGTCGCGAGGTTCATCTGTTATTATTTCTGCGGAAGCGGTCACTCTGCAATGGGAGTTCGAATGAGAGTGCTGGTGATCGGCGCGGGAGCGCTCGGAGGCTATTACGGAGCTTGCCTGGTCCGAGCGGGCGCTGACGTGACCTTTCTGGTGCGGTCCGGGCGGGCGGAGCAATTGCGGCGCGATGGATTGAGGATCGTGAGCCCGCACGGCGACTTTGCCGTACAGCCGAAGCTCATGATGGCGAATGATCTCAGGGAGCCGTTCGACGTCGTGCTCGTCGGCGTGAAATCCTACTCGCTCGAGGACGCGATGAGCGAGTTTGCACCGGCCGTTGGCGCCAGCACGATGATTTTGCCGATCCTCAACGGGTTGAAACATATCGACGCGCTGACTGCGCGGTTCGGCGCCGCGCAGGTCCTCGGCGGGCTGGCGAACGTCAGTGCCGGGCTCGATTCGGATGGTCGTGTCGTTCAGTTCATGGCCAATCAGACCATCGTATTTGGTGAGATCGAGGGATCGTTCAGTGAGCGCGCGCTCGCGCTGCAGTCACTGCTCCAGATCCCCGGTATCGACGTGCGCGCCAGCGAATCGATCATACAGGACATGTGGGAGAAATTCGTCCAGCTGAGCACGCTCGCCGGTATCACCTGCCTGATGCGTGCAAGCATCGGAGACATTCTGACGGTGCCAAAGGGCGAGGAGTCCATCTTCCGGCTGTTCGCGGAATGCTGTGCCGTGGCGACGGCCTCAGGTTTTGAGCCACGAGCGCCGTTCATCGAGTTCGATCGGAATCTCTTCACAACGGCGAACTCTCCGCTCAAGGCGTCTATGCTGCGGGACATCGAGCGCGGCTCCGAGACGGAGGCGGAACATATCCTTGGCGATATGGCCAACCGGGCCCGTGCGCTGGGTATCGATACGCCGCTATTGAATTTAGCGCGCGCGCATGTGGCGGCCTATGAGGTTGGGCGGCAGAGAGCGGCCAGCTAGCCCGCTCCGATCAACGGAATCGCCTCGTCCCGTTCGTACAGATACAGCAGGGATCGCAGCGCCTCGCCGCGCTCGCCCTTGAGCTTGGGATCGTCCTTCAGGATACGGAGCGCCTCGTCGCGGGCCTGCGTGATGAGCTGGCCGTGCACCTCCGGGCGGGCGATGCGGTAGCCAGGCAGGCCGCTCTGGCGCACGCCAAGCACGTCGCCTTCGCCGCGTAGCTTCAAATCCTCCTCGGCGATCCGAAAACCGTCAGTGGTCTCGCGGATCACCTTCAGCCGCGCCTTCGACATCTCGCCGAGCGGCTCGGAGTAGAGCAGGAGACAGGTCGAGGCCTCCGAGCCGCGGCCGATACGGCCGCGCAATTGATGGAGCTGGGCGAGACCAAAGCGTTCGGCGTTTTCGATGACCATGATCGTCGCCGCCGGCACGTCGACGCCGACCTCGACGACGGTGGTCGCGACCAGCAGGCCGATCTCGTGGGCGGCGAATTGGCCCATCACGCGGTCCTTCTCGGTACCCTTCATCTGGCCGTGGACGAGGCCGACGCGGTCGCCAAACCGCTTTTGCAGGCTTTCGAAACGCTTGGTCGCATTGGTCAGGTGTTCAGTGCCCTCGGCCTCGGACTCCTCGACCAGCGGGCAGATCCAGTAGACCAGTTTGCCTGATAGAAGCGCGCGGCCGATGCTATCGGTGACCTCCTCGATACGGCTCATCGATATGGTGCGGGTTTCGATCGGCTGGCGGCCGGCCGGCTTTTCGCGCAATTCGCTGATGTCCATGTCGCCGAAATAGGTCAGCACCAGCGTGCGCGGGATCGGCGTGGCGCTCAGCACCAGCACGTCGACGGCTGCGCCCTTTGACGTCAGCGCCAGCCGCTCGCGCACGCCAAAACGATGCTGCTCGTCGACGATGGCAAGCGCGAGGTCGTTGAAGATCACATCGTCCTGGATCAACGCGTGGGTGCCGACCAGCAGGTCGATCTCGCCGGCTTCGAGTTGTGCCAGCAGCTCCCGCCGCTCCTTGCCCTTTTCGCGGCCGGTGAGGATCGCGACCCGCATTCCCGCGCGCTCGGCGAGCGGGGCGATGGTCTTGATGTGCTGGCGCGCCAAAATTTCGGTCGGCGCCATTAGCGCCGCCTGCTTGCCGACCTCCGTGACGGCGGCGGCGGCCAGCAGCGCGACCACGGTCTTGCCCGAGCCGACGTCGCCCTGCAGCAGGCGCAGCATGCGCACCGGTTGTTGCAGATCCTCGGCGATGGCCGCCGCGGCATCGCGCTGGGAGATTGTCAGCGCATAGGGCAGGGCGTCGATGATCTTGTTGCGGAGGTGCCCGTCGCCGGCGTTGCGCACGCCGGCCGGGCGGCGCAATTGCGCGCGAATCAGGGCGAGCGCGAGTTGTCCGGCCAGGAGTTCGTCGAAGGCGAGGCGCGACCAGAACGGCTGGTCAGGCAGAATGTCGGTGAGTTCGATCGGCTGATGCACGCGGGTGAGCGCCTCAGCGATCGGCGGGAAGCTGCAGCGGCGCAGCACCTCGGGGCTGATCCATTCCGGCAGCGCCGGCAGCTTCTGCAGGGCCTGCGCGACCGCGCGACGCAGCGAGCCGAGCGCCAGCCCTTCCGTCAGCGGATAGACCGGATCGATGCCCGAGAGTTTTGAAACCGCCTCCTCGTCCAGCACCCGGTCGGGATGCACGATCTGCGGGATGCCGTCATACATCTGCAGCGTGCCCGAGACGTAGCGCTTCTCGCCCACCGGCAGCAGCTTTTCGACATAGCCTGGCTTGGCTCGGAAGAAGGTCAGCACGACGTCGCCCGTGTCGTCGCTGGCGTGGACGAGGTAGGGCGCGCGCGCATTGCGGGGCGGAGGCGGGCGGTGGCGGTCGACGGTGACCTCCAGCGTCACCATGGTTCCCTGAACGGCGTCGCGAATCTTCGGCCGCGCGCGGCGGTCGATGACCTGGCTCGGCAAATGCAGCAACAGATCGACCAGCCGCGGCGTCTCGTTGCGGCTGAGCAGGTACTGCAGCAGCTTGTCCTGCTTCGGACCGACGCCGGGCAGGCTGGTCACGGGGGCAAACAGCGGATTGAGCAGGCTGGGGCGCATCAGGCGAATCTAGGATCGTTTCGACCCGTCATGCCCGGCTTTATGTAAGGCATCCACGTCTTTTTTCGCATCCCCGCGCGGGCAGCGGGCCATGATAAATCGAGGGCTGACATGGACGGTCCGAGTGGCTATACCACCCCCGCCCGGCACGTCCGGGCTTTCGGCGTTTGACTGGAATAAAGACATGACGGGCACGACACGATCGAGCAACGGCCTGGACGACCGCCGCAAGCGGCTTCTGTTCCGCTGCTGGCACCGCGGCACGCGCGAGATGGACCTTATTCTCGGCCGCTTCGCGGATGCCGAGATCGGCAATCTGTCCGATGACGAACTGACGCAGCTCGAGATCCTGCTCGAGGTCAACGATCCCGATCTCTATGCCGCCATTATCGGCGACAAGGTGCTGCCGGCTGATGTCACCGGCGCGCTGTTTGCCCGCGTCAAGGCCTACCCGATCGCGGACAGCGACGTATGAAGCAGGGGATGAAATCTCCGGCCGAGCTGCTCACGCCCGGCCGCGCGCTGACGCTTGCCAATGTCGCCGAGGGCGCCGAGGGTCTCGTCGTCTCCGATCTCGCGCGCGCCATCGCGGCGCGGCCGAAGAAGCCGGCCGTCAGTCTCGCGGTGATCTGCCGCGACGGGCCGCGGATGCAGCAGCTCGAACGCGCGCTCCAATTCTTCGCGCCCGACCTGCCGGTGCTGACCTTCCCGGCCTGGGACTGCCAGCCCTATGACCGCGTCTCGCCGCATGGTGGCGTCCTCGCCCAGCGCCTGACCACGCTGGCACGGCTGGCGTCCCTGACCGGCAGCGACAAGCCGCTGATTGTGCTGACTACGGTGAATGCCGCCGTGCAGCGCGTGCCCTCGCGCGATCTCGTCGCGGCGCAGGCGCTGTCGGTCGCGCCCGGCAACGTCGTGCCGATGAACACCATCATCGCCTGGCTCGAGCACAACGGCTACAACCGCTCCTCGACCGTGCGCGAGCCCGGCGAATACGCCGTGCGCGGCGGCATTTTGGACCTGTTTCCGGCCGGTCTCGACCAGCCCGTGCGTTTCGACTTCTTCGGCGACAGCCTGGAATCGATCCGCACCTTCGACGCCGAGACCCAGCGCACGCTGCTGGACATGCGCGCACTCGACCTCGTTCCGATCTCCGAATTCCAGTTGGTCACCGACACCATCCGCCGCTTCCGCATGGGCTATGTCGCCGAATTCGGCGCGCCCGAGCGCGACGATGCGCTGTACGAGGCCGTCAGCGAGGGCCGCCGCCATCCCGGCATGGAGCACTGGCTGCCGCTGTTCCAGGACCGGATGGACACGCTGTTCGACTATCTGCAAGGCGCGGCCGTCGCGATCGAACCGCAGGCCGAGGATGCCGTCCGCGAGCGCTTCAAGCAGATCCTCGACTATTACCAGGCCCGCCGCGATGCGATGGAGCATCCGGGCGGCGGCGCCATCTACAAGCCGCTGCCGCCTGACAGGCTCTATTTGACCGACGAGGAATGGACCAGGCGCGAAGGCGACATGCCGCTGGTGCGGCTGACGCAGTTTTCGGTTCCGGCTGATGGTACGAGTGTCGTCGATGCCGGTGCGCGTAAGGGCCGAGACTTCGCGCCCGAACGCAACGACACCACCGTCAATGTGTTCGAATCCGTCGTCAGTCACGTGATGGCGCTGCACGCCCAGCGCAAGAAGGTCGTGATCGCGCTGTGGAGCGAAGGCTCGCGCGACCGCATGATTTCGATGCTGCGCGACCACAAGCTGACCCACACCACCAGCGTCAACAGTTGGCGCACGGTGCAGGCGACCCCGCGCAACGAGACCATGCTCGCTGTGCTCGGCCTCGAAAGCGGTTTCGAGACCGACGAGATCGCGCTCATCAGCGAGCAGGACATCCTTGGCGACCGTCTGGTGCGGCCGCGCAAGGCGAGCCGCAAGCTCGACAATTTCATCTCGGAGGTGACGAGCCTTGCCGCCGGCGACATCGTCGTCCACGTCGATCACGGTATCGGCCGCTTCATCGGCCTGCAGACGCTCGACGTCGCCGGGGCGCCGCATGACTGCCTCGAGCTGCATTATGCCGCCGAGACAAAGCTGTTCCTGCCGGTCGAGAACATCGAGCTGCTGTCGCGCTATGGCTCCGACCAGACCACGGTCGAACTCGACCGCCTCGGCGGCTCGGGCTGGCAGACGCGCAAGGCCAAGCTGAAGAACCGCATCCGCGAGATCGCAGGCGAGCTGATCAAGATCGCCGCGGAGCGGCATCTGCACGAAGCGCCAAAGCTGCCGGTGCAACCCGGCCTCTATGACGAGTTCTGCGCGCGCTTCCCCTATGACGAGACCGAGGACCAGCTTGGCGCGATCGAATCCACCCTAAAAGACCTCGAACTCGGCCGTCCCATGGACCGGCTGATCTGCGGCGACGTCGGCTTCGGCAAGACGGAAGTCGCGCTCCGTGCCGCCTTTGCCGTCGCGCTCGAAGGCAAGCAGGTCGCGGTCGTGGTGCCGACCACGCTGCTCGCTCGCCAGCACCACAAGACGTTCACCGAGCGTTTCAAGGGGTTTCCGGTGCAGGTCGCGCAGGCCTCGCGGCTGGTACCGACCAAGCAGCTCAACCTGGTCAAGAACGGTCTCACCGACGGCTCGGTCGACATCGTCGTCGGCACCCATGCGCTGCTCAGCAAATCGATCAAGTTCCGCGACCTCGGCCTGCTTATTGTCGACGAAGAGCAACACTTCGGCGTCACCCACAAGGAACGGCTGAAGCAGCTCCGCGCCGAGGTGCACGTGCTGACGCTGTCGGCGACACCAATCCCGCGTACGCTCCAATTGGCGCTGACTGGCGTGCGCGAGCTCTCGATCATCGCTTCGCCCCCGGTCGACCGCCTTGCGGTCCGCACCTTCGTCGCCCCGCACGATCCCTTGATGATCCGCGAGGCGTTGCTGCGCGAACGCTATCGCGGCGGCCAGGCGTTCTACGTGGCGCCGCGCATCGACGACCTCGCCGAGGTCAAGGATTTCCTCGACAAGAACGTGCCGGAGATGAAGGTCGCGGTCGCGCACGGGCAGATGCCGCCCGCCGTGATCGAGGACATCATGACCGCGTTCTACGACGGCAAGTTCGACATCCTGCTGTCGACCACGATCGTGGAATCCGGCCTCGACATCCCCAATGCCAACACGCTGATCGTGCATCGCGCCGACATGTTCGGCCTGGCCCAACTCTATCAGCTCCGCGGCCGGGTCGGACGCTCCAAGCTGCGGGCGTATGCGCTGTTCACGCTGCCGGCGCAGCAGAAGATCACCGCGCAGGCCGAGCGTCGCCTCACCGTGCTGCAATCGCTGGAGACGCTAGGCGCGGGCTTCCAGCTCGCCTCGCACGACCTCGATATCCGCGGCGCCGGCAATATCCTGGGCGAGCAGCAGTCCGGCCACATCAAGGAAGTCGGGTTCGAACTCTACCAGTCGATGCTCGAGGAGGCGATCGTCAACCTCAAGGCCGGCGTCTCCGAGCCCGCGGCCGACCGCTGGTCGCCCTCGATCACCATCGGCATGCCCGTGCTGATTCCGGAGGACTATGTCGGCGATCTCTCGGTGCGGTTGTCGCTCTACCGGCGCCTCGCCGATCTCGACAGCGAGGAGGAGATCGAGAACTTTGGCGCCGAGATGCGCGATCGTTTCGGCGTGCTGCCGGACGAGGTGCGCTATCTGTTCAAGGTCGCCGCGATCAAGGCATTCTGCCGCCAGGCCAATGTCGGGAAGATCGATGCCGGCCCGAAGGGCGCCGTCATCGCCTTCCGCGACAATTCCTTTGCGCATCCCGATCGCCTGGTGACGTTCATCCGCAGCCACGGCCAGGCCGCGAAGGTGCGGCCCGACATGAAGGTGGTGTTCCTGCAGGATTGGGAAACGCCGGAGGAGCGTCTCGCCGGCACCACGGAGATCATGCGGCAGCTGGCGCAGCTCGCGCACAGCAAGAAGGCGGCGTAGGGCCTGTGGCGTTTCCGGAGGCGGCGTAGCGCGAAACGATGCTCCGCACCCTGATCAAAAATAGCGACGTGTGCCCACTTGCGGAATGACCGAACCGTAGTTACGTTCATTTTATCGAGTTTCGGCCGAACGACTTGGCCTCGCCGCTGAAAAGCGCGCCTGACTGACGACTCTCCCTCCAGATCTCGACGACACAGACCGCGCTTCTGAGCGCGGCCAAACGCTTATCTATCTTAAAGGACGACCCCCATGACGACGGGAACTGTGAAGTGGTTTAACAGCCAAAAGGGCTTCGGATTTATTCAGCCGGACGAGGGCAGCCAGGATGTCTTCGTTCACATCAGCGCCGTTGAACGCGCCGGCATGAACACCCTCAACGAGGGGCAGAAGGTTTCTTTTGAAGTCGTTGCAGACCGCCGGACCGGCAAGTCTGCTGCTGAGGATCTGCGCGCTGTGTAAGCTGCGCGATTAGTGCTATGTCGCTTTGACCACGGATGTACTGGCAGAGCCTCTGGTTCTTACGACCCGCGACCGGTTCACCGGCCGCGGGTTTTTTATGACCCCGTATGCAGAGGGGCCCGATCATCCTCCGGAGCGAATAGTGGCGTTTAGCGCGAGCATCCCCATATAAGGGGCATGGCAAACTGGCAGAAGTCGAGCGCGCGGCAAGCTCCCATGACGAAGGCTGAGCTCCGCCAGATGCTGACCGAGGCCGTCCGCAACACGCAGCCCCGCCTCGAGCATAGGCCGAAGCGCCTGGCGAAGGCCAAGACGATCGCCACTGGGACCGCCTGCGTCGACTAGATGTGGTCATTCCGCCGGTTCGCTGAACCCGCAGATACCAAGCGAATTCATTCGAAAAATTCTACGCAGGAGCAGTATGCGCAAGCTTCCCGAACCCACCGAACAAGAGACCATTGAAGGCCCCCAAGCCGTGTCCTTTCAGATCGCGAATGGGAACGCTCGACAGAGCTGCATTTTGCAAACCACCTTCCCGACGAAATTGCAGGCACAGAGATATCTTCTCGCGAATTGGCCAGCCATCGACAAGATGGCTCGCGACGCTCTCGCGATGGGAAGCTTTGAAGACGGTCAGATCAAGCTCATGATGGCCTGAACAGCCCGAGCTCTACGGCGAACGTTCAAAAAGGGCATGAGATCAGCGAACCGAGGCTGCTCGTGCTCTACGACGCCGCGCGGGACGCCTCGGCGGACAGCCGCCCGAGCAGCGACCTTGCCGTATCCGACGGCGACAGCGAGTCCACCGAGACCACGGGATCGCTGCGCATCTCGTGCTTGCCGTTCGACGTGTGCCGCATCACCGCGGAGAGGCGGCGGGCGATCATGTGGGCGGTGCGGAAGTCGGTTTCCGCGAACGCGACGATGACCGAACCGTCCTTCTGTGCCGCGCCAAAATCCATCTGCCTCATCAGGCGGCTGAGAATGCGGGCGGCATCGAGCTGGGCGCGGGAATTGCCGGGGTCGAAGGCGAAGCGCGCGACCGAGAGGCCGCCGCCGCGGGCCAGCGTCTGCTCGACCGCTTTGGCGAAATCGCGGGCAAAAGCTTCCACCGTGAGCAGGCCGCTGCGCGGGTCGAGCCAGCCGCCGGCATCGATCGAGCGCAGCGTGCGGCTCAGTTGCGCTTCCATCGCGTGCTGGCGGATCAAGGGCAGCGCGTTGGCGGCGACTTTCGCCGGGTCGCCCGGGATCAGCTCGAGATTGGGCAGATCGTAAGTCTGCGTCAGCTGGTGCGCAGTCAAGATCACGGGCAGGCTGCGGAACCGGGTATCCTCGGCGAGCACCGTGAGGAAGGCATCCGTCACGCGGGCCGTAAAACCCTCGGCCAGCACGACGCCGTCGAGGTCGCGGGTGTTGAGATGTTTGGCCGCGGCCTCGATCGAGAGCGCGCCGACGACCCCGACGCGCTCGCCGAGCGCGACAGAGAGCGCAGGGTAAGCCGCGCCGCGGCCGATCAGGAGCACCGTGGCATCACGTGCGGGGTCGGCCTCCGGCAGCGCGACTTTCACTTCCGGCAGCCGGCGCAACACCGTGGCATGAAGTGTGCGAATGCGTAGCGCGGCGCGAAGCCGCGCGATCAGGCGATCGGAATGGCCGCCGCGCGAGGAGAAGGGCAGGGCATTGTGCGGGAGCGCGCCCGCCGCATCCAGTGCCACGAAGGGAAGGTAAGGCGATTGCTCCGCGATCTTCCTGGCGAGCGGCGCCAGATGCGGCTCGTGCCCGGCATGCATCGCGGCGAGAACCACGGCCGGCTGCAGTTCTTCGACCGCGCGCGCCGCGCCGGCCCAGCCGGCGTCGACCACGGGGAAGAATCGCGCCTCGTCCAGCGTCGCAATGAAAGCCGGCCGCTCGACGTTGGACACAAACAGGATCGGGCCGGCCTGGGACATCGAGCAACTCTGATCATGCAATCGATGCTGCGCAATCTAGTCCGCCCGCCTTAATGCAGCGTCAATGGATTAGTCGAAACTGCGCCTAGACCGGCCCGGAACGGTCGCGAAAAGCTTCGACCATCAGGGGGTTAAGCCCGAGTTCGTTGAGCGCTTCGCGGGCGCGGGCATTGTCCTGGGCCCGGCCCGCCAGCCGGTGACCGGAGAGCCGGTCGGGCAGCGCGGTGAGGAGGGCGCCCTGGCCGAGCCGGCGCGCCCATTCCTGGAGGTCGTTGGAGAGGAAGCGGTAGCCGCCGACGGCCATGATGCCGGAGGGCGGCGCGGTGATGCAGATCGCCCCGCTGGGGCGGTCGAGCCGCGCGGCATAGCCGGTGTCGACATAGTCGCGTGGGGGCTGCGCGATCAGGGTGTCGCCGACCGGCGGCGGCGGGGCGTACGCCGCGATCGGCACCATCGGGCCGCGCAGGCCGAGCGTGCCTTTCGGCGTCAGCAAAATCTCGCCGGCGATCGACGAGCCCGACTGCTCGCGCGGCGCACCGTGCGGTCCCGGCATCACCGGCACCGGCATGCCGTCCTCGCCACGCCGAGCGCCGAACAATCCGGCCTCGCCGAACAGATAGACGTCCGTGAACGGCGCATGCGCCGCGATCCAGGCCTCGCTCGCCGCCACCTGCTCGGGGGCGCGCCACAGGCCGATGACATTGCGCAAGGTGGGCATCCGCGCCGGCATATCGGAATCGCCGAGCCGCTGGGCAAACTGCGCCGGCGCGATCAGCACGTCGCATTCGTGCTCGTTGATCTGCTGCTCCAGCACGTCATGCTCGAACGGATGATGCAGCGCCAGCGCGCCGCCGCACAGCAGCCACACCGCAAGCGAGGAGGCGAGGCCGGCAAACGACATCGGCGTGAATGCCGCCATCACGGTCGCGCCCTGCTTGATGTCGGCTTCTAGCGACATCGCGAGCCCGGCGGCGATCAGGCTGAAATGCGGGCGCGGCACCGGACGAAAGCCTTCCGCGGTAACGTCGAAGGAGATCATCGCCGCCTTGCGGCCATCCTGGATCACGGTGCGCGCGATGCCGGGCGGGCGGGCCAGTACATCGTCGAGCGAAGCCATGCCTTCGGGCAGGTCGGTGCCGAAACCGCAGACATGGCGGATCGAGAAGGCTTCAGCGGCCGCATGCATTGCGAGATCGGCATAGCTGACGCCGTCGACCGTGCTCATGGTGACGATGGCGCGCGCCGCGGTGCGGTTCAGGGCGGCGGTCAGTTCGGCATGGCGCCAGAGCAGCGGCAGCACGGCGACGACCAAGCCGGCGCGATGGGCGGCCAGCACCGTGAGCACGAACTCGACCGTATTCGGCAACTGGATCGCGATGACGGAATTGGCCGGCAGGCCCGATTCGACGAAATAGGCCGACAGCGCCTCGATGGCCGTGTCAGCCTCGGCATAGCTCATACGCCGCGGCTGGTGCCCGGTCACCCGGAACTTGTTCAGGGGGTCGAGCAGAGCGAGCGCATGCGGCTGCCGCGTCAGCGTGCGCTGAAACAGCGTGTCGAGCGTCGGCGATACGGCTGGCTGGTTCACGGCGTCACTTTGCTTGATCAGCTTGCGGCTGCCCCTTCGACCACCACGTCTCCGGCAGGTAGCCGGACAGCGATGTGGCCTTTGGCCGTTCTATCCGATTCCAGCGCGCGATCCATTGCTCGGATACGTTAAACAGGGGGATTGTATAGAAACCGGAGATCAAAGCGCGATCGAGCGCCCGCACCGCCGATGCGAAATCCGTATGTTCACGGGCCTCCAGCAGCGCCGCGATCATGGCATCGACCGCGGGATCCCTGGCACCCATGTAGTTGCGGGTGCCCGGATTGTCGGCGGCAGCGCTCCCCCAGTAGAAATATTGCTCGTTGCCGGGCGACAACGACTGGTCCCAGCGATTCTGGATCATGTCGAATTCGTAAGAGAGCCGGCGCTGGTCGAACTGGACGGGATCGACCGAGCGCACGCTCGGCTCGATGCCGGCGCGCTTGAGGTCCCGTTGGAAGGCAAGCGCGATGCGCTCCTGGTCGCGGGTCGTGACCAAAATCTCGAAGGTGAAGGGCGCCTTGGTCGCGCGATTGCGAAGCAGCGTGCCGTCGAGATCGTAGCCGGCCTCCGACAACAGCTTCAGGGCCGCGCGCAGCGTCGTCCGGTCGCGCCCGGAGCCGTCGGTCACCGGCAGGCGATAGCTGCCGTCCAGGATGTCTGGCGGGATCTGCGTGGCGAACGGCTTGAGCAGTTCGCGCTCGCGCGCATCCGCAGGCTTGCCATACGCCGAGAGGTCCGAGCCGGCAAAATAGCCGGCGACGCGCGAGTAAAGGTTGAAGAAGTAGTTGCGGTTGACCAACTCGAAATCGAACAGCAGCGTCAGCGCCTGGCGTACCCGGATGTCGGCGAAGATCGGCCGCCTCGTGTTGAACACCAGAAATTCGGAAGGTTGCGGCACGCCCGGCTTGATGGTGTCGCGGATCACTTCGCCGGTTTTCGCCGCGGGAAAATCGTAGCCGTCGTGCCAGCGCAGCGGCTCGTGCTCAATGCGGAAATCATAGAGGCCGCGTTTGAACGCTTCGAACTGGCCGTTGGCCTCGCGAAAATAGTCGAGCCTGATCTCGTCGAAATTATAGAGCCCGCGATTGATGGCGAGGTCGCGGCCCCAATAATCGGGATTGCGGGTGAGCGTCACGCTGGCGCCGGGCTTCACGGCGGTGACGCGATAGGGGCCGGAGCCGACCGGGCCCGTCATCGTCGTCTCCTCGAATGCCGCGACATCGACCGCATGCTTCGGCAGGATCGGCATCAGGCCGAGGATCAGCGGCAGTTCGCGGTCATTGGCCCCCGCGAGGTCGAAGCGGACCGTGAGGGGATCTGGGGCCTCGGCACTTGCTACCTTGCTGTAATATTGCCGGTGGTTGGGGCGGCCGTGGTCGCGCAGCAGCTGCCAGGAGAACAGCACGTCCTCGGCGCGCAGCGGCTTGCCGTCGGAGAAGCGGGCCCGGGGGTCGATGTGGAACGTGACAAAGCTCCGCTCGTCGTCGGTCTCGACCGATCTGGCGAGCAGGCCGTAGAGCGTGAACGGCTCGTCATTGCCGCGCGCGAGCAGGCTCTCGAACACGTAGTTCCGCATCTGCTGCACGGCCAGTCCCTTGACGATGAAGGGATTGAGGCTGTCGAAGGTGCCGAGAACGCCCCAGGTCAGCCGGCCACCCTTGGGGGCATCAGGATTGACGTAGGGCATGTGGGTGAAATCGGCAGGCATCGCCGGCTTGCCGTGCATGGCGATGGCGTGGGCTTCCTCGGCCCCTGCGCCGCTTGCCGAGAACCCCAAGGCGAACGGGAGCCCCAAGGCGAAAGCCAGGACGCAGAGGCGGACGCACAGACCTTCAGGACGGCCCTCCATAAGGCGCTGGAACATTGAACATCTGCACACGTTGATTCGAGGACCGGCGGGGCCTGAATCCTATCACAGGGAATTTCCCGGGGACGCACGTCAGGGCGCGGTCAAAGACGCTTGTCGGCATTGATCTTTTCGTCGGCCACGTTAAGAAGGCACGCAATCGCGCAAGAGCGCCGAGCCCGTCACGTGTCCGCCTCATTTGACGGGGACAGAGCCGCGCCCAAGGCGGCCATGTTCGGTGCGTCGAAGCGGTCGGGCACTTCCCGTTCAGAAAGGGTTTTCCGCAATGAATTTCCGTTACTTGGCCGCGTCCGTCCGGCCGCGCGGGCGACTTCTCGCCTTGTTGACGGCGACGGCGACGGCGTTGGCCGTCCCGTTTGCCGCCGAGGCTCAGGCCCCGGCTCCGGGCGCACCCGCGCCCAAGGCAGCCCCGAAAGCCGCTCCGAAGGCTGCCCCAAAGGCCCCGGCGCCGGCCGCTCAGGCACCTGCCCAGCAGCCGCCCGCTCAGGGCGCTCCGGCGCAGCAGGGCGCGGCCCAGCCGGCGGATCAGCAGATCCAGCTGATCTACGCCCCCTGGACCAAGTTCTGCCTCAAGGGCCAGGACGCCAATGCCAAGCAAGTTTGCTTCACCGGCAAGGACGGCCGTATCGAGTCGGGCCAGCCGGTCATCGCGGCCGTCATCATCGAGCCGGAAGGCGAGCCGAAGAAGATCCTGCGCGTGACGCTGCCGCTCGGCATGCAGCTGGTGCACGGCACTCGCATCATCGTGGACAACAATCCGCCGTTGCAGAGCCCGTATGTGATCTGCTTCCAGAACGGCTGCATGTCCGATTACGAGGCCACGCCCGAGTTCATCAACAACATGAAGAAGGGCCAGAACCTCGTTGTTCAGGCGATCAATGCCAACGGCGCGCCGCTGACCCTGCCGCTGCCGCTCGCCGGCGAATTCCAGAAGGCCTATGACGGTCCGCCGACCGATCCGAAGGTGTTCGAGGAAACTCAGAAGAAGCTTCAGGAAGAGCTTCAGAAGAAGGCTGACGAGCAGCGCAAGAAGCTCGAGCAGCAGGGTGGCGCGCCCGGCGCACCTCCGACCGCTCAGAAGTAATCGGGACCCAATCCCGGACATGAAAAAGGCGCTCGGTTCGAGCGCCTTTTTTTCTGACCCATATTATTTTATTTGTCTGAGCGAAGATGTGTCCGAGCGAAGATCAGTTCAGCGACGGGTTCCGCGGACGATAGCCGCCGGCCTTGTCCTTGATGAAGATCTCGGTGACCTGGGAATGCCGGACCGGCTCGCCGGAATCGTCCGGCACCAGGTTCTGTTCGGAGACGTAGGCGACGTATTCCGATTCCGCGTTTTCGGCGAGCAAGTGATAGAACGGCTGGTCCTTGTGGGGCCGCACCTCCTCGGGAATCGACAGCCACCACTCCTCGGTGTTGTTGAATTCCGGATCGATGTCGAAGATCACGCCCCGGAACGAGAAGATCCGGTGGCGCACGACCTGTCCGATCTGGAATTTGGCGGTCCGCGCTTTAATCATTCCCCGTCGATAGACCAGGATTGTGGCCGATGCTAGTGCCCTGATCTGGAATTAACCCGCGCTTACGGGGCAGATAGCCCCCATGTCCTCAGAAAACACTTCATCAATGGTCGATATCCTCAATCTCGCTCTACCTTATTTCGGCTTGATCTTCGTTGGATTCGCCTGCGGCAAGGTCAAATCCCTGCCGGAATCGGGCCTCGCCTGGATGAACTTCTTCCTGCTCTATGTGTCGCTGCCGGCGCTGCTGTTTGCGATCATGTCGAAGACGCCGTTCTCGGAATTGAACAACCCGCCGTTCCTGATCGCGACCACGCTGTCGACGGTTGCGGCATTCACCCTGGCGCTGGTCGTCGGCAAATTTCTCGGCCGCCTGACGCTGCGCGAGGCGACGCTCGCCGGTCTCTCCGGCGGCTACGGCAATATCGGCTACATGGGGCCGGGGCTCGCGCTCGCCGTGCTCGGAACCAAGGCGTCAGCGCCGACCGCGCTGATTTTCTGCTGCGACAGCATCTTCCTGTTCACGATCGTGCCGTTGCTGATCGAGCTCTCCGACCGCGATCATCCCTCGATCGTGCACGCCTTCGGCGTCGTGTTGAAGCAGATCGTGCTCAACCCGCTGATCATGTCGGCCTGCTTCGGCGCGGCCTTCGCATCGCTCCATATCGAGATGCCGGTCGCGCTCGACCGCACCATCACCTTCCTCCAGAACGCAGCCGCCCCGACCGCGCTGTTCGTGCTCGGCGTGACGGTGGCGCTCCGCCCTTTCGACCGCGTACCCTGGGAAGTGCCGGGCGTGATCGCGGTCAAGCTCCTGATCCATCCGCTCGCAGCTTTCGGCCTGATGTTGGCGTTCGGTCCGTTCGCGCAGCCCTGGGCCGCGACCGCCGTGCTGATGGCGTCGCTGCCGCCGGCACTGAACGTGTTCGTCATCGCCCGGCAGAACGACGCCTGGATCGAATCTGCCTCCGTGGCGGTGCTGCTCGGAACGTTTGCGTCCGTGGTCACGCTGACCAGCGTGATGTGGGCGATCCAGACCGGCCGGCTGGCGTTTCCTTAAACCTTAGCGCCGCCACGTCGGCGTCAGGCCCTCGCGCATCGCAAAACGCCGGAGCGGGCCGAACGCGCCGAGCAGGTGCATGCCGACCGCACGGACCGGCTGGAGCGGGAGGAAATCGTTGAGCAGGGAGCGGTTGGCGATGTCGATCGCAAAGGTCCGACTCAGAATGTCCGGACGCCGGGCCCGGTCGTAGCGTTTGAGCACGTCGGCTGCGCCGGGATCCTGACTCGATGCGATGGCGTCGCCTGCGAGCCTGGCAATGTCGGCGGCATCTCGCAGGCCGAGATTGAGACCCTGGGCGCCGATCGGGGGAACCACATGGGCGGCTTCACCGACCAGCGCGATGCGGTCGCGGCCGAAGGATTTGGGGCGTTCGATTGCCAGCGGGAAGAGGTTGCGCCCGGGCTCCACCGTCATGCGGCCTAAAATGGAATGCGATTGCTTCTCGATCGCGGCGGACAGCTCCGCGTCGCCCAGGCCGCGAAGCCGTTCGGCGTCCGCAGGCGCCGAGACCCAGACAACGCTGGAGCGGTCGCCGGGCAGGGGCACGAACACGCAAGGGCCTTGCGGCGTGTGGAACTCGGTCGAGACGTTGCGATGCGGGCGCGCGTGGCCGACGTTGAAGGTCAGCGCCGTCTGGGTCAGCTCGCGCCGCGTCACCGTAGTGCCGGAGGCTTCGCGGCAGAGCGAATGGCGGCCGTCGGCGCCCGCCACGAGACGGGCAGAGAGGAATTGCGCGGCGGCGGTGCGGATCGCGACGTCGTCGGCTTCGATGACAACGGTTTCGGCCTCGTCATCGAAACGGACGAGACCGGGCAACTCGGCCGCGCGCGCTTCCAGCGCCAGCATCAGCGAGTGGTTGTCGATGTTGTAGCCGAAGGCATCGAGGCCGATTTCGTGACAGGAGAACCGGACCTCCGGCGCGCGGAACAGCCGGCCCGTGTCGTCGACGAGCCGCATGATTTCGAGAGATGCCGCCTTGTCCTTGCAGCGCCACCAGACATCGAGCGTTTCCAGGAGACCGACGGAAGCACCGAGCAGGGCGGTGGTGCGGTTGTCGGCATAGGGCACGCGCCGCGCCACCAGCGCGGTCCGTGCGCCCGCCTGCGCCAGTGCGATGGCCGCGCTAAGTCCCGCCGGTCCGCCGCCGATCACGGCCGCGTCAAAGAGTGTCGATGCATCTGTCATGGAATGACATTTGACATGCCCCACGGCAAATTCAAGCCCACTCATATTTCCCTGATTTTATGACGAATTGTGCGACCGGGCGCCGCAATGGCTTATGTGCAAACCGGTGTCATTCTGATAGCAGAAGCCATGGACAGCCAAGAGGATTCCCTGAAGCCCAGGCCCGCGATCCGCGCCGCCGCCTTCTCGGTGCACATCTTCACCGCGTTCGGTGCGGCGATCGCGCTGCTGGCAATGCTCGAGGCCGTGCGCGAGCACTGGGCGGCGATGTTTCAATGGCTGGGCGTCGCCCTCATCATCGACGCGATCGACGGGCCGATCGCACGCCGGCTCAACGTCAAGGACGTGCAGCCGAACTGGTCGGGCGACGTGCTCGATCTCGTGGTCGATTTCGTCACCTACGTGTTCGTGCCGGCCTATGCGATCGTGGCCAGCGGCTTGCTGCTGCCGGTCGCTGCACCCTTGCTAGGTGTCGCCATCATCGTCACCAGCGCACTCTATTTCGCCGATCTGCGCATGAAGGCCGACGACAATCATTTTCGCGGTTTTCCGGCGCTGTGGAATGCGGCGGCGTTTTATCTGTTCCTGCTGCACTGGCCGCCGCTGCTGTCGACGCTGCTGGTAGCAAGCCTGGTGGTGCTGACCTTCGTGCCGTTCCACGTGCTGCATCCGGTGCGTGTCGTGCGGCTGCGCTGGCTGACGATGTCGCTGATCGCAATCTGGGCTCTGCTCTCCCTCTACACGCTGCAGATGGACTTTCGCGTCGGCACCGGCGTGACTGTCGCGCTCTGCGCGATCGCGCTCTGGATCAGCTTCAGCGACGCATTGATACGGCTGACAAGATCCTTGGCATGATGCACCTGTTGACAAGCCCCGAAGCCTGGGCCGCGCTCCTCACCTTGACGTCACTCGAGATCGTGCTCGGCATCGACAACGTCATCTTCCTGTCGGTAATCGTCTCGCGAATCCCCGAGAAGCAGGCGCACCGCGCCCGCCAGATCGGGCTCGCGCTGGCACTGATCTTTCGCATTATCCTGCTCAGCCTGCTGGTCTGGCTGATCGGCCTGACCGCGCCGGTGTTTTCGTTTTCGGGTTACGGCTTCTCCTGGCGCGACCTCATCCTGATCGGCGGCGGCTTGTTCCTGATCGCGAAGGCAACGCACGAGATTCATGGTGAGGTCGAAGCCGATGACGGCGAGGGCGACGAGAACTCCCCTCGTAACGCTTTCTTCTGGGTCATCGTCCAGATCGTGATCATCGACATCGTGTTCTCGCTGGACTCGATCATCACGGCGATCGGCATGGCGCAGGACATCGAAATCATGATCGCGGCCGTCGTGATCGCCTGCCTGATCATGTACATTTCATCCGGGCCGGTGTCGCGATTCGTCGCGGAGCATCCGACCACGAAAATGCTGGCGCTGGCGTTCCTGGTGCTGATCGGTGTCGCGCTGGTGGCGGACGGATTCCAGTTCCACATCCCGCGCGGCTACATCTATTTCGCAATCGCGTTCTCGGCGGCGGTCGAATTCTTCAACGTGCTGGCGAAGCGCAACCGCAGGAAAACCGGCAAGCCGTCGGTCTAGCCATTCCAGCCGGTGTCGAGTTGACAAGGCGGGCGCGATGCCTTTCGCTGGCCTGCGAGAAGAGGAGGTCAGGCGATGACCAAAGCCGTCCGTGTCCACAAGGTCGGAGGCCCCGAGGTCCTGGTCTATGAGAGCGTCGATGTTCCGGCGCCCGGCCCGGGCGAGGTGCGCATCCGCCAGCATGCGGTCGGCCTCAACTTCATCGACGTCTATTACCGCACCGGCCTGTACAAGGCGCCCGGGCTGCCTTTCATCGCCGGCAACGAGGCCTCGGGCGAAGTCGTTGCTGTCGGGTCGGGCGTGACCAATTTTCATCCCGGCGACCGCGTCGCCTACTACTACAACCTTGGCGCCTATACCGGCGAGCGCAATATCCCTTGGGAGAAACTGGTCAAGCTACCCGACCACATCACCCACGAGCAGGGCGCCGTGCTGATGCTGAAGGGGCTGACCGTCTGGTATCTCCTGCACAAGACCTTCAAGGTCGAGCCGCATCATCGCGTGCTGATCCATGCCGCGGCCGGCGGCATCGGCCTGCTCGCCTGCCAATGGGCGAGGGCAATGGGCGCCCACGTCATCGGCACCGTCGGCTCGCGCGAAAAGGCCGAGCTTGCCGAGGCCAATGGCTGCGACCACGTCATCCTCTACAACGAGGAAGACTTCGTCGCGCGCGTCAAACAAATCAGCCGCAACGAGGGCTGCGACGTCGTCTATGACGGCGTCGGCAAAGCGACCTTCCCGGGCTCGCTATCCTGCCTCAAGCCGCGCGGCATGTTCGTCTCCTTCGGCAATGCCTCAGGCCCGGTGCCGCCGTTTTCGATCGCCGAACTCAACGCACATGGCTCGCTGTTTGCGACGAGACCGAAGCTCAACGACTATGTCGGCACCCGCAAGGAGTTGCTGGAAGGCGCCGACACGCTGTTCGCTGCTGTCATCAATGGCAAGCTGCACGTGCCGATCAACCACGCCTACGCGCTCAAGGACGCCGCCAAGGCGCATATCGATCTCGAAAGCCGCAAGACCACGGGCGCGTCGATCTTGAAGCCGTAGTTCTTCCGTCGTCATCTGCTCCCGTGTCCCGGCTTTGCAGCGCACCGCGAAGGGGCGCTGCGCTGCGTTCGGGGGTACGAGGCAGGCCTTACGCCACCCGCCGTGCCGCGCCGGCCCTGATCAAAATCCCGTCGAGGCAGCCGATCATCTCGGCGATCTCGGCCCGCGTGACGTTCAGCGCCGGCATGAAGCGCAGCGTGTCGACCTGCGGCGCGTTGAGGAGCACGCCGGCCTCGAACGCCTGCGCGACGATGCCGGGTGCGATCGGCAGCTTGAGGTCGAGCGCGAGCAACAGGCCGCGGCCGCGCACCTCGCCGAGGCCGTGCCGGGCGGAGACCTTTTGCAATTCGCTTTCGAGCAGCAAGCCTGTCTCGGTGACCGCCTTGAGGAAGTCCGGCTTGCTGACCTCGTTGAGCACCGCAAGTCCTGCCGCGCACATGATCGGGTTGCCGTTGAATGTGCCGCCCTGATCACCGTGCTCGAAGCAGGCCCCGCGTTCGGTCGCGAGCAGGGCTGCGAGCGGCACGCCACCGCCGATGCCCTTGCCGAGAGTCATGATGTCGGGCGCGATGCCCGTATGCTCGTAGTGGAAGAGCTTGCCGGTCCGGCCCATCCCGGTCTGGATCTCGTCGAAGATCAGCAAGAGACCGTGCGCGTCGGTGAGCGTGCGCAACTCCTGCAAGAACTGATCGGTCGCAGGCCACACGCCGGACTCGCCCTGGATCGGCTCGAGCATCACAGCGACGGTGTTGTCGTTGATCAGCTTTTCGATCGAAGCGATGTCGTTGAGCTTCGCTTTCTTGAAGCCGGCGACCTTCGGCTCGAACAGCGGCTCAAAGGCCTTCTTGCCCGAGGCCGACATCGTCGCCAGCGTCCGGCCGTGGAAGCCACCCTCGAAGCTGATGATCTCGAACGCGCCGCCTCTGTGCAGGCTGCCATATTTGCGCGCGAGCTTGATCGCGCCCTCGTTGGCTTCCGCGCCGGAATTGGCGAAGAACACCTGGTCGAACGCGCTGTTGGCGACCAGCGCCTGCGCGAGCTTCAGGCTGGGCTCGTTGTAGAAGGCCGGGCTCGGCGTCAACAGCCGCTTGGCTTGCGCGGCGAGCGCGTCGGCGATCGTGGGCGGGGAGTGGCCGAGGCAGTTGACGGCCCAGCCCTGCACAAAATCGAGATAGCGCTTGCGGCTGTCGTCCCAGAGGTAGGAGCCGGCGCCGCGGACGAACACGGCCTTGGGCCGAGCGGTGATGTCCATCAGCGCGTCATACGGGTGCGTGGTCATGTTGAACTCCTCTGGAGGCGGATCAAAAAGGCGCGCGAAATGCAAAAAGGCCGCACCTTGCGGGTGCGGCCTTCTCGAAAACTGGGCTGAATTCAGTGGTTCAGCGGCGTCGTCGGACATGGCGCACCCTCTCATCGTCGCGGAAGCGACGGCGGAGCATTTCGATGCGCTGATGGGTCCGAGCGTTGATCATGGGGCGCGGCAATACAGGCGAATGGCGGGGCTTGTCAAGCGGGCGTTTTACAGATCACCCGCCCAGCGTGCATGGGGCAGGTCAGATCCGTGGCTTGCTCGGCGTGTGGCGGTTGTGACGTCGCGGGTGACGAAGAGGCGCAACTCGTATGCGGTTGCGCGCGGCACGATGCGCCGGATGTCACTCGCACGATTGAATTTTATCGATCGTGCGCCTAGAAACTATCACGTCTCTGGCGCGTTTGTGATCGACCAACGCGAATTGGTTCGAACCGTACGCATGACGGTTCAGACCAAGAGGGGCGGGACCAACCAGATAGTTTTAAAGCCTTGTCCGACACGCCTTACCCGATCGACCTCGACAGCATTCGCGGCGCGTTTCCGCCGGGCATCGAGGCACCATCCCTTTTGGTCGACTTCGCCGGCTGGCTGAAGGGGCGCCCCTGGGGCAGCGTCGGCTGCTTCTCGCTGCAAGGCCAGTTTTCCGATCAGGCGCCGATCTTCGACGGCAGTCCCTTGCGCGACAGGTTTTCGCTGTTCATGCGGCTGCCGGATGGCTCGGCCGTCGGCGGCTGGTATGGCGCGGGTCTTGACCGCGATAATCCGCCGATCGTGGGGCTTGGCTCCGAGGGCAATTACGAGCTGCTGGCGCCGAGCCTCGATGGCCTGCTCGCGAAACTGACATCGCGGCAATTCGAGAAGGCGTGGCACGATCTGCTGCCGCATGACGACGTCGAATGCCAGACGGTCGAACTCGCGCAATGGCTCGCCGGACGGCCGACCGGGGAGGCGGCGCCGCCCGATGACAATTCGTCGGAGCTGCCCGATTTTCGCGGCTTCGTGGAAAAATGGAGCCGGGATCGCGAAGACTACTGGGCCAATCACCGCTTGATGGCCGAGCTCGGCTGGCGCCTTGCCGCGCATCTGCCTAAAGGCAAGAAACCCTGCGACAAGACGAACTTCGAGATCGCGATCGTCGGCAAGCAATACGAGGCGCGCGTCCTGACGCGCGGGCCGCAGCCGTTCGAAGAAGCCGGCTCGATCGAATCCCTGCTGCGCGATCTGCGTGAGGAGATGCGCTGCGCGCAGCCCGAGCTCGGACTGTGGCACGCGATGAAGTTCGGACTCTATGCCGACGGCCGGGTCATGCCGAACTTCGAATACGATGTGCGCCCGAGCATCGACGGCGAACCTGCGAAGCTGTCCGAGGCGCAGGCTGATCTTGCGCGGGCACCAAGGCCGGAGCGCTGGGTGCCGAAATGGTTGGCGTGACGAAGCGCCGTCAGAACCCCGCGACGCTGCCGTGCAGGTCGTATTGGTCGGCGCGCTCGATCTTCGCGGTGACGATCTCGCCAACGCGCAACGGGCGGCGGCTCGACAGGTAAACCGCGCCGTCGATCTCGGGCGCATCGGCCTTGGAGCGGCCTTTCGAAACAGTCGGACCGACCTCATCGATGATGATCTGCTGGCGCGTGCCGACCTTGCGCTTCAGCCTGCGCGCAGAGATTTTCTGCTGGCGGGCCATCAGCGCGTTGTAGCGCTCCTGCTTGATCTCTTCCGCAACAGGATTCCCGATCGCGTTCGACGTTGCGCCTGCGACCGGCTCGTACTTGAAGCAGCCGAGCCGATCAATCTCGGCCTCGTCGAGCCAGTCGAGCAGATAGGCGAAATCGGCATCGGTCTCGCCGGGGAAGCCGACGATGAAGGTCGAGCGCAGGGCGAGATCGGGGCACTCTTCGCGCCAGCGCTTGATCCGCGCCAGCGTCTTGTCCTGCGCGGCCGGGCGCTTCATCGCCTTCAGCACCTCGGGGCTTGCATGCTGGAACGGGATGTCCAGATAGGGCAGCACCTTGCCCTCATTCATCAAGGCGATGACCTCGTCGACATGCGGATAGGGATAGACATATTGCAGCCGAACCCAGGCGCCGAATTCGCCGAGTTCGCGCGCGAGATCGAGGAATCTGGCGCGGACCTGGCGATCCTTCCACGGGCTCTCGGCATATTTCAGATCGACGCCATAGGCCGAGGTGTCCTGCGAGATCACCAGCAGCTCTTTCACGCCGGCACTGACCAGGCGTTCGGCCTCGCGCAGCACGTCATTGGCCGGACGAGAGACGAGATCGCCGCGCAGCTTCGGAATGATGCAGAAGGTGCAGCGGTTGTTGCAGCCCTCGGAGATCTTCAGATACGCGTAGTGGCGCGGCGTCAGCTTGATGCCCTGCGGCGGCACCAGATCGAGATGCGCATTGTGCGCCGGTGGCAGTGCGCGGTGCACGGCGTCGAGCACGCTCTCATATTGCTGCGGGCCGGTGATGGAGAGCACACCGGGATAGGCCTGCTCGATCTGCTCGGGTTCGGCGCCCATGCAACCCGTCACGATTACCTTGCCGTTCTCGGCCATGGCCTCGCCGATCGCCGAGAGCGATTCCTGCTTGGCGCTGTCGAGGAAACCACAGGTGTTAACGATGACGATGTCGGCCCCGTCATGCTTGCGGGCGAGCTCGTAGCCCTCGGCGCGCAGGCGCGTGATGATACGCTCGGAATCCACCAATGCCTTGGGACACCCGAGCGACACGAAGCTGACCTTGGGCGCAGCCGTCTGATCCATATCCAAATCTGCCTGATTGACGGGCCTGAGCTAGTCCCAATTGCCCATAATTACAACCCTTTGCAGGGCCCTCCGGCGTGCTATGGGTGAATCACCTGCCGTGAGTGAGCTATGAGCGCCGAACAGTCACCCAAAATCGTGATCGTCGACGAAAGCCCGATCCGGGCTGCGATCCTCGAAGAAGGGTTGCGGGAGGCCGGATTCACGCAGATCGTTCATATCCGTGAAATGCAGAGCCTGCTCGCCCGTATTTATGCGGTCGACCCCGACATCATCGTGATTGATCTCGAGAACCCCAGCCGCGACGTGCTGGAGGCGATGTTCCAGGTTAGCCGCGCCGTGAAGCGGCCGATCGCGATGTTCGTGGATCAGAGCGATTCATCCTCGATCCAGGCGTCCGTGGAAGCGGGGGTCTCCGCCTACATCGTCGACGGGTTGAAGAAGGAACGCATCAAGCCGATCCTCGACCTTTGCGTGTCCCGCTTCAATGCTTTCGCAAAACTCCAGGAGGAGCTGGAGCGCACCAAGTCGCAGCTCGAGGATCGTAAGATCATCGAAAAGGCCAAGGGCATCCTGATGAAGGTGAAGGGCCTCACCGAGGACGAGGCCTATGTGCTGCTGCGCTCCACTGCGATGCGCGAGAAGAAGAAAATCGGCGAGATCGCG
This sequence comes from Bradyrhizobium sp. LB14.3, assembly GCF_040547985.1. Taxonomy (NCBI): domain Bacteria; kingdom Pseudomonadati; phylum Pseudomonadota; class Alphaproteobacteria; order Hyphomicrobiales; family Nitrobacteraceae; genus Bradyrhizobium; species Bradyrhizobium sp. LB14.3. The sequence goes on from NZ_JBEPQT010000015.1 coordinate 24,223, forward strand.
CAGTCGATCATCACCGCGTCGGAGATGCTGAAATGACCGCTCCTCTCCGCATCGGGTTCATTCCGCTGGTCGATGCCGCAGCGCTGATCGTTGCCGTCGACAAGGGCTTCGCCGCGGCCGAAGGGCTTGAGGTCGATCTGGTGCGCGAGGTCTCCTGGTCCAACGTCCGCGACAAACTCAATATCGGCCTGTTCGATGCCGCGCATCTCTTGGCGCCGGTCGCAATCGCATCCTCGCTCGGGCTCGGTCACGTCAAGGTGCCGATCGCGGCGCCCTTCAATCTCGGCATCAACGGTAACGCGATCACGGTGTCGCCGGCGCTTCATGCGGCGCTGATGGAGGAGATCGACGGCGATCGCTTCGATCCGCTCGCTACGGCAAAAGCGTTGGCACGCGTTGTCGCCAAACGGCGCAAGGCGGGAGCCGATCCGTTGACCTTCGGCATGACCTTCCCGTTCTCCACCCACAATTACCAATTGCGGTTCTGGATGGCGGCGGCCGGCGTCGATCCCGACGAGGATGTGCGCCTCGTGGTGCTGCCGCCGCCCTACATGGTCGATAGTCTTGCCAACGGCCACGTCGATGCGTTCTGCGTCGGCGCGCCCTGGAATTCGATCGCGGTCGATCTCGGCATCGGCCATATCCTGCATTTCGTCTCCGACATCCTCGCCCACGCGGCGGAGAAGGTGCTGGCAGTTCGCCAGGTCTGGGCCGACAAGCATCCCGACGTGGTCGCTAGCCTCGTGCGCGCCGCGGTGAAGGCGGCCGAGTTCATTGAGCATCCGGAAAACCGAACCGAAGCGGCGCGGATCCTGGCGCAGCCCGAACGGATCGGAGTCGACGCCCAAGTCATCCAGCGCACCCTCACGGGACGCCTCAAGATTTCGCCGGACGGCACCTTTCGCGAGAGTGGCAGCTACCTTCTGGTGGGACGCGAAGAGGCAGGGCGCCCCGATCCGGTCCAGGCCGCCTGGCTCTATGCGCAGATGGTGCGCTGGGGGCAGACGGCGTTGAGTTCGGAGGGCGTCAAGACAGCGATGGCGGTGTTCAGGCCCGACCTCTACGACGGCGCTCTCGGCCGACGGCCGCCCACGCAAGCCGCCGCGGCATTCGGCGCATTTGCCGGCCCCGCTTTTGATCCCGCGAATATTCGGGGGCATCTTGCGGCCTTCGAGGTGGGCCGCTGGAAGGCCTGATTCGCGTTTGCATTGTTTTTGACCGCTGGAGATCAGCGTCTAAATTTTAGGCCGACTGCTCGAATTTCATAAGAATTCCAGAGGCGCGAGTTCCCTAGGGCGCGCCTAATCATCTGATATTGCACCAAGTTTCATTTCATCAAAGCTGGCACGCAACTTGAATGTTGCAGTGCGGCCAGCCTGTCACAGGTGCCTGCTGAGCCAGTCCCGCAGCAACGAAGCTGATCGGACCGTTGGGTGCAGAGCCGGCTCTCGAGCCAGCCGAGTTCCTCGCGGGTCGTGCACTTTCCGTCGACACTCAGGTGGCCGCAGGAGCTTCGTTACTGACCATGAAAATCGACACCGTCTCAGTCGACTTTACCGACGACCAGAAACGTTATCTCGAAGGCTTCACGAGCGGTTTGCAGATCAGCCGGGTCGGCCGCGGTCTCGGCGGCGCCGGCAAGGCGAGCCCCAAACCGACCGGCCCCGATGCCGTGCACATCAAGGCGCAGGACAAGGTCATCGCCGCGGGCAAGAAGCTCGCCGACCAGGAGAAGATCAAGCGCGACGAGCATCCCTTCGATGCTTATCCGCGTCTCCGCCAGCAGGCGCTCGACAATACGCCGCCAAGCCCGGCGGACAATTTCCGCTGGCGGTACTACGGCATCTTCTACGTCGCGCCGACGCAGGACTCCTACATGTGCCGTTTGCGGATTCCGAACGGCATCATGAAGCACTGGCAGCTGTCCGGCCTTGCCGATCTCGCCGATGAAACGTGCGGGCCTTACAGCCACGTCACGACGCGCGCCAATCTCCAGCTTCGCGAAATCCCGCCGAAGAACGCCGTGAAGCTGATCGAGGGCGTTCAGGACCTCGGCCTGTGCTCGCGCGGCTCAGGCGCCGACAACATCCGCAATGTGACGGGGACACCGACGGCGGGCATCGATCCGCAGGAGCTGATCGATACGCGGCCTTATGCGCGCGAGTGGCACTACCACATCCTGAACGATCGCTCGCTGTACGGCTTGCCGCGCAAGTTCAACGTCGCCTTCGAGGGTGCCGGCAGGATCGCCGTGCTCGAGGAGACCAACGACATCGCATTCACGGCCTTTGAAGTGAAGGACGGTTTCGGCGTCGAGCCCGGAGTCTGGTTCCGCCTCGGCCTTGGCGGCATCACCGGACATAAGGATTTCGCCAAATATTCCGGCATCGTCGTCAAGCCTGAAGAAGCCACGGCCGTTGCCGACGCCATCGTGCGCATATTCATCGAGCACGGCGACCGCACCAACCGCAACAAGGCGCGGCTGAAATACGTGCTCGATGCCATGGGCCATGATGGCTTTCTCAAGCTCGTCGAGGAGCGGCTGAAGAAGCCGTTTACGCGCGTGCCGGAAGAGGCGTTTCTCCCGCGGCCGGCCGCGGACCGCATGGCGCATATCGGCGTGCACAAGCAGAAGCATGACGGTTTGAACTGGATCGGTGTGTCGCTGACGCTCGGCAAGATCAGCTGCGATCAGATGCGGGGCCTCGCAAAGGTGGCGCAGGACCTCGGCGACGGCGATATTCGCCTGACCGTCTGGCAGAACCTGCTGATTTCTGGGGTGCGCGACGAGAATGTCGAGCTTGCGATTGCGGCGATCAAGCAGATCGGGCTCGCGGTCGAGGCCTCGCACATCCGTGCCGGCCTGATCGCCTGCACCGGCAATGCCGGCTGCCGCTTTGCCGCGGCGAATACCAAGCGCCACGCCGCCGAGATCGGCGACTGGTGCGAGCCGCGCGTCGAGATGGACAAGCCGGTCAACATCCACGTCACCGGCTGCCACCATTCCTGCGCGCAGCATTACATCAGCGACATCGGCCTGATCGGAGCACGCGTGCCGGTGAACGAGGAGGACACGGTCGAGGGCTATCATCTCTTCACCGGCGGCGGGTTTGGCCTCGATGCCGACGTCGGGCAGGAGATCTATCACGACCTCAAGGCCGAAGACGCGCCGAAGATGGTCGAAGGGCTGCTCAAGGCCTATATCGCCCATCGCTCGTCTCCCGACGAAACGTTCCTGTCCTTTGCGCGCCGCCACGACGGCGAGACGCTGCGCAAGCTTGCCGATGCCGAGATGTCTTCATGAACCAGATCAGCCCTCCGCCGAAACTCGACATCATTCCCACGAGCGCTCCGTTCTCCGACGCGCAACGCTCCTGGCTGAACGGCTTCTTCGCCGGGCTTCTGTCGCCCGATGCGGCAGCGCCGCTGTCGGCCGAGCAGGGCGCCGCCGTGTTGCAAGGCGCAGCCGGTGACGGCGACGACGGCGAATCTCCGTGGCACGACCAGACCATGCCGATCGCGGATCGGATGAAACTCGCCGAGGGCCGTCCCGTGCGCCGCAAGATGATGGCGGCGATGGCGCAGCAGGATTGCGGCCAGTGCGGCTACAATTGCCACGACTATTCGGAGGCGATCGCGGGCCGCAGTGAAGCGCGGCTCAACCTTTGCGTCCCCGGCGGCAAGGAAACCGCGCGGATGCTGAAGTCGCTGTACGAAGAGCTGGACAAGACGCCGATGGCCAAGGCGTCCGACAAGCAAGACGCGGTGGCAGCCCCCGCCGTGACCGTGACGATTGCCGAGCCCGGCCGCTCACGCGACAACCCTGTTGCTGCGACCTTCCTGTCTCGTCGTCTTCTCAACAAGGGAAAGTCGGAGAAGGAAACCTATCACGTCGAGTTCGATCTCTCCGAGAGCAAGCTCGACTATACCGTCGGCGACAGCTTTGGCGTGTTTGCGCGCAACGAGGTCGGCCTCGTCGACCAGATCATCGCGTTGCTCGGCGCCTCTCACACCACGAAGGTCAATGGCAAGACGTTGCGCGAGGTGCTGATCGACGACGTCTCGTTGTCGCCGGCGCCCGACACGCTGTTCGAGCTGCTTTCCTTCATCACCGGGGGCGCGCAACGCGAGAAGGCGCGGGCGCTGGCGCAGGGCGAGGATCCCGATGGCGATGCCGCTACGCTCGACGTCATGGCGGCGCTGCAGAAGTTTTCGGGCACGCGTCCGCACCCCGAGGCCTTCGTCGAGGCGCTGGAGCCGCTCCAGCCGCGGCTCTATTCGATCTCCTCGTCGCACAACGCGACACCCGGAAAACTGTCGCTGACGGTGGACTCCGTGCGTTACATCGTCGGCAAACGCAAGCGCATCGGTGTCGCCTCGACCTTCCTCGGCGAGCGCATCGGCGAGGGCGAGAAGCTCAAGGTCTATGTGCAAAAGGCGCACGGCTTCGGCCTGCCGCAGGATCCGAAGACGCCCGTCATCATGATCGGCCCCGGCACCGGCATAGCGCCGTTCCGCGCCTTCCTGTTCGACCGCAAGGCGACCGGTGCGCCCGGCAAGAACTGGCTGTTCTTCGGCCACCAGCGCAGCGATTGCGACTTCTTCTACCAGGAGGAGCTCAACGCGATGAAGACCTCCGGTCTGCTCACGCGCATGTCGCTTGCCTGGTCGCGCGACGGCGAGAAGAAGTTCTACGTGCAGGACCGCATGCGCGAGGTCGGCCGCGAATTGTGGACGTGGCTTGCCGAGGGCGCGCATCTCTACATCTGCGGCGATGCCAAGCGCATGGCCAAGGACGTCGAGCGTGCGCTGGTCGACATCGTCGCCCAGTTCGGAGCACGTTCGACCGACGAAGCCGTCAGTTTTGTCGCCGAGCTCAAGAAGACCGGCCGCTTCCAGGCTGACGTGTATTAAGGCGCGGCAACGAGCACAGGCGGGCCGGTCGGTTCCGACCGCCTCGGACTTTAACGAATAAGATGCTCGGAACCCGCCCGTGAGGAGAATTTGCATCTTCGATTGGGCTTCTTAGGAGAACCCGCATCGCTATTTCCGCGGGTGTCTTGCCCACCACCCGGATTGATCCTTCATAATCCCGCAAATGCGGCGTTGGAGATCGACCATGCGCGAACTATCGGCGGAAGCCAGGCTGCACTTCTACGCGCGCTCGCTCTCGCGGCGGACCGCGGCGAGCATGCATCATGCCGCGATGTACAGCGCCTTCGCCGTCATCGCGGCCATCGTGTTCGGCACGCTCTCGGTACACCCGTTCTGATCACGTCCCGCGCTTGAACGGCGCCACTTCGATTCCCGCATTCTTCAAGGCCTGACGCAGGCCGCGCGCGATGTCGACTGCTCCCGGCGTATCGCCGTGGATGCAGACCGTGTCGGTGCGCATCTTGATGACCTTGCCTGTCACCGAGACCACCGCGCCATCCTGCACCATGCGCACCACGCGGTCGGCGATGGCCTTGGCGTCGTGCAGCACCGCGCCTTGCTTCTTGCGCGAGACGAGGTTGCCGTCGTCCTCATAGGCGCGGTCGGCGAACACCTCGTGCACCATCGGCAGATTGGCGTCTTCGCCGGCCTTCACCAACTTCGAATTGGCGAGCACGACGAAAATCAGGCCGGGATCGACCGCCTTGATGCCGGCTGCGATCGCCTTCGCCGTCATGTCGTCCTCGCAGGCGACGTTGGAGAGCGCGCCGTGCGCCTTCACATGCGTCACCTTGTGGCCGGCGGCCGTCGCGATCGCCTGCAATGCGCCGATCTGGTAGGCGACGAGGTTCTCGATCTCGGAGGCTTTTAGCCCCGCGATCGGATGCCGGCCAAAACCGTGCAGATCGCGATAGCCGGGATGTGCGCCGACCGAGACGCCGCGCGCCTTCGCAAGCTCGACTGTCCGGCGCATGATGTCGGGGTCGCCGGCATGAAACCCGCAGGCGACGTTGACCGAGCTCGCCAGCTCGATCATCGCAGCGTCGTTGCCCATCTCCCACGCGCCAAAACCTTCGCCGAGATCGCAATTGAGATCGATCGTCTTCATGGTGTCCTCCGCCTTTGGTCTTCTTGTGGTTTACGGCTCGGCCGCGACCTGCCAGGTCCCGGCGTCGACGGCACTTACAGCATAACCCGCGACGTTGGCATCGCTGAGCGCCTCGATGTTGAGCGCGACGGTGTCGGCAGAGCGCAGGCGATCGGGCAGGCTGCGGATGGTTTGCGCGAATTTCTTCGCCTCGTCTTGCGCCTCGGCCATGCCGACCGCCTTGAAGCGGAACGCCGTTCCTGCCGAGGTTTGCGCGAGGCGGCCCACATCGGCCGTGATCACGGTTGCGATCTTCGGGTAGCCGCCGGAGGTGCCGCGGTCCATCATCAGCGCGATCGGTGCGCCGTTGCCGGGCACCTGGATGCTGCCGTTGACCGTGCCGTCGGAGACGATGTTGTGGCCGTGCAGATGCTTGATCGCAGGGCCTTCGAGCCGGTAGCCCATGCGATCGGAGGTCGCCGAGATCTTCCACTCGCTGTCGAGGAACAGCGCCTTGTTGGCGTCGTCGAACTCGTCGTCCTGCGGTCCCAGCAGGACGCGGATCGGACCGCTCGATGGCTTCGGCAGTTCGATGCGCAGCTCCGGCGCACCGCTTGCGGCGCTGACAGATAATTCGTCACCGGTCTGGAGCGGGCGCGGGTAGGGGCTGCCGAGGCCGGCGCGGGCGTTGACCGCGAGACTGCCAAATACCGGCTCGCCCTTGATCCCGCCTTCGATCGCCAGATAGGTGAACGCACCGCTGCGAGCAAAACCCAGCGTCAGCGTCTCGCCGTCCTGCAGCGTCACCGATATGTCCATGGCGACCGGACTGCCGGCGATGTCCACATTGCGCGGCGCGCCTGAAATTGCGACCCGCACGGCCCCGTCGCGGGCGGTGAACGAGGCGCCGAACGGGCCGACCTCGATAGCGGCGGCGAACGGTTCGTTGCCGACAAGCGTGTTCGCTGCCGCGAGCGACAGGCGGTCCATCGCTCCGCTGACCGTCAGGCCATAGCGTTGCGCTCCGTGGCGTCCGCCATCCTGGACGGAGCTTGCAGGCCCGATGCTGGCGATCACAAGCCGGCTCATGCGACCACCTGCTCGGCAATGATCTCGCCGGCCTCGGCGGCGCGATCCTGTTCCTCGAACGTCTTATGGTCGATTGCGAAAAACGTCACGCGATCGCCGGGTTCGGTGAGGAAGGTCGGATTGCGGAGGAGCTGATAGGTCCGCACCGGCGTGCGGCCAAGCAGGTGCCAGCCGCTGGGCGCAGCCAGGCACTGGATTCCGGCCTGGATGCCGCCGATCGAGATCGTGCCGGCAGGCGTCAGCAGCCGCGGATTCTGTCGCCGTGACATCTGCAGGGATTTGTCGAGGCCGCTGAGATAGGACCAGCCCGGCGTGAAGCCGATCATGGCAACCTTATAGTCGCCGGCGACGTGGCGGGCGACGATGTCGTCGGGCGTGGTGTTCAGCGCCTTCGCGACATCCTCGAGGTCAATGCCGTGCTCGCCGCCATAGGCGACGGGAATGCGCCAGCGGCGCGCATTGGTGGCCGGCGGCAACGGTTGGCTGGCGAGCGCGAGCAGCTTGTCGCCGAGTGCGTCAAAGCCGATCTTGCCGGGGTCGTAGTGCACCAGCAGCGAGCGATAGGTCGGCACGGACTCGGTGACGCCGTCGATGGGGCTTGCTGCGAGCGCCTTGTCGAGTGCCAGCACGCGCTGGTTGGCGGCGTCGTCGATGGTACGGCTGAATTCAACCGTGACGGCGCTGTCGCCACTGGGCAGAAGGCGGGGCGGGGGAAGCGTCGCGGACATGGGCTGTCGAAATCGGGCTTCTGGAGATACGCGGGCTCGGCCTTGAGTTCCGCTTCTTCCTGCTTCGCGTAAATGCGCCCCCAAGTCCAATAAATTAATGCAGGGGAAGACGATAAAGCCTTGTTATCGCGACGCATAACAGCGCTGCGGCCCTGCATGATTGGTACCTTCTTGGCCCTTGACGGCACGCCCGCACCTCGCAAGATGCGCGCGTTCATTCCCGCCCATCCGGAGCTCGTCTGTTTCCATGTCGCTGTCCCCCGAAGCCCGCAAGACCCTCGCCGGCATCACCACCGCCACCATCACCACGGTCCTGCTGAAGAAAGGCCTACGCAACATCTGGATGCGCGGCGCGCGTCCGCTGCGCCCGGGTCTGCCGCGCCTGGTGGGACCGGCCTTCACGCTGCGCTTCGTGCCGGCGCGCGAGGATCTGGCGACGCCGGAATCCTGGTCGTCGCCGATCTCGACCCGCACCGCGATCGAAGCAATGCCGGAGGGCTGCATCGCCGTGGTCGACGCCATGGGGATCACCGATGCCGGCATCTTCGGCGACATCCTGTGCGCGCGCATGATGAAGCGCGGCGTCACCGCACTCGTCACCGACGGCGTCGTGCGTGACGTCGAGGGCGTGCTCGGCACCAACCTGCCGGTCTGGTGCGACGGTTATGCCGCACCGCCGTCGGTTGCCGGTCTGACCTTCGTCGGCTGGGGCGAGCCGATCGGCTGCGGCGGCGTTGCGGTATTCCCGAACGACATCGTGGTCGCCGACCAGGACGGCTGCGTGCTGATCCCGCAGGCGATGCTCGAACACGTGCTCAATGAGAGTGTCGAGCAGGAGCGGATGGAAGCCTGGATCGTGAACGAGGTGAACAACGGCGCGGTGCTCCCGGGCCTCTATCCCATGAACGCCGAGACCAAGGCGCGCTACGCCGCAAGCAAGAAGTAACAGACAGCAAGCGAGGTTACCCCATGGAGATCACTGTCGCAGGCACGCGGCCGACCCGCCGCGCGCCCAAGGAACACTTCACCGGCACGGTCCTTCAGGACCCCGTGATCATGGCGCCCGCGCCGGCGCGGCTGAACTGCTCGCGCGTGTCGTTCGAGCCGGGCGCGCGCACCAACTGGCATCACCATCCGCTCGGGCAGACGCTGTACGTCATCTCGGGCGTTGGCCGGGTCCAGGCCAAGGGCGGGCCCATCAGGGAAATACGTCCTGGTGACACCGTCTGGATTCCACCGGGCGAGTTGCACTGGCACGGCGCCACGCCGACCAACGGCATGACCCACATCGCCATGCAGGAAGCGCTCGACGGCGTGTTCTCGACCTGGCTGGAGCCGGTGACCGACGCGGAATATGGGGCGGCGGTCGGCTGACTCTCGTGCCCCGGAACAAGACGCATCGCGTACCGCGATGCGTCGCTGCTCGTCCGGGACACGGCACTTTACATCCTTTCCGCCGTCCACGTGCCCGTGCACATGGTGCCGCGCCAGGTGCCGGAGCCTGAGGTGCCGCTGAGCCGGCCAAAGCCGACGGCGCGCTTGATGCCGGTGCTCAAGGTGACATTGATGCGGCCGGCATCCGCGACGCGGCCGGACGCCGTCACTGCGGCGCTGCTCGACGCGATCTGACCATTGTTGATGCCGATCGAGACGGTCGAGCCGTTACCGCAGGTCTCGCTCGACGATGAGATACGGACATTCCATGCGCCGTCGAAAGTGCTGGCGCTTGCCTGCGCGGCCGGCAACGCGATGACGACGATCGTGGCGAAAAGACATTTGCGAAAACCGTTCATGACACGCCCCTGTGGTTGAGCCTGCGGGGATCCTGGCATGGGCGCCGTACCGGCGATGTGAGGGCTGTCACGCGCGCGACGGGCTCTACGACGTCGCGCACGTCGCAATCGATTTGGCGGACAAAAGCAAAGGGGCCCGCGTTGCGGGCCCCTTTGTCTCGGTCAGAGTGTCGTCTCGACGTCAGTTCAGACGCGTCCAGGTCTGGCCGCCGCAGAACATGCCGCCAAAGGCGCAGCCCTGCACGCGCAGCCGATCGGTGCCCTTCAGCGCGATGGTTGAATCGTAGGTCGAGCCGGAGTTCGGATCGAGGACGCGGCCGGACCATTTCTGGTCCTTGTTCTGATCCTTGCCGGGCTTCATGTTGATCAGGACCTGCTCGCCGTTCTGGTTCGATTTCGAATCGACCGAATAGCCGCAGAGATTGTTGCCGCATTGCTCGATCCGGATCTTGCCTTCCTTCTCCTCGGTGAGCCACACGCCGAGCGGTGAATTGAGATCGCGCGTGGGCGCGGCCGCGGGAGCCGGCGGTGCGACTGCAGCCGACTGAACGGGGGCAGGCGCAGGCGCCGGGACGGGAGGCGGAGCCGGAGGCGCGGCTGCGACCGTCGGGGCTGGCGGTGGAGGCGGTGCGGGCGGTACTGCGGCCACCGTTGGGGCAGCGCTCGGGGCCGGCTGAGGCGGCGGCACAAGCGCGTCTTCGGCCGGAGCATTGTTAGCCGTGGTGGCCGGAGGCGCCGGCGGGGCAGGAGGCGCCACGGCCGCGGGAGCCTGGACAGGGGCCTGCTCGATCGCCGGAGGTGCCGCGACGGGTGCGAGGGCCGTCGCCGGATTGGCAGGCGGCTGCGGGTCGGTCTTGGCTTGCTGCGGTGCCTGCGGGTCCGCTTTAGGAGCCCCCTTGGCATCGGCCTTGGTCTTCTTTGCCTTGCCCTGGCCGGTGTTGTCGTAGACGCCGGGAATTTGCACCGTGCCGCGGTCGGGATCGATGCGGATGGTGCGCCCGCCATAGTCGAAGGTGTACTGCGCCTGCGCAGCGGTGCTCGCCAAAAGGAATGCGGCCGTGGCCAACAGCTTCCTCATTTCCGTCTCCTGAAACAGGTGGTCCCCGCACCGACGCTTACGCCCCGGAGCGATCGCAAAAAGTGATCTAGATCACTGTCACCGTATGAGTCGTGCTCCGGCTGTTCCGGGTTCAATAACACCGGAGCCGGTCCAAAGTTTGGCCGGGGCAAGCGACAGGAGGACGCGCCCTAGTCGAACCAGGCGGCGTAGATCTTCTTGTAGCTGCCGTCCTCTATGGCGATGTGCAGCCATTGGTCGACAAACGCCTTCAGCGCCATGTCGCGCTGGAGCCAATAGGCCTTCTCGGAGAAATCGAACGGCTTTTCGGGATGCACCGCGCAGAGCACGCCAGAATGCTGCTTCTGCTGGTAGCGCGTCTCGGAGGCGTCCGTCATCATCAGGTCGGCATTGCCCTTGGCGATCTCATCGAAGATCACGGTATTGTCGGGGAAGACGGTGATGTCGGCGTCCTTGATGTTGGCACGCGCGAAGCGCTCGTTGGTGCCGCCGGGATTGACGATCACACGGGTGCCCTTTTTGTCGATGTCGGTGATGCTCTGGTATTTGCCGACATCGGCACAGCGCGCGATCGGCGTCTTGCCCTCGCGCATGATGGCCGTGGAGAAAAAGCCCTTCTTCTGCCGGTCGAGCGTGACCGAGATGCCGCCCATGGCGATGTCGAACTGATCGGCCTCGAAATCCTTCATCAGCTTTGGCCAGGCCGTCGGCACGAATTCAACCTTGACGCCGAGCGCCTTGCCGAGCGCCTCGGCCATATCGACGTCGAAGCCGCTGAACTGCTGCGTTGTCTTGTCGAGATAGGTGAAGGGCTTGTAATCGCCGGTCATACCGACGCGCAAAGTGCCGCGCTTGACGATCTCGTCGAGGCGGGAGGGCGCCGCCTGCTGTGCGTGGGCCGAAATGTTGGCCAGCAGGACCACGGCCAAAGCCGCCAAAATTCGAATGGTCATTCGAACGATCATCTCTTTTCCACCCATGCCCGAGCTGTCATTGTGCAGCTCTTGAGGCTTGGATTTAGACCAGATGCCCGTCGCTGGCGAGGCGGAATTGAAGGGAATTTTGAAGTGACGATCTCGATGTATGACGCCTCGGTCGGCATCTTCGTGCCTTACCTGCGCAACCTGTCCGCACTGCTCGACAAGGGCGTTGCCTATGCCGAAGCCCGGAAGTTCAATCCGGCGGTCCTGCTCGGCATGCGCATGGCGCCCAACATGTACGATCTGGCGCAGCAGATCGGCGAGGCCTGCCGCCATGCCACGGTCGCTTCGGCCTTGCTGGCCGAGCGCGAGCCGGTGACGCTGCCGGTGCTGGAGCACGACATGGCCGGTCTTCAGGCTCGCATTGCGACGTCAATCGAGTTCATCGAAAGCCTGCCGCGCGCGGAGATCGACGCCGCGGCGGAACGGAATGTCTTCTTCAGGCTGAAAAACGGGACCGAGCTGCCGTTCACCGGACGGACGCTGCTACTGACCTTCAGCGTCCCGCAGTTCTTCTTTCACGTGACGACGACCTACGACCTCTTGCGGCACGCAGGTGTCGAGCTCGTAAAGAAGGATTATCTCGGACGACGATAAGCCTAGGCTTCGCCCTTGCGCTCGTAGTCGGCGAGCGAGCTGCGGCCGGCGATCTCGCTGCGCAGCTCTTCGAAGCGCCGATGTGCCTCGTCCTCGTGCGCGTCGACGAAATGCACGGCAGCCTCGCTGGTCATCGGGCCGCTGATCACGGGCACGGACTGCTCGCCGATGGTCTCGTGGACGTAGAACTGGCTGTCGTCGCCGCGATGGACCGTCCATTTCAGACGGATCGCCACCATCGGCCCCGGACCGACCTTGCTGTAGCCGTCGGCATCGGTGTGCTCCGGCACCAGCGGCTGCTCCTCGACCACCGGATGCTCATCGACCATCGGGTGCTCGTCGGCGACCACATGCTCACCAGCAACCACCATTTCTGTTACGGTCACGGTCTCGGTCTCGCGCACGACGAGGACGGGCTCGGGGTGCTCCAAAATGCTGGCGATGGTCGCCAGCGTGTGGTCGGTCGGGTCGATCTCTGACAAGGGTTCATCCTCCAGCTCGACGCGGCCGGCAAGTCTGTCCCACTGCCGCCGCGGCCGGAGCTATTACGCGGGTTTGATTAAGGCTGAGTGAGGGCTCGATCTGCACCAAAATGGGACGCATTCTGGCGTTCCGAAGGCGGACGGGTTGGCCGCCCGCCCCGGAGGTCGGCTCAGCCCAGGACGTCCTGGTTGATGATGTTCTGCCAGATGGGATCGCCGTCCAGCACACTCAGAATATTGCGCGCGGTCTGCTCGCTCATGCGACTCACCGCCTCGACCGTGACACCGGCGACATGCGGGGCCATGATCACGTTAGGCAGCGCAAACAGCGCATTGCTCACCGGCGGCGGTTCGACCTCGAACACGTCGATGCCGGCGCCGGCGATCTTGCCCGAGACCAGGGCGTCGTACAGCGCGGCTTCCTTCACGATGCCGCCACGTGCGGTGTTGATGAGATAGGATTTCGGCTTCATCCGGCCGATCCGCGCCGCGTCGAACAGGCCGACGGTTTCCGGCGTCTTCGGGCAGTGGATGGTGACGAAATCGGCGTGAGGCAGCGCCGCGTCGAGATCGGCGACGGGCTCGCAGCCGGCCGCTTTGATATCTGCAGCAGGTTTGTAGGGATCGTAGACCTGCACGTTCATGTCCATCGCCAGGCAGCGCTTGGCGGTGCGGGTGCCGATCCGGCCGAAGCCGATGACGAGGACGGTCTTGCCGTAGAGATCGAACGGCAACATGCCGAGCCGGTCGGCCCATTTGCCGTCCTTGACGCAGGCGTGCATCTCCTGCGCGCGTTTTGCCAGCGTCAGCATCATGAACAACGCCTGCTCTGCGACCGAGGGCGAGTTCGCGCTGCCCGCGACCATCAGCGGCACCTTGCGGCGGGAGAGGGCGGGGACGTCGACGGCATCGTAGCCAACGCCGATCCGCGTCACCACTTTCATATCCTTCGACGCTTCGAGTTCGGTCTCGCCGAAGGCGGTGGCACCAAGCGCCACGCCATGGACCGGCGCATGGTTCTTCAGCAAGGCCTCGAAGTCCTTGGCGGAGATCAGGTTCGGAAACTCGATGAGTTCGATGTCATCTCGCTGGGAGAGGAGGGCGCGCGCACCTTGCGACAAAGTTTGTGTAACGAAAATCTTCTTTTTGTTGGTCGCCATTGCTCCCCGCCTGCTCGCGTTTCCAAAACCGGCGTCACAACACGACGCCGGTCTCTTCGTTTAGCAGGTGCATATTGTTGAGGTCCATCGCCAAACGCATGGGAGCCCCGTCCGCAGCGCCGGCATTGGGATCGACACGGCCGCAGACCGGCGTGCCCTCGAGCCCGAAATAGACCAGGGTCTCCATGCCCATCGGCTCGGTGACGTCGAGCACGGTGTCGAAGGTTTCGACACCCGGCCCCAGATGCGCGTGCGACTCGGTGAGATGCTCGGGCCGGATGCCGAGCAGGAGCTTGTCGGTGCGCGGCAGTGCGTTGTAGCGCGTGGCGCGGGCCGGCGGCAGCGCGAAGGCGATGCGGTCGGTCAGGCGGATCTGGAGTGTGCCGCCGGCGTCCTCCAGCCGGCACGGGAGGAAGTTCATCGCGGGCGAGCCGATGAAGCCCGCGACGAAGCGCGTCGCCGGCTTGTGGTAGAGCTCGTTCGGCGTGCCGATCTGCTCGATGCGGCCCTTGTTCATCACCACCACGCGATCGGCCAGCGTCATCGCCTCGACCTGGTCGTGGGTGACGTAGACCGTGGTGGTTCGTACCTTCTGGTGCACCTTCTTGATCTCGATCCGCATCTGCACGCGCAGCTTGGCATCGAGATTGGACAGCGGCTCGTCGAACAGGAAGACCTTTGGATTACGCACGATGGCCCGCCCCATGGCGACGCGCTGGCGCTGGCCGCCGGAGAGCTGCTTCGGTTTGCGGTCGATCAGGTCGGTGATGTCGAGGAGGCGGGCGGCTTCCGTCACCCGCGCCTTGATCTCGGCCTTGGGATAGTGCTTCAGGCGCAGCCCGAACGACATGTTCTCCGCGACAGTCATGTGCGGGTAGAGCGCGTAGTTCTGGAACACCATCGCAATGTCGCGGTCCTTCGGCGGCACGTCGTTGACGACGTCGCCGCCGATCATGATGTCGCCGTCGGTGATGTCCTCCAGGCCTGCGATCATGCGCAGCGTCGTCGACTTGCCGCAGCCGGAGGGGCCGACGAGCACGATGAACTCATGGTCGGAGATGTCGAGATCGATGCCGCGCACGGCTTCGACGTCGTCGTAACGCTTGATCACCTTGCGCAGGGAAACGTCGGCCATTGCAGTTCAACCCCTCGTTCTCAACCCTTCGTCGCGCCGGCGGTCAGGCCGGCAATGTAATAGTCCATCAGGAAGGCGTAGATGACCAGCGGCGGGGCTGCGCCAAGCAGCGCGCCGGTCATGATCTGTCCCCAGTTGAAGACGTCGCCCTTGATCAGTGTGGTGGTGATACCGACCGGCAGCACGAGCTGGTCGATGGATGTCGTGAACACCAGGGGATAGAGGAACTGCGCCCAGGACACGGTGAAGGCGAAGATGGTCGCGGCGATCAGGCCGGGCAGGGCTACCGGGATGAAAATCCGCGTCAGGGTCTGGAGCCAGGAGGCGCCGTCGATGAGGGCAGCCTCGTCCAACTCCTTCGGGATCGAGGCGAAATAACCGATCATGATCCAGGTGCAGAACGGCACGGTCAGGGTCGGATAGATGAACACAAGCACGTACCAGCGGTTGAGCAG
Source organism: Bradyrhizobium sp. LB14.3 (assembly GCF_040547985.1). Classification (NCBI taxonomy): domain Bacteria; kingdom Pseudomonadati; phylum Pseudomonadota; class Alphaproteobacteria; order Hyphomicrobiales; family Nitrobacteraceae; genus Bradyrhizobium; species Bradyrhizobium sp. LB14.3. Next base: position 39,742 of record NZ_JBEPQT010000015.1, read on the forward strand.
AGTGATGCCGGTGAAGTCCTGGACCACCGCGAGCATCTTGAACAAGGGAATGAACAGGAGGCTGTCCGGGATCAAATAGGTGAGAAAGACGCCGGTCGCGAGCGTCGCCGAGCCCCAGAATTTCATCCGCGCCAATGCAAACGCGGCCGGAATGCTGATCAGCATCGTCACGATCACGACCACGATCGAGATCATCGACGAATTCCAGAAGAACCGCAGAAACTGGTTCGAAGTCAGCAGCTCGACATAGTTCGACAGAGTCGGGTGAAATACCCACCACGGATTGGTGGCGGCCGAGATCTCCGCGCTGCTCTTGAGCGAGGTGATCAGCATATAGACCGGCGGGATCAGGAAGAAGATCGCAAACAGCACCAGGAAGAAGTAGGACCAGCGCAGCGCCCAGGTGCGGTCGCGGCTCATGCTTCGCAGCTTGACCTTACGCGTCGGTCCGGTCTTGTCGATCGCGAGCGTGCTCATCAGGCTTCGTTCCCACGTTTGTTGACATCGCGCAGGATGAAGACCGCTGCGACGGCGAGGATCGGCACCATGAACAGCGAGACGCAGGCGCCGAGCGGAATGTCGCTGCTCTGGATGCCGACCTGGAACGCCCAGGTAGCGAACAGATGCGTCCGGTCCAGCGGACCGCCGGAGGTGAGGATACGTACGATGTCGAAATTGGCGAAAGTGACGATCAGCGAGAACAGCGTGGTGATGGCGATGATGTTGCGCATCATCGGCAAGGTGATGTGCCAGATCTTCTGCCACCAATTGGCGCCGTCGATCGCTGCGGCTTCGTAGAGCTGGTCAGGTACGGATTTCAGCGCGGCCAGGTACATGATCAGGAAGAACGGTGCGCCATACCAGACGTTGACGAGGATGACGGAGAAACGCGCCCAGAAGGTGTCACCGAGCCACGGGATCGGACCGATGCCGAAGAACGAGAGGGTATAGTTGAAGGCGCTGTAGGAGGGGTCGAACAGCCACAGCCATGCCAGCGTGCTCATCGCCGGCGGGATCACCCAGGGCACCAGCAGCATGCCGCGCCATTTACGTTGCTTCCTGCCGGGAATGTTGTGGACGAAATGCGCGACGATGAAGCCGATCAGCGCCTTGAAGACCACGGCGGTAATCGCAAAAATGCAAGACTGTCTCACCACCATCCAGAACGTCTCGCGTTTGAACAGGAAGGTGAAATTGCTGAGGCCGACGAACTTCGTCATCGCCTTGTTCAGCGTCGCCAGGTAGACCGAATAGAAGGCGGGATAGAGCACGAGCAGGGCGATCAGGAGGATCAGCGGCAGCGTCAGGAAGAACGCTACGGTCGATTTCCGTCCCATCGCATTGCGCAGGCTCGCGCGTTTGCGCGGCCTCGCAGCACGAGCGAGACGGCCTTGCTCAACGACGACATCGGCCATGACCTTAGCCTCTTTGCAGGACATGTAGCAGGACATGTTGAATGGCGAAGCCGGCGTAGCCGTCGGCTTCATTCGGCAAGCGGATCGAGCGAGGAGTGCCCCGGCGGCTCACGCGCGAAGCGTGAACCGCCATGGCACATACCCGTCTCAGGTCCGCATGAAGCCCTCGCACTCACCCTCCGCCCAGGCGAGCGCCGTTTCCAACTTCTCTCCTTGCGCAAAGCGCAGCGCCATTTTGGTCAGCGTTGCCTGGAAGTAGATCTGCTGGGCGATCTTCGGCGGCGCTGGAGACGCGGCGATCGACATCGTCTGCTGCTTGTAGGGATCCGGATAGTGGAACAGCGTGCCCTTCGGCGGCCCTTCCTCGGCCCAGGTCTTGAACTTCGTCATGTTCGCGTAGGCGGGGAGATCGTACCCGCCGCTTGCCGCGACGAACTTCTCGATCGCCGCTGGCGAGGACAGGTGAACGAGCAAGCTCTTGGCCGCTTCCTTGTTCTTGCCAAAGGCCCAGACGCCCCAGAAGTAGGGCAGGAAGGGCGCAAAACGTCCCTTCGGACCGGACGGGAAGCCGTGCGTCCAGCACTGTTCGGCGACTTGCGGCGCGTCGCGCTTGGCGACCGCCCAGGCACTCGGCGGATTCAGGATCATCGCCCCGCGGCCCGAGATCAGCCATTTGTTGTTGGACGCATCATCCCAAGACGGTGCGTCGGTGGGCAGGACGGCGATCAGCTTCTTGTAGAATTCGAGCGCCTGCCGCACCGCGTCGGTCTTGACGGTGATATCGCCCTTGGCGTTGACCAACTCGGCGCCGAATGACTGGAAGATGGCGCCGGCGGTGTCGACGCTATCGGTTGTCTCGCCGAGACCGATGCCGAAGGGGAAGCCGGCCTTGTGGCAGGCCTCGGCCGCCTTCAGGAAGGTCTCCATGGTCCAGTTGTCCGCCTTTGGCGGACTGCCGGCCGGATACATCTCCTGCACGTCGATGCCGGCGTGCTTCTTCATCAGATCTATGCGGGAGCAGGGGCCCTTGATCTGGCTTCCCGGTGTCGCAGGCACTGCCAGCCATTTGCCGCCCGACTGTCCGAGATATTTGACGGTGCCGTTCACCTCGCCGTTCTGCTTGATGAGCGGCTCCATGACGTCGTTGAGCGGCTCGAGATTCTCCGAATAGGCGTGTGGCCACCAGCTCGGCATCTGGAGAATGTCGTGACCGGACTTGGCCTGGGCTTCGGCCGCCGCGGTCAACTCGATCTTCTTGTTGTTGCTGGTGATGTAGTCGATCGAGACTTCGACCTTCTCCTTCTCGCCCCATTCCTTGACGAGGGCGGTGGAGGCATCGTTGGCGCCGGGCACCCAGTGGTCCCAGAAGCCGATCGAGAGCTTGCCGGCGGCGTAAGCGCCTCGGACATAGGGCGCGGTGATCAGCGCCGCAGAGGACATTGCAGTGGCAGCCACAAATTGACGTCGCGTCAGTGTCTTGCGTGACATCTCGTTTCCTCGCTTGGGTGTTTTATTGTTCTGGTGTTTCCTCTGAACTCTTCCGAGTTTTGCTTTTGATTTTCTTGTTGGGAGTTTCTTGTTGATCGTTCTTGCAGATTGGTAGCGCGATCAGATCATGATTGATCGCGTCTGTCGAGAAAACCGGACGGCTTGCGCCTAGAACTAACGTTGTGCCCCGGGAAGGTGGGATTGCCTTCGGTGTCGCGCGCCGGCCATGAACCGCGGTCGGTCGTTTTGCGACGCACACTTTGCGCCGCCCCGCCGCAGCGACATGTGCGCAATTACGCCGCAGTTTCCAACGAGCCTGCATAAGCGCCTCGCGCCAAACACTTTTCGGGCGTGGATAGCATTTGTCGGCGCCTAGACCTCGAAGCGGTGAAAACGATAGAGTTGCAACTGGCGGGTGGCTTCCACCCCGACAGGCCAATCAGATCGACCATGGAGACCAGAATGAAAAACCCGGCGCCGCCCGCGCGGCTTTACCTGCGACGATGGTTCGCGCTGGGGGCCGTTTTCGTGTTGCTGCTCGGCGCAGCCGCGGTCGCGAATGCACAAGGCCTAGTCAAAGGCGTTCAGGATGGGGCCGCGGCCGGCAACAAGGCAGCGGGCCCCGTCGGGGGCGTGCTGGGCGGTGCGATCGGCGGCGTGGTCGGCGTCTTCACCGGCGTGCTCGGCGTCAACAACAATAACGGCAATCAGGCGCCGCCGGCCGCCAAGGATTCTAGCAAGGACTCTAAGCAGCCCGGCGCCGGCAAGGACAAGGATGCCAAGAGCGGCAAGGCGGGCAAGGGCGCCAAGGCGAGCAAGGAAGCCAAGAATGCGCCGCAGGACAATAAGGACGTCCCCGTCCTCACCCAGACCGGCGCGCCGCAACAGACCGCCGAGCAAATCGTTGCCAACAGTGATTCCTATATCGAGCGGATCAAGACGGAACTGAACCTGACGCCCGATCAGGAGAAGCACTGGTTCGGCTTCTCGAGCGCCATGCACTACCTGGGGCACAATGGTGCGGAGCGGCTCAACCTGCGGGTTACCCGGGCCAAGCGGGATCCGCCGGACGACATCATCGAGCAGATGCGCAACGAGTCGCAGTTCCTGATCGATCGCGCTGCCGACCAGCGCAACGTCGCCGACGCTGCCGAGCCACTCTACTCGAGCCTCGATGACAAGCAGAAGCAGGTCTTCATACAGGAGATGGTGCACCTTAGCCACGAACGAGGATTGGATTGATCAAGTTGAATCGGATCGGGCGCGCCTGAATTAACGGCGCCCGCCACGAATTCGTGAATCCTCTCCGCAATTCGGTTATGCTTAGCTTCGTAAGCTGATTGCGGGGTTTAAATGGCGGACGCACTCTCCGTTTTCCTGGTCGAAGACGAGGCGTTGATCCGGATGATGATGGCGGACATGGTGGAGGAACTCGGCCATCACGTCGTCGCGGAAGCCGACAATGTCCGGGACGCCAGCGCTTTCGCCATGACCGCGCAGTACGATCTGGCAATTCTCGACATTAACCTCAAGGGCGTCTACGTCGATCCCGTGGCCGACCTGATCGAGCGCCGCGGGAAGCCGTTTCTGTTTGCCACGGGCTACGGGCCGGAGCTGCTGCCGTCCTTGCTCCGGCGTCGGCCGATCCTGCGCAAGCCGATTGGGATCGATCAGCTCAAGGCGATGATCGATTCAATGTTTCCGGAAGCGGGGGCGAAGACGCCGCACTGAGTGACGGCGAAAATGACCGCCCGTCAGGGGCGGCCATTTTGCGACGGAATTCGTCGCGGTCTCACATCAGGCCGGCGCCAAGATCGATGCCGCGCGCCATCAGGCCGAACGAGGCGACGAGGCCTGTGCAGCAGAACAGCAAGATGGTCGTGAAAGAAGAATCGGTCAAACGCGTTTCGATGGTGGCCGGCATCGCGGCGATCGAAATCATGCTCATGTTCATTCCCCCCTTTGTTGCCCCTGAATTGCATCAGGTGAGGGAAGCCTTAGAGCAAAAAGTTTGACGCGAGCTTTCGATGCATCGTTAACGGAATCGCAATCGGTCCCGTGTTTGCGCGCGCCATAACGAGATCACGCCTCAGTGGCGCCCGTTCTTCAGCACCGTGGCGATAGTGTGGGCTGTCATGGCCGCGCGGTCGGAAGCCCGCTGGGCGGCAAGGCGATCCCGCGCCTTTTCCTCGATCAAAAGCTCGATCAGGGCCAGCCGCTTGCCGTCGTCGTCCGCCTCGATCAGCAGGCGGTGATAGCGGTGATAGTCGAAACCAAAATCCTGCTTACGCATGTCACGCCCCCGCAACTACGCCACACACAACGCCGAATTGTTTCTGATCCGAAACATGCACGCAAGCACCATCCCGCATGGAACCGCGCGTTCGGTGCAATGAGCTGTGAATTACTGGAACTCGTATGAGATCTTAAGGCTGGTTGTGCTCGGCAAACATCTTCAGGCCGACGAAACTCGCGTCAGGCTTCGTGACCAGCCTGGTCGGGATGTTGCGTAGATAGTCCTGGAAGCGCCCCTTGGCTTCGAAGCGCGCCCGGAACGCGGAAGCTGCAAGGAAATCCGGAAAACGCGGCACGATTCCGCCGGCGATATAGACACCGCCACGGGCGCCGAAGGTCACTGCGAGATTGCCGGCGACTGAGCCGAGAATGGCGCAAAACATCCCCAGGGTCGCGCGGCTGAGTTCGCAACTGCCTTCCAGGGCCGCCTTGGTAATGGCGGCAGCATCGCGATGCGGCACCTGAGCGCCTTCAACTTCGGACAGCGCTTCGTAGAGGCTTTGCAGGCCGGAGCCGGACAGTGCGCCGCGCTCGATGGAGACATGGCCGAGGCGTCGGCGCATGGACGCGATCACGCGTTCCTCGTGCTCGTTCTCCGCCGGCAGGGTCGCGTGGCCAGCTTCGGTGACGACGGCCAGCCGTGCGCCATGGCGCTCGACCAGGCAGGAGACGCCAAAGCCGGTTCCAGGTCCGACCACCAGCAACGGCTCTCCGGGAAGGCCATCCTGTCCGCCGAGCGGGATCAGGTCGGCGGGCTGCAGGGCAGGCAGGGACCAGGCCACCACCTCGAAATCGTTGAGAACGTGAACGCTGCCGAAGCCAAGGGCCGGCTGGAGCTCGTTGCCGTCGATGACCCACGGGCTGTTGGTCATGACGCAGCGATTGTTGGTCACCGGACCCGCCACGGCCAGCACGGCCCTTTGCGGCGGTTCGCCGCCGGACCGGCGCCCGAGGACATCGACAATGGCTTCCCTGACGGTCGGGAAGTCTGCCACCTTCACATAGTCGATCGGTCCGGTCTGATTGCCCTGACTGAGCGCGAAGCGCGCATTGGTGCCGCCGATATCGGCGAGAAGAATCGGTCCTGTCTTGCCGATGGTCATGTGCATATGGCTGCCGCGGCCTTGCCGGCTGCGGGAACCTCTTCCTCCGTTCTATCGGATCGCAAGATGCGAACGGCTTTCAGAATCCGTCCTCGGGTGGATCTAGTCAACACGCACGAGGCCAAACCGTTGCATCCCTTGGGACTGATGGCGGCCATTCGCGCAGATCGCCGCACCTTGCGGTGGTTGCCGGGAAGATCGACATTGGAGGAGCGTTCGGCGCCGGTCGCGCGGGACGGCTTGAAATGGACCTTGCGATGAAGATTTCCGACCGCGACGTGCTGCTGGTGATCGACGTGCAGAACGATTTCTGCACCGGCGGGGCGCTCGCCGTTCCCAGCGGCGAGAAGGTGGTGCCCGCCATCAATCGAATCGCCCAAAAATTCGCCAATGTGGTGCTGACCCAGGACTGGCATCCCCGGGATCATGTCTCCTTTGCCTCGAACCATGCGGGCAAACAGCCGTTCCAGACCATCGCGCTTGACTACGGCGCCCAGGTGCTGTGGCCGAGCCATTGCGTGCAGGGCACCGCGGGCGCCGAATTTCATCGCGATCTCGACGTCACCCGCGCGAGTCTGGTGGTGCGGAAGGGGTTTCGGCGCGGCATCGATTCCTATTCGGCGCTGTTCGAGAACGACAAGAAAACACCGACCGGCCTGCTCGGATATTTGCGCGAACGCGAGTTGAACACCGTCTTCGTCGCCGGCCTCGCGCTCGACTTCTGCGTCCGCTTTTCGGCGGAGGATGCCCGCGAGGCGGGGTTCGATGTCGCCGTCATCGAGGATGCCTGCTGTGGCATCGATCTCGACGGCTCGATGGGCGCGACCCATCAGAGTTTTCGGGAGCGCGGCATTCCGGTCATCGGCCTCGAGGCATTCCTGTGAGAACGGTGACGTAGCCATGGCGGAGAAGACCGGCAAACAGCTGCGCGCACCGGGACAGGTCCCGGGTGACCCGGTGCTGTGGCCGTTCGCAGCGGCTCAGCTCGCCATGAACGCCTGGTTCGGATGGCTTGAGCGCGATCCGCCGGAGCAGGCCGACAGCAGCCTGCCATGGACCACGGCCAACTCCGTTGCTCTGGAGCTCGCGACCATGCGCTTGCGCGATTGCACGCGAACGGGGTCCGGCCAGCCGGCACTGGTCTGCGCGCCCTATGCGCTGCATCGAGCCCTGATCGCCGACTTCGCACCCGGCCACAGCGTGGTGCAGTCCCTGCAAAATGGCGGCATCGACCGGATCTATCTCGCCGACTGGCGGTCAGCCACGCCCGAGATGCGCTATCTCTCGATCGACAGCTATCTCGGCGATCTCAACGTCGCCATCGACGAGATCGGCGCGCCGGTCGATCTCGTCGGCCTGTGCCAGGGCGGCTGGCTGTCGCTGCTCTATGCGGCGCGCTTTCCCGCCAAGGTGCGGCGGCTGGTCCTGGTCGGCGCGCCGGTCGACCTCTCGATCGAGTCCAGGCTGTCGCAGCTCGCCCGCGACGCTCCCGAAATGCTCTATGACCAGCTCGTCGCATTGGGCGGCGGTAATGTCAGCGGCGAGGAGATGCTGCGTGTCTGGTCCAAGGCGCCGAGCCGCGACGACATCGCCGCGGCGTTGCAGGTGGACCTTGCGGCTGAAGGGAGCGCAACGCTGCTCGCGCGGTTCGAGCGCTGGAACGCCGAGACGCTCAATCTGCCCGGCGCTTATTATCTCGAGATCGTCAACTGGATTTTCCGGGAGAACCGGATCGCGAACGGCCAATTCGCGGCACTCGGCCGCGTGATTGATCTGAAGCACGTCAAGGCGCCGGTCTTCCTGCTGGCCGGGCTCGATGACGACGTCGTGCCGGCCGCGCAGGCGCTCGCCACCGCCGGTTTGCTCGGCACGCCACCGGCCTTCATTGCGGCGGTCTCCGAGCCCAGCAACCATCTCGGCCTGTTCATGGGCGCGCGAACCCACGCCCATGCATGGCCCGGGATCGCCGAGTGGCTGCGCGGCGATCTGTCCAACGTGCTGGCCCGTAGCGCCTGATCCGGCCAAGGGGCGTGCCGGCGCAGCTGCAAATCCGTTATGCATGACGGTGGATGGCCTGCACGAAGTCACGTCGATGGGTTAAATAGAGCCGGAGCAGGCGGCGTCCGGACGACGCCTCTCGATGCCGGAAGACATCAAAGGTGCTGAGCTCGATGAGTTTCCACTCGATCTATGCCCACGGATTTGCGCGCGTGGCGGCCTGCGTCACCACCTCGCATGTGGCGGATCCTTCGGCCAACGCAAAGGCCATCATGGCGGCCGCGCAGGACTGCCACGAGCAGTCGGTGGCGGTTGCCGTGTTTCCCGAGCTGTGCCTGTCCGGCTATGCGATCGAGGATCTGGTCATGCAGGATCCGCTGCTCGATGCGGTCGAGCGCGGACTTGCCGCGATCGTCGAAGCCTCCTCGGCGCTAATGACCGCGCTGATCGTCGGCGCGCCGCTGCGCCATGGTCATCGCATCTACAATTGCGCCGTCGTCGTTCATCGCGGCAACGTGCTTGGCGTCGTACCCAAGACTTACCTGCCGACCTATCGCGAGTTTTACGAGGGGCGGCATTTCGCCTCCGGCGCCGGCATCGTCGGCGAGACGATCGCGTTTGGCGGGCTGCATGCCCCGTTCGGCGTCGATCTCCTGTTCGCGGCCGAGGACGTCCCGGGCCTGACGATCGGTGTCGAGATCTGCGAGGACATGTGGATCCCGGTGACGCCGGCCTCCGAGCTCGCGCTTGCTGGCGCAAGCGTTCTTATCAATCTCTCCGGCAGTCCGATCACGATTGGCCGTGCCCGTTCGCGCGCGTTGCTGTGCCAATCCACCTCGACGCGCTGCCTCGCGGCCTACGTTTATTCCGCCGCGGGGGCAGGGGAATCGACCACGGATCTCGCCTGGGACGGCCAGACCTCGATCTACGAGAACGGCGTGCTGCTGGCTGAGGGCGAGCGGTTCCGCCAGGGCGGCCAGATCACGCTGGCCGACGTCGATCTCGACCTGCTCAGGCAGGAGCGCGCCTCGATGGGGACGTTCGACGACAATCGCCGCCAGCGCGAAGGTTTCTACCGAAGGATCACCTTTGCCCTGAAGCCGCCGGCCGCCGACATCGGCTTCCTGCGCAAGATCGAGCGCTTTCCGTTCGTGCCGAGCGACGAGAGCCTGCTCGAGCAGGACTGCTATGAGGCCTATAACATTCAGGTCGCGGGCCTCGTCCAGCGCATGCGCGCCACCGGCACCAAGCGCGTCGTCATCGGCGTATCGGGCGGGCTCGATTCCACCCATGCGCTGATCGTCGCCGCCAAGGCCGTCGATCTCCTTGGCCTGCCGCGCGAGAACATCCTCGCCTACACCATGCCGGGTTTTGCCACGGGCAGCGAGAGCAAGACCAATGCGCTGGCGCTGATGAAGGCGTTGCAGACGAGTTGGCAGGAACTCGACATCCGCACCACGGCGACGCAGATGCTGAAGGACATCGGCCATCCCTTCGGCAAGGGCGAGAAGGTCTACGACATCACCTTCGAGAACGTGCAGGCGGGCCTGCGTACGGACTACCTGTTCCGGCTCGCCAACCATCACGGCGGCATCGTGATCGGCACCGGCGATCTCTCGGAGCTCGCACTGGGCTGGTGCACCTACGGCGTCGGCGACCAGATGGCGCATTATAACGTCAACGCCGGGGTGCCGAAGACGCTGATCCAGCACCTGATCCGCTGGGTGATCGCCTCAAAACAGTTCAGCGATGACGTCAACCGGACGCTTGCCTCGATCCTGTCGGGCGAGATCTCGCCCGAGCTGGTTCCGGTCCAGCCCGGCGAGAAGGCACAGAGCACGGAAGCCTCCGTCGGTCCCTACGAGCTCCAGGATTTCAACCTGTTCTACACGCTGCGCTTTGGCATGCGGCCGTCCAAGATCGCCTTCATGGCGCTGCAGGCATGGAAGGACGTCGCTGAGGGCGAATGGCCGCCGGCATTTCCGACCGATAAGCGCAAGGCCTATGATCTCAAGGAGATCCGCCGCTGGCTGGAGGTGTTCCTGCGCCGCTTCTTTGCCTTCAGCCAGTTCAAGCGATCGGCGATGCCGAACGGGCCGAAGGTCTCGGCAGGCGGCTCGTTGTCGCCGCGCGGCGACTGGCGCGCGCCGTCGGATTCCAGCGCGGCGGCGTGGCTTGAAGATCTCGAACGGAATGTGCCGAACTGATCGGTAAGGGCTGATCGTGCAGCTGCCCAAAACGAAATCGCGCCGCGCGGCTCATGAGGCCGGCGGCGCGAAATCGCGTTCAATCCAGAAAGTCCCGAGGTCCGGAGTGCCTAGGAGTCCGGACCTCGTAACCTTGCCCCAGCCCTTGATCCCCCGCCCCATGCGGTCCCCCAACCCCATGTAGCGCGATCAGAGGGTGATGCCCTTGTAAGGCCGCCGATCGATGTCACGCGATGTACGGGACATCTGAATAGGACTCCATTCCGGATCACTACGGAGACGAACGTGTTCTGCCGTGAACACTCGCGCTTCATCGCCGTGCGGCCTTGCGGTGGGCAAGAATAGACCGCGCCGGGAGCAGGGGAGGCCTGCGAAAGGCCGATCCGGCCCTGTCAGGCCCAAGTTACCGTTGCGCCGGCCCATTCCGTGCGCTATCCGGCCGGAAAGGCCTGAGGCGGCTTCCATTTTTCTCGCCCGGCCAGCCAAACCGAGGACGGAAACCGCCATGCCAGCCTATCGCTCCCGTACCACCACCCACGGCCGCAACATGGCGGGCGCTCGCGGCCTCTGGCGCGCGACGGGCATGAAGGACGGCGATTTCGGCAAGCCGATCATCGCGGTCGTCAACTCCTTCACCCAGTTCGTGCCCGGCCACGTCCATCTGAAGGACCTCGGCCAGCTCGTCGCGCGCGAGATCGAGCAGGCCGGCGGCGTCGCCAAGGAATTCAACACTATCGCGGTCGATGACGGCATCGCCATGGGCCATGACGGCATGCTCTACAGCCTGCCGTCGCGCGAGCTGATCGCCGACAGCGTCGAGTACATGGTCAACGCCCATTGCGCCGACGGCATGGTCTGCATCTCGAATTGCGACAAGATCACGCCCGGCATGCTGATGGCGGCGCTGCGGCTCAACATTCCCGCCGTGTTCGTCTCGGGCGGACCGATGGAGGCCGGCAAGGTCACGCTGCAGGGCAAGACCAAGGCCGTCGACCTGATCGACGCCATGGTCGCCGCCGCCGACTCCAAGGTCAGCGACGAGGACGTCAAGGTGATCGAGCGCTCGGCGTGCCCGACCTGCGGCTCGTGCTCGGGCATGTTCACGGCCAATTCGATGAACTGCCTCACTGAAGCACTTGGTCTTGCGCTGCCCGGCAACGGCACGGTGGTCGCAACCCACGCCGACCGCAAGCGCCTGTTCGTCGAGGCTGGCCACACCATCGTCGATATCGTGCGTCGCCACTATGAGCAGGACGACGCCTCCGTGCTGCCGCGCAATGTCGCCAACTTCAAGGCGTTCGAGAACGCGATGACGCTGGACATCGCGATGGGCGGCTCGACCAACACCGTGCTGCATCTGCTCGCCGCCGCCCATGAAGGGCAGGTCGAGTTCACCATGCAGGACATCGATCGGCTGTCGCGCCGCGTGCCTGTGCTCTGCAAGGTCGCGCCGTCGGTCGCCGACGTGCATGTCGAGGACGTGCATCGCGCCGGCGGCATCATGGCCATCCTGGGCGAGCTCGACCGCGCCGGCCTGATCGACACGTCGGTCTCGACCGTGCACGCGCCGACCATGAAAGACGCGCTGGAGCGCTGGGACATCAAGCGCTCGAAGAGCGAGTCGGTCCGCACCTTCTTCCGCGCCTCGCCCGGCGGCATCCCGACCCAGGTCGCCTTCAGCCAGGAGCGCCGTTACGACGAGCTCGATGCCGACCGCGAGAAGGGTGTCGTGCGCAACCTCGAGCACGCCTTCAGCAAGGATGGCGGCCTCGCCGTGCTCTACGGTAATCTCGCGCAGGACGGCTGCATCGTGAAGACCGCGGGCGTCGACGCCTCGATCCTGAAATTCTCCGGTCCCGCGCGCGTGTTCGAGAGCCAGGACGCATCCGTCGAGGCCATTTTGGGCGGCAAGGTCGTTGCCGGCGAGATCGTCGTCATCATCTACGAAGGCCCGCGCGGCGGCCCCGGCATGCAGGAGATGCTGTATCCGACCAGCTACCTGAAATCGATGGGTCTCGGCAAAGCCTGCGCGCTCGTCACCGACGGACGCTTCTCGGGCGGCTCGTCGGGCCTGTCGATCGGGCATCTGTCACCGGAAGCCGCCGAAGGCGGCAACATCGGTCTGGTGCGGACCGGCGACCGCATCGCCATCGACATCCCAAACCGTAGCATCAGCCTCGAGGTCTCCGACGAGGAGCTCGCCAAGCGCCGCGCCGCGGAAGAGGCGAAGGGCGATGCCGCCTGGCAGGCGACGGGCCGCAAGCGCAACGTCTCGACCGCGCTTCAGGCCTACGCTGCACTCACCACCAGCGCCGCGCGTGGCGCGGTGCGCGAGGTCAAGCGTCGCTCGAAGTAGGAGCGTCTTGCGCGGGCGTGATCGCAAGCGTCGCGCATCGCGCATGGTCAACAAGTTCTGAACGGCCGGCGAAAGCCGGCCGTTCGCATTAAGGATGCCCCGACGAACTTCGGCAAAGCAAGGTTTTGCGGCATATACTGCCATCGACCTTCGCAAATCCATTTTGGGCAACTGGGGCACCACAATAATGTCTCGTACTCTTGCTGTCGTTTTCTCGACGGTCGTCGCTGCGATTTCCATGACGACTGCTGCTTCCGCCGGCTGCTACAATTGCTACACGCCGCCGCCGTGCACGACCTGCTACCAGCAGCAATATGTGCAGCCGCAATACCGCACCGTCGACGAGACCGTGATGGTTTCGCCCGGCTCCGTCGTGGCGCACCGCGCGCCGGCGCAGTACCGCACCGTGATGGTGCCGCAGACCGTGATGGTGGCGCCGCCGAGCGTCCAGTACGAACGCATCCCGCCGCAATACGCCACGCGCCAGCGCGTCGAGATGGTCCAGCCGGGTTATTCCTATTACGCCCCGGTGCAGATGGGCTGCGCCTCCTGCGGCTACTGAGCCGAGGCAGCAACGAAGAACTCCATGCGGCGCTCCCAACGGGGCGCCGTTTTGCTTTTGAGAGCAGCAAACGAGGCCCGGAAACGGAGATGAATCCAGACCGGGCCTCGCAACCGGCGACGCCCTGGGAGATGTCGCCAGTGTCCGGATGGCTGAGGCGTACAGGCTAAGGGAACAGGCTGACGCTCGCCTGACAGATCGTGTGCGGGCGAGGGGGTTTCGGGTCGGGCGCCAACTTCGCGTTGCCTTGGACCGTCGACTGCGTTAAGCGACAGCAATTCCGGACTTGGAAGGGTGGCCGAGTGGTTTAAGGCACCGGTCTTGAAAACCGGCGTGCCCGCAAGGGTACCGTGGGTTCGAATCCCACCCCTTCCGCCAGGACGCTCCTCACTAGCGTCCTCACCCGTCCACCGCTGTGCAGATAAGCGCTGGATTTCCCGGGCTTTCTTGCGGTTTCCGCTTTTCCGTGTTCTCTGGCGTTCACCGCAACCCAGCGACAGCGCCGGGGGCGCGTGATAGGGCAGGGAAAATACCATGGCACGGGAGATCGACCGGCTAACCCCACTCAAGGTCAAGGCACTCATCAAAAGCGGCAAGCCGGGCCGATATTCGGACGGCGCCGGGCTTTACCTCAACGTCAGCGACAACGGCGGCCGGAGATGGGTCCTGCTGATGCGCGTGAATGGCAAGGTGACGGAGCTGGGGCTCGGTAGCGCGCGCGAGGGCTATGTGACGCTTCAACAGGCGCGCCGGCTCGCGAGGCGAGCGCGCGAGAAGATCATGGACGGCGAAGATCCAAGGGAGAAGCCTGCAGTCGTCGTCACGTTCGGCGATTTCGCGGACAAGTTGGTCGAGAACCTGAAGCCCGGATGGCGGAATTCCAAACATGCCGCCCAATGGAAGAGCACGCTGTCCGACAACTACTGCCGCGCGCTGCGCAAGCTGCCCATCGACAAGATCACCACCGAGCACGTCCTCGATGTCATAGAGCCGATCTGGTCGACAAAGCCTGAGACGGCGAGCCGGCTGCGCGGCAGGATCGAGAAGGTGCTGGACGCGGCGAAGGCGAAGAAGTTACGCAGCGGTGAGAACCCGGCCCTCTGGAAGGGGCACCTCGTCCAACTCCTACCCAAGCGCAAGAAACTCACCCGCGGGCACCACGCCGCTATGTCCTACGTCGACGTGCCGGGCTTCGTGAGCGATCTGCAGGCACGAGAGGCGGTGGCGGCGCTCGCGCTTCAGTTCCTGATCCTGACCGCTGCGCGCACCGGCGAGGTGCTGGGCGCGCGGTGGACCGAGTTCGATCTTGACGGCGCGGTGTGGACGGTGCCGCCGGAGCGCATGAAGGGTGAGCGTGAACATCGTGTCCCGCTGTCCGACCGTGCGCTGGTGATCGTGAAGGATCTGCACGAGGTGCGGATCGGTGAGCACGTCTTCCCCGGGCAGGCGCGCGGCAAGCCGCTGTCGGGCATGGCAATGGAGATGGTGCTCCGCCGGATGAAGATCGAGGGCGCAACGGTCCATGGGTTTAGATCGTCGTTTCGCGATTGGTGCGGCGAGGAAACGAGCTTCCCTCGCGAGGTGGCCGAGGCAGCTCTGGCCCATGCGATCGGCGACCAGACGGAGGCCGCATATCGCCGCGGCGACGCGTTGGAGAAGCGCAGGGCGATGATGGTGGCCTGGGCGAACTACTGCGCCGGGCCGAGTAACGTGGTGCCGCTTCGACGCGAGGCGTGACGCCCGTGGGAGTCATGTGGACGTTCAAATTAGGGCTTACGCGCGATTCACGCTAGAAGGGCCGGCCCGACAGGTGCAGCAACACCTGTGGGCCCTAACGGTCTAGCGGACGCGTTGTCCGCCACATGGAAAGACCACGCTACTGAAATTCAAGCAATATCCTGTTGGCTGGCAGCGTGTGCCCTAGCGGCTGCCCAGCCGGCGAAAATGGGCGGGCGGCAGGAATCACTGTTCCCAATAAGCGCTTAATAGGCCATCCGCTCATACTCGCTGGATGAGATCGCGCTGTGGTTGTTGGGGCGTTGCTTGTGATATAGCTTTGAAGATATTGGGGGCACTCCTATGAATGCCGAACGTTATGGGGCAGCCACTAACGGGTGGATGCTGCGGGCGCAATTTGAAGAGATATGTAGCGTTGCAGTGCAGAACGAGGTTTCCGCGCTGCTCGGCCCTGACGATCGCTCCTATGGTGGGCAATACGGCGATCTTCTTCGCAGGATGAGCCAAGCGGCGCTCGAACATGCATTGGCCAACAATATCGAACCGCGTCTTTTTGAATATGATGCCTTGCGCGATGGTTTGAATGTTGTCGGCGCACTTCGATACGCGTTCATCAATGATCCGTCCAATCGGTCGCCAAATTTCTTAGACTACGGCAATCCAACTGATCTGATCAAGGCGGACAAGGTTCCGCGTATTGACCGGATGTCGCTCGAATGCGTCGTGGGTGACTACCTTGCCCTGCCTTATCGATCGCAGGCGATGGACCGGGTTCTCGTGCGGGCCTTGATCGCCGCTGAGCTGTACGCTTTTGGCGACGAAATGCTCAATGAAAAGACCTTCGGGTTATTTCCGGCTCGCTCTCCGATGAAGCAGCGTCATATGTTGCTTGGATATCTGCGCGGTCAACTCGTCAACGCCTTCACGTTTGGCGGAATTGCGGTGTTGGGCTTTGGGTTAAGCTCAGGCAACATCATCAGCGAGAGCGTTGCATGGTGGATCGCCGGGATATGTGTTTCCCTAATCTTGTTCTTTGCCGCGACGAGCACCATGGCGCTGCCATTCCTCTGGTTCAATCAAGCTAAGGCGCGCAGACGAGTCAGGGATCTTCTGGCGACCATGACGACGCTTTACAATGAGCAGCGGTCGGACGGTCCAATCAGTGCCCATTACGTTCGTGAACGCGCAGGCGATGCATCGAGGCAAGGCGTGGTATGGCCCGCGCCGCTGTTTGCCCTATTGGACGACATCATATCCCGCAGTGGCCGCTACTAAGCAGCGCAGCCGCACTCGTCACTCTGTGCGTGCCCGGCCTGGCTTGTCGGAGATGGCCTCTGCCAATTCGAAATCCGAAGCCGCTGAAGTCCATCAACAATTCTGTCGACCGGACGGCGGTGCCCTAACGGCTGCCCCTAATGGCTCTCCAGTCTCTTGCCGTGGCGCGTGGTGAGCGCCGCTGCAGTAGGTGGCGGCGCCTCTGCGCTTCAGGAACAAGGCATCTAGCTAGGGCGTGTACTCATAAAAGCACGACGTCGGCTTTTGGGATCTAAGCAGAAGTTTTCTGCTCAATCAGAGCATTGCCGGTTTTGACCCGTAGCGACCATCCGGCATGTCCTTAATGGCCTCCATTTGATCGGCTACAATCTCCCGCCCCGAGTCTCGGCGGCGGGGGATGAGGCGACGCGAGTTCACACTCGTCGGCGGCGTACCAATCCCAAGCGGTTGCCATCACGGCCCAATGCTGTGCCTCGATGAGAGTCAAGGCCCTCGCGGGTTAGTAGCAATAAAAGCTAGTCAAGCTCCACTGACTTAAATAAGCTGATCACATGCTAGCGGAGGTTGTCATGAAGGTATCCTTGCTCGCTCTTTGTTTTGCTTTCGTTTGTCTTCCTGTCTTCTCGCAAGCCGCCCGGTCCCAGCTCCTCTTTATTCCAACTTGCGTTGAAGTGACTGGCGCAGACATTCCGGTAAGTGCGCGCCGTAGGGGCGATGCTTCGGATTGCGACCCTTCGCAGGCTCGAAACCTAGCAACATTGCGTGCACGCGCGAATGCCAGCGCTGCACTTACACCGACATGCCTTAGCCGGGCTAGCCGTGCCATGGCCGCGAGAGCCTGTGCCAATATCGGCTTGCGTCCGGCCACCTCCCACGACGTAAATCAAACCGGCCCGGTGGGCACTACGGGCTCGACGACGCCGAACGCAGCTATCGGTATTGGGCAATCTGGTGTTGGTGGTTTGCGCCTATGCGCGGTCGTCCGGGATTTGCCCAACGAAGCAGCGACTTCGACTTCGCCGGCTGGCGCTGACCACGGATTTTGTATTTTCAACAACGGTCGCGTGACCAACTTCACGGCCAGAGCGCGGGCCCGCTGTGGAGTGACGTGCTCTTAATACGAGCATGCCACTAACTCGGGGCACCAGCAGAGCGAACGCGAGCCGGTTTCTTAGAGGCAAGTTTCTTACGACTACGCAATGCTTAGCTTCGACGAGCATACTGCGCGGTACGCAACCTAAGCCACCGAGCCATGCTATCGGCGCTACACGGGAACGTTAATGTCTCGGAGCACTACGGAGGTTGCAATGAAACGTTTGATTCTTTCCATCGCTATATTGCTAACGATGGTCGTGACAGACATTTCGCTCTGCCAGCAAGCATCCGCCCAGAATTTAAACATCATATGCGTCGAGGGAGGCTCTTCCACAAGTGCGAGGCGCAGGGCAACCCGAACAGATTGCAGCTTCAGTGCGGCTCAATCAAACGCCATAAGAGCAGCCAGGGTGAATGCATCCGCCGCGCTGAGCGCTACATGTATTCGGGACATACACTTCGAAGCCCAACGCGCCTCTATTTGCGAAGAGCAGGGCCTGTTTCGGTACGTCGGTCCCTCTCGGACCATTGACGATGTTCGTGCCAGGGATGGCGGCTCACCTGTCGATGGTGCAATCCCGATAAATTCCGCTCTGTGTACCGTGCTGCGCGATTTACCAAATGAATCCACCTTCACCACAACGCCGGATAATTTGTGTTTCCCGTTCTTCGGCGGGCAGCACACTACCTATGTTGCGCGATCTCGTGCTCATTGCGGAGTGATATGTGCTGAACAATTCTAATTTGTATGCCCGCGGCTCCTCTCAAATCCAACAAAGTATCCGGCACGGTAGTCTGCCAGTGAGCATTCAGAGTTGGGAATTCTTGGCCTTGTCTCCTCTTGGCCCTTCTCGGACCTCGTGCAATGCCCGCTTCTGCACCGCTGTTGATGGACGAGCGGACATCACCGCGGTGCCTGCCACGCTTCCCAAATGCGTTCCTGGGTGCCGTGGCGCTGGCGATATTCTTGCCGATCGCGCCACTCGCAAAACTTGATCGCCAGCCGCTTGAATGGCCGCGGCCGGCGTGGTGGCGGTGCGAAGGCGATCGGCGCGCGTACCGCGATGGCCGGCGCCAGGGTCGGCGCCAGGTCCTGGTCGATCGGCGCCACCTGGTCGACGGGATCGAGCGCCGCCCGTGCCCCGCGTTGCTGGCGGCTTCGTTCGCGTTGCGCATCGGCCGCGCGGATTTTGCGCGCTGCCGCGTTGGCTATCTTGCGCTCGGCGCGCGCGGCCAGCTCTTGCGCACGGATTGCTTCGAGTGTCTGGAGCACCTGACTGCTTGCC
Organism: Bradyrhizobium sp. LB14.3; assembly: GCF_040547985.1. Taxonomy (NCBI): domain Bacteria; kingdom Pseudomonadati; phylum Pseudomonadota; class Alphaproteobacteria; order Hyphomicrobiales; family Nitrobacteraceae; genus Bradyrhizobium; species Bradyrhizobium sp. LB14.3. Next base: position 58,559 of record NZ_JBEPQT010000015.1, read on the forward strand.
GCTGCGTTGGTGTCGTCTGCCTCAATTGCCTTTAACAATCGATCCCGGGTGCGAGCGCGTTCGGTCAGCTCGTTTTTGCAGGTTCTGCACTGCCTCTTGAAAAAACCCGGGCGCGTCGACTTGCAAAGCTTGGTGTTGGCCGCGGTGTATTCATGCCCGGCCGGGCAATGCGTCTTGGCTGACTGGAATTCATTCCCGGTGTTGGGCATGTGTGGTTTTCTCCCGTGGCGCGCGGTGCTGTGTCGGATCAGTCCTCCGCCATATTGGAAAAACAATAGCTGCAATTTAGTGGGCTGATCGTGCCGCGAGATTCGCGCCCAACCGGCTGCCCCATCACCATCACGATCGCCGCGCGTAGCCGGCCTTTTCTTCCGGCGGCACGTCCGAATAGTTCGGTTGGACGTACGCAAACCAGCTTTCGAAGTCCGCGAAGCCGGCCATCTCATCGGAGCGCGGCAGCCCGCCGATGTTGAGCGCCAGCTCTCCGGCGGCTTTGGCAGCATTAGCGCTGCGCTCTATGAAAGACTGTAAGCCTTCGTCAATCTCGCGTTGCCAACGGTGCACACCGGCATAGCTCCATCTGATTTCGCCGCAGCCGCCTTCGATCAGCAAAATATAAAATTTGCCGTTGGCGCCGGGCCTCATGTTGAGCTTCTCCTCGATCGCTGCAATGCGTGCCTTCAGGTTGTCGAGCTTGCTCATTCCTTGCTGTCCCTTTTCTGCTGTTGTTCGATTGCCACCACGCGCGCGGCAATCTCTGCGGTCTCGATCGCCTTCCGGTGTTGCTCGATCACGTTGGAGACTTCGTTGGCTTCGGCTGCCGTGATCTGACCGGCGCGACAAGCCGCCATGACAGCCGCTGATGCTGCGACGACGTCGGCAGCGGTGACGATGTCCGGAAGCGGAAACGACACCTTGCGCGGCGGCGGTGCCGGCGGAGGGATGCGCGGATGGATATAGGGCGCGACGTCTTTGGCGATGGCAGCCGCGCGCGTGGAATAATACTCGAACTTTTTGGCGTTGTTCGCGTGCCGATCGGCGAACGCCTCGAACGCGCGCATTGTCTTGATCATCATCGCGAGTGGTGTTGTCCCGCTCGCTGCCACCGCGGCCTCGCGCGCTAAGGTGGTTCTGTTTTTTCCGCCCATCTTCCGCCCAGAACCGGGCCGTTTTCCGCCGCTTGGCATGTCTCTGATTTTTCAAAAGTATCAAACCGCGGCGCGCTGCCGGGCTTCCCCTGTGTGTGATCTGGCGGCGCGCCAGCACCGGAAGCGTGCGCGCCGCCGTCACGATGCGGCTCCGGCTCAGACCAGTGCCGGCGCCGCATGTTCTTATCTTTAGTTGATCGAGCCGCCGGACGAATTGGGAACGCCAGGCCGGCCCAAACGCGGCTCGTTGTAGAAGCCGATCACCTTGCGAACCGGGCGCGACATGGCGCCCGCGAACGTGCCTTTCGAGCCAACAAACGAGGTGATGCGGTGGCCGCCGGGGCTCTCCGTTTTCACTTCGCGGAAAACGTACGGCTGCATATCAACCGGTTTGAGTCCGGCCTCGTAAGCATCGGCCCTGATGCCGTCGAGCACTGTTTGGAACGTCGACTGATCTCGCGCAATCACGGCCAGCTCCGATTTCGCAAACCGCTTGGAATGCTTCTGAAGCGGCCTGTGGATGCGACAGGCGTAGTCCAAGACGGTTTCGCCCTGCATCGGTGCCGGCGCGCTGCCTTCCCCCAAGCATCTATAAGAGACGTCCGCGCGGGCCTGCAGCTCAGCGAGGGCGTCACGGTCGGCGGGACCCCGGTCCAACTGTTTTACCGTCACGTCGTTCACCCGGTCTTGCAGGGCGCGAAATTCGCCGCGCGAAACGGAGTCGGCAGCGGTGCGTTCAGCCGCCGTGTCGTCGTCTTGGTCGGATTTCTTCGCCGCGAGCTTCGCGACCGAGTCCGCAAGCGCCGTGTGCTTCGCATCCATCTTCGCGATGCTGTCGGCCACGTCGGCGCGCAGGGCCTCGCCGAGCTCCGCGACTGCCTTCAAGATATCTTCCGGATTCACAGGATTCATCCTTTTGCTGTGGTGTGGCTTGGCTTGGATGGTCCCTGCAGCCGCTACCTTACACTCAGGACGCGCGCGCGAGATAGTGGGTAGCAAGCGATTATCCCTTGCGTAGTGGTTGTTACCGCGATGTGCGCATCATCGCGGCGCTCTATGATGCTGCACGCCAAGTGCCGCGCAAATGGAGCAGCGCTACGCCTGCGGCAGCGATGTCGGAAACGCTCTCCGCCATACCGGAAACGCGCGCCGCTGAAAATAAGCTACTTTCTATCGGGTGGCGGGGTCTGCCCTAGTCGCTGCTCCAAGTCGTCGCGGCCTGTTCGAGGCCATTCTTTCCACAACCAAGTAACCACCGGCAATCAAGCGCCCGCGCGTGCCGGCAAATCTCGTCATCGTCCATCCGCCTTGCTCCGGCATTTCACGCCGCACCTCGTCGTGGACGTCGAAGGCGCCGCCGCCATGACGAAAGCGCAGAAATTCGAGCAACAGAAACGCATCCGGATCTTTCAACCTCAAAGTTTCGGTGAACGCTGCTCGATCGATAATCACTCTCGGCATGTCTGCTTTCCTTTGGTTTCGCGGAGTTGCGCGCCGCCCGCAGATGGGCTCGGCGCCGCCGGATTCCTGCCGGCTGGCCAGCGGCTGGGTCTGGCGCGCGGTGATCGGTTCGCCTAAAAGCGGATCATGATCACGAATTTCCTGTTCATGGACGAGAAGTTCGCAGACGAAGGTGTTCCTCTGCGGGCTCGCGCGATATCGTTGACTGGCATCCTGATCTCGGCAGATGCGCACAGGGCGTTCAAGGGAAGGTTCTATGGCCTTGTGCATCGGACGATCGGGGATGAGCAGCACGTCATATCCCCGATGCCGGTGGTTCACGCGATGGACCTTTTCCCCGGGAAAGATGACGACACCCGTTTCCGTTTCCTTGAAGGTATAGTGCAGATTGTAGCCGATCTCGGCTTCCGAACTTACCGTGTCGGTTACCGGCCAACGCAAGAATTGCTGAAGATTGTTGGCGACAAGGAGGGGGTCCTCGGTCTGTGCTTCGCGAGTATGCTGCACTGTCTCGAGGGTGAGCTGGCCAAGTCGGTGATCTGGCCTGTCATGGAAATTGACCGCAACTCCTCGAAACAGGACCGCTCGTTCGCTGGCCTTGTGCAGAGTGTAGACTACATGACTTCGAGGCTCGGATCAGCTTCGATGTCCGTCCACAACGACAACCTGGGAGAACTTCTATACACGACGAAGAAGTCTGCCTATGGATCTCTGGTCGATTGCATTGCCTACCTTCTCCACCTGAGATTTTTGAGGTCGATTGGGCATTCGCTAACGCCTTTTAAATCTCGCCTAGCTGACATCGCATCAAGCCTTGAACCTGTGATCTCGTTCGACGAGGTCATCGAGATGAAGATGGAAATGCCGCCTGCGGGCTATCTTTCAAACGGGCCAGTGCGATTCATGGTTCCGGTCACTCCGCAGGATTGAACAACTCAGAACGTCCGTTGTTAGTTGCTGGTCGGTGGGTGTTCGTCTGTAACTGAACTTTGTTTGCGGCTTAGACCGTCGGGCACACTTCGCCCCTTTCGGGGACGAAGTGCCTTCTCGTGTCTGAACTTCATCTCGGGATGAGCCGTGCCCTTGCGGGCGACACAGTTGATCTACGATTTCCCTATTGGGGCGGGCCGGGGTCGCTCTGTCGGTCCTGATCGCGGCTTCATGCGGCGGCGGCGGCGCGCAAGCTGATCAACCAGCCGTGCGGTCGCGTGCAGCTCCTTGCGGGCTGCGTCCATATGTGCGTGCGAGCAATGCTCGCGCATTTTAATAGGTGTACACCGGCAGCCCCCGCCCAATCGCGGACCAACTCCGGCCTTCGTCCCCACGCGGTCTTATTCCCACGGTTGGCTCCGGCTGCTTTCACAGAGCTAAACGGCACACGCGCGCCGTCCCATCCTCGACGGGGAGCGAGCGACCGCACAGCGCTTGATAAAACGCGCTGCATGTGGCATGCAGAATCTTGTGAAGAGACTCCGCAAGGGCTGCTCCCCTTGTGTAGGCGCCAGTCGGACCTGTGAAATCCGACTGGCGTTTTTTTTATGCCGATGAGTCTCTCCGCGCGCAACTGTCTCCGCTTCGTCACCATCGTCAGCGCGGCAGCTTTGCCCAACAAAAAAACCTCCTATTACGCGCCATTCTGTAGCCGATGCGAGAAGTCCCCGTTTCATGCGGGTTTTTGCGATTTCTGTTTTTCGCACTCCGCAGAGTGTTCCTTGTTACGCGTGAGAAAACGTCATACATTTTTATTTTTGCTGCGCGGTGCGCCGGCGTGTTGTTACCCATCGCGCGATCATGTGCAGCGATGCGATGCGCGATTGAACACCGCAACGATGCGCGTTAGAGATCGAGGGCCGGCGCCGTGTATCCCTCTCGCGTCGCCGGCGCTTGGTGTGGTGTGCTGGAATTTAACGCCTTCTTCGCGCACTTCGGACCGGCGCCGCTTCCCCCGTGAGCGACGCCGGTTTGCGTTTCAGCGGTGCGCACGTGCCACGGCCTCCGCGAATTGACGGCTCTCGAACGGGCCTGCAGCGTCATCGTGCCAGCCGAGCTGATAGAGCCCGTCATCGCGTTGAATGATCGGCTCGGCGAGCGGCGTCGGATGATCCTGCTCGGCATCGCGCTCGTGCTTCGCTGCCGTCATTTCGCGGTCGCGCGCTTGGCCTTGGGGTCATAGACCGGCGGCAGCGCTTCCAACCACAACTGCAGATCGGTGCGCAGGACGATTGTTTTCGTGCCGAGCTTCCGCCCGAGGAGCGCGCCCGATTGCATGGCCTTGTACAGGGTGCCGCGCGAGATGTGCGCGAGCACGCACGCCTCGTTGATCGTCAACGTCAAAGTCTGGGGGGGTGGTTGGGTGTCCATGAACATTGCTCTCCGTCCCGGCCGAACCGGGGACGCGCAGATAGGCAAAGGACTTTTCTTGGACAGCCGTGACTAACCACGAAGACCCCATGGACGACAAGAGGCATCTATGCGCGGGCGTCGTGGCGATCGCCATAGCCACTAGCGGCAGATAGTGGGGCAGGCAGGGGTGCCCCGGAGGTGCTTCAATTCCAGATGTGAAATCAATGTATTAAGCGGCGGGACACCGTGGGTTCGGCTCCCACCCCTTCCGCCAGTCAAGGCTAAAAAGTCTTTTATTTCTAGGGGGTGGCCGTTTCACTAACCAAATGGCTCTCACCAATTGGCCACGCTTGTGGACAAGTATAGTGTAGTGAAACATGCTTGCAACTTTTGAGCGCGTCGAGTATCTCGGCGCGGGGAATTTGCTTGCTCAAGCTGCCGGAAAGTTTGGCGGATGTTCTAACGTTTGACGTTGACACGCTTTCCGTGTCCGGGCGCGAGGGTAAGCACCGCGAATTCAAGGTCGACTTCGCCCAGAAAGACATGTCTGACTACACGAAGGCGCTTGCGGCTTTTGCTAACGCCGACGGCGGTATCATCATATTTGGCGTTCGAGATCGGCCACGAGAAATCGTTGGCATCAAGGAGGTGATCGACGAAGCCCGGTGGGCTGATCGCCTACGGGAAGATTTTGCCCCCGAGATCGTTTTTTCCACGCGTACCTACGAAATAAAAGGAAAGATCCTTCTGGCAATCGGCACCAATGCCTCGCCCCATAGGCCGATCATCGCCAAGATCAACAGGTCCAAGAAATCAGCCGATAAGGACGGCAAGCCGATCATCACTGAGTCGATCCGCGAGGGCACAATTTATTATCGCTACGGAGGTCAAATCCGACCGATTGGGTACACCGAGCTTTCCACGATGCTAGCTGACCGTGAGCGAAACCGCATCAAGGCGATGATGGAGAACCTGAAGGTCGTCGAGAAGATCGGCATTCAAAACGTCGGCATTGTCGACATGAAGGAAGGCTCGTCGCACCTCTATTTGTCGAAGGAAACCGCTAGGGGACTGTCGTTCATTGACCGGGGCCGGTTCGTTGAGGAGGACGGCGCGCCGGCCTATGTCGTTCTGGGCAACGTCGACCTCAATCAGGTTATCCACCGCCCTTTAGAGGATGAGGACAAAAATCTTCCGATGGAAGTGGCCAAGCATCTGAAGCCAATTGTCCAAAAAATCTACGGGATCGAAATTCCCTTTTCGCCGGGCCAAGTATCTCAAATTCTGCGTCATCTGGGTGTGCTGGACGACAACACTCATTCGATCTGGGAGAAGAAATTGCGGCGCCGGTATATCACCCGCAAAGGCATCGAAGCGATCGAGGCTTTCGTCCTGGCGGCGCCTCTGGAAGCACTGCGGGCGTTTGGGTCAAAGGCGGTGATCGCTCAATACGAGGCGCTTCCCTAGCTATCTTGGATCGATGGCATTGCGTTTGAATTGACGATTGGTTAGCGGCGGTGGTGAGCGACGCGATTTCTCCAAGTGGCTCAACGCAGATTGCGGATGACGTTTCCGCCACTCGTCCGCTCTAGCGCGCTTTCCAGACATATCGGGCTCAACGTCGAGAGTCCGTAAAGGGCCAGACGCGGACATTTCGCTACGGCGCAGCAACGTGGGATATCAGTTAGCCACCACTGCGAAATTGCGTGATGTTCGGCGGGGGCGGATTTGGATATCTCTTGATCGTTGCCATGTACTCATCGACAGTTTTGAGCGCTGGACCCGATACCCAGCCAAACATTGCCGCTACAATGAGATCCTCGTGTGGGTCCATTTCAATGTTGTAAATCTTCGGGTAGCCGGCCATCGGAGCGCTGGCGGAGAACATACCGGGCTGCCGCTGCGGTCCAATGCCGGTCGGATGTACGTCAGTGAAGTAAATGCGCCACTGCTTCCAACGCGAGGCGACGAGGTCTCCGCCGATAAAGCTCAACATGCTTTCGCGACGCCCTAGGGCTGTGCTGCCGAACAAGACGTCGGTTTGATCGACGCCGTCAATCGCTCGGTCTGTTGGCATGGTGCCACCGACAATGTGGGCGAAGGTCGGCAGGAAATCCATGATCGAGAACATGGCGTATGTGGTTGTGCTCGGCTTGACCTTGCCGGGCCAACGGATGATTGCTGCCGTCCGTATCGCTCCTTCCGTCGCTTCGCCTAACTCTCCGCGAAACGGACCGGAATTTCCCATGTCCGGCGTCCCCTGGTTGCCATGTTCGCGTGCAGTTTGCCCTTGCGGGCCGTTATCAGAGGCGAAGACAACGATGGTATTGTCGTCGACGCCAAGTTCCTTCAGCGTGTCGAGGATCTGGCCGACGTGGTAGTCCCCTTCCATTATCTTGTCGCCGTAATTGCCGATCCGCGACTTGCCCTTGAACGGTTGCGAAGGCAGGTTCGGGAAGTGCCCCATCGAGAACGGCAAGTACAGGAGAAAGGGCTTCCCAGCGGCCTTCTGACGCCGCATGAAATCGATTGATTTATCCACCAACTCATCGTCGATGTTGGCGCGCACGTCCTCCGTAAATGGCTTCACCGTCTGCAACGGGCCGCCTGCCTTCGCCTCAACAATCTGCGGCCCCGTTCTCAGTAACGCTTCGTACGGCTCATTGCTGGAGTGCGTGAGGGCGATTGTCGCTGGATATGTTGCTGCATCCCAGCTGATATCGGGCGGAATACCGTAGAACTCATCAAAGCCGTGCGCGGTCGGCAAACTCTGAGGCGCACTTCCAAGGTGCCATTTGCCGAAAATCGCGGTGGCGTAGCCAACACTTTTGAACAACTCGCCCATGGTGAAGGCGTTGGCGGGAAGCGTATAAGGACTGCCCTCAATGGCGATCAGCGACAGACCGTTGCGGATGGAATATTGCCCGGTCATGAGCGCCGCACGGGAGGGGGTACAGGCTGGTTCCACTAGGAATTGCGTGAGACGCAATCCCTCCTGAGCCAGTGTATCAAGCCGCGGCGTCGGAGCCCCGCGCAACTCGCCACCGCCATATGACCCAAGATCGCCGTAGCCGACGTTATCGGCGAGAATGAAAACAACGTTCGGCCTATCGCTTTGTTGCGCAAAGGCAGTTGCCGAACCCATCAAAGCAACTAGCGTCACCGCTGAAGCGCAGCGCCTTAAGGCTGTGATTTTCATTGCGATAGCCTCCATAAGCCATACCGGCCGAAGCGTAGCCGCCGCATTCAACCTTCTCAAGTATATCTGAACGGACGCGCAGTGCTAATTTGTCCGCTCAGGGTCACAAGCCGACTTCCGAACCGACTTGAGCCTAGGTCGGCTTATCTCCTGACGGCAGACATAACGGCCCTGTCAGCGAACGGCGGCAACGGGCCAATAGGCGGCATTGAGCCCATCCCATCTGATTGCAAGGACGTACCTTTGAAAATGGCAATCGGAACCAGGAAACGTTGGGAAACTCGCGCGTTTAGCTGACCGGGGCAATGCACTGGAGGAGAGGCATGCGAACAGCAACTCTCGCGATGATTGTCGTTGCCGGAAGCGCGATTGCCTTCCAAGCAGCGGCGCAACAGCAAAAGGCCGCACCTAGTGAGCAAACTAAGGAGGAGATGCACGGTGATGTAGACAAAGGGCTCAAGACTAGCGAGCCCAATGAGCAGATGCAGCGTGAGGCAGACAAAGGGGTCAAGACGCGCAACTCCGGAGAATCCGGTTACGTGGCCGATCAAGACAAGCCGGGCGCTTCTGCGCATCCTCCGGGCCGACCGGGAAGTGAGCAGACGACGGGCTCGGGTAGCCAGACCGGCGCTCCAAAATAGAGCCATCAGCGCTCGCGTCGACGGCGAGTTGCGCCGCCGAGGTCGGCTTGACCGCGCGGCGCGCTCAGATTAACCGCCCACATTTCGCGGTTGGCCCCGGCTTAGCTAATCAAACTCGCCGCAGATCAAATGTCCGTTCGCGGTCATAAGCTGCCGATGATCGACCCAACCGGCAGCTTCCGCTTTATAACCGGAAGCCGACGTTTACGAGTACACGCCCTAGCTTAGCCCGGCGTGAATGATGCGACTTGCGTGTTCGACGCTGTGATGATCTGGGCCGGCCAGTCCTGCTTCAAGCTGGGAGCGAACTCGGCGTGTTGCAGAAGCCGCACAAGATCATCAAGTGCGTTCTTGTCGCGCAAGAAGGACAGCATAGGGGCCGACCCGCCGACATTGCGATTTTCGATCGTGCGGTCGAGAGCGGCGAGGTTATCGCGTGACGATTTCCACAGCCATATAAACCGCGATCGTTAGACAATTTGGTGAGCGGGCTAAAATCACAAGCGATGACAATGCGCCGGGAGGAGGGCGCGTCCGCCGCTCCACCGAAACATTCCCCGGACGCCTTGTGTACATCCGACAAGGCGTCCGGGGCCTGCCCATGAACCAGCAACGGAGAAGCGACTAACCTTTGCTGGGGCATTTCGATTAACGTTTGTCGGGGGAACGCTGATCTCGGAGATGTCGATCTCGCGATCCAGTACACGCCACGACGATCCACCCACATAGAGGAGGCTCAGCAGCGAGCGGAGCAGTCGGGCAAGTCGATGAGCAACTTCCTGCAGGTCATCACATACGGCACTTCGGAGATTAGACAGATACTGAAGAACAAAAGTCCTCACCTGTCGCTTCACGAGCACTCTGAGCCTGATCGACTTGGCGTAGCCTCCCGCGTGCTCTTCGCCGCACCTTGATCAAGCCAGCAATCGTTGCTACGGATCAGTGCTACGGTGCATCGTTAGGTGACCGTTATTTTCGTAATCGGATCAATGTCTTCGGCGTGTAGGTAGGCAGACCCACCCCTTCCGCCAGTACTATCCGGCCGAGGTCTGTCGGTTGGGCTTTCCCGGGCAGGTGATCGGTGAATCAGACGTTCAATCCGGCCGCGCTCGACAAGCTGAAGCTCCGTATTCAGGCGTTGCGCGCCAAGACGATCGCCAATGGTTGCACCGAGGACGAGGCGCTGTCTGCGGCCGCCAAGGTCGCCGAACTGTTGGATCGCCACGATCTGTCGCTCTCCGATGTCGAACTGCGTGCGTCGCCGTGCGAACGGAGGGTCTACGAGACCCATCGCAAGAAGCGAATTCCGCTGGACGACTGCATCGGCGCGATCGCTCATTTCTGCGATTGTCGGGTCTGGCGCGAGAAGAACGCGTCCGGCGAGAGCAGGTTTGTGTTGTTCGGTCTCGGCGCGGATGTCGAGGTCGCGCATTATCTGGCCGAATTGATCGACGGCGCCGTGCGCGCCGAACTTGGCCGCTTCAAGACCTCGGTCGACTACGCCCGCTTCCGGCACCAGGAGCGGCATCTGGCCAATGCCTCCTTCGCGCTCGGGATGGTGGCGTCAATCGCGGACCGGCTGCTGGCGATCAAGGCCAGTCGCGATCAGGTCAACGAAAGCACCGGCCGCGGGCTGGTCGTCCTCAAGACCTCGGTGGTCGATACCGAGTTCGGCAAGCTCGACCTCAAGATGCGCACCCAGCGCAGCACCAGCCGGATGGTGTCGATGACGGCCTATGAAGCCGGCGGCGCCGCCGGAGCGTCGCTGGCCATCAATCCCGGCCTTGGCGAGTCGCCGTCAAGGACCACTCCCAACGGAAGCTGAACGGATCGGGGGAGGGGCACGGCTTCGGCCGGAGCCGAGACACGGCGGTGTCATTCCGGTTCATCAGCTGCCGTCGGTCGTCTAGGCTGCCCATGCTAATAAAGTGCAGCGACGAGCATCCGGAACGCGATCGAATTTGAGAAATTAGCCCGGCAGGAGTTTCACACTGGGCAACGCATGTTCTTCATTTTCTCGAACCGACTGGGGTGTCTCGGCTCGCTGCTGATCTCCGGCGTGGTCACTGTCGCGCTGCTTGTCCTGTTCGCGATCGTCCGGTTTTGAATCCCGAGGTGAGGTGCAACTCTCGCCAGGCTCCAGGAACCTGGCCCTTGCTGGCCTGTTGTTCGCATTCTCGTCCAGCCGCGGAGCACGCCATTGGAAAGTACGATCATTGGAGAATTCGAGACGCGCCGCAGCGCTGAGCTTGCGGTCGAGCATGTCGTGCAGGAATGCGGCGTGCCGCGAACCGACGTCTTCGTCCAGTCCGCCGGCGGCGCGAACACGGTAGGGACACTTCCTGCCGGTGCTGACGTCAAAACCGCGCCTGCGCCGGCGGGGCATCAAAAACTGGGAGGTCTGATCGAAGTCTCCGTGGATTTTCACGGCGACGCCCCCGAGAAGATTGCAGACATCTTGAGGGACGCAGGCGCAAAGACTGTCCGAACCAAATAGCGGCAATGGGCGCCTGTGGCACCGGGATCCGCACGCACTGAACGGTCGCCTCTGGTCTGAAGGCGCCTCTGGTCTGAAGTCGTGGAACCCCTTGAGCGTTCAGAGCGTTTAGACGCGAATGCGAATTGCGAGGTCCACCTGCTTCAGAGTTCATCCACCCTGATTCCCGGCGACACCGTCTGGCGGCGGTGCAAGGTGCGGCGCGTGGCGGTTCTGAACGATGCTGCCGCTTATTTCTCGGCCCTGCGGGACGCGCTGCTGGAGGCGCGAGATCTCGTCTACATCATCGGATGGGATATCCATAGCGAGACCAGGCTGGTCGGCGCTTCCGGACAGGCGGATGACGGCCTGCCGGAACGGCTCGGCCCATTCCTGCGCGCGCTGGTTCAACGCCGTCCCGCCTTGCGGATCAACATTCTCGTCTGGGATTTCGTCTCGTTTTACGCTGCGGAAAGGGAGTGGAACTCCGCAGCGAAATTCACCGCCGCAACAGATGGCCGCGTCCGATTTCATCTGGATTCCACGCTTCCGTTTGGCTCGGCCCAACACCAGAAGATCGTCTGTGTCGATGGTTCACTGGCGTTCGTCGGCGGGCTCGATCTGACGATCAGGCGCTGGGACACGAGTGACCATCGCGCCAAGCACGCATCGCGCTGTGATCCCCAGGGCAAGCCATACCTGCCATTTCATGATGTTCAATGCATGGTCGACGAGGATGCGGCGGCGTGGCTGTTCGACCTCGCAGAGCAACGCTGGCGAGCGGCAGGTCAACAGCCTGATGATCGGCACGCGCCGAAGGGCATTCGGTGGCCGGCGAATGTGCCGGTGGAGGCCGAGCACTTGCCGGTGGGTATCGCCAGGACCGAGGTCATCGGTCCTGCAGGTCTAGGCATCAATGAGGTCGAACGCTCGTTGATCGCAGCGATCCGGTCGGCGACGAGCTTCGTCTATATCGAAAACCAGTTTACCAGCGCCATCAAGATCGCGCGTGAATTGGCGGAGCAGATGTTGCGCGTACCTTCGCTTCGGATTCTGGTCGTCGCTCCCAAGCTGCATTCCTCGTGGCTGGAATCCCAGGCCATGCAGAATGGCCGTGGTGCCTTCATCGACTGTTTCAGCGTGGCTGGCGTCGCAGATCGCATCCGCTTCGTCTACCCGGTCTCAAGCAGCGGGGATACGGAAGCAGCCGTGATGGTGCACAGCAAGCTGATGGTCGTGGACGATCGGATCTTGAGAATCGGCTCGGCGAACCTGAACAATCGCTCGATGGGCGCCGACAGCGAATGTGACCTGATCTTCGAATCGGCCTCCGACCAGCATCGGGAGTTCATCGCTTCGGTCCGCCGGCGCCTGATCGCCCATTTTTGCGGTCTCGACGAACAGACCGTAGCGCAAAACGAAGATCGTCTTTTCGCGCTCCTGGACGATGTCTCGATAGCCGATGGGGCGAAGACGCTGCGGGACGTGGAATCCTCGGTCCTGACCAGTACTCTGGCCATAATGGTTCAGCCGGTGGCGGACCCTGAGCGGCCTCTTCATCTGGAGCGGGCGGCATCTCGCATGTGGAGCACGAAGACGATCATCGGGATCGTGTCGATTGCCGTGGCGCTGTTTGGACTGGCGATGGCCTGGTCGTACACGTCCTTGAGCGATTTCGCCGATGCGGGGCGTATTTCGACGTTCCTGTCTGCCTACGCGCAGTCCATCTGGGGGCCACCATTCGCGATCGCGGTTTTCGTGGTGGGCGGCTTGGTCGTGTTTCCAGTTCTCGTGCTCATTGCGGCAACTGCTGCCGCACTCGGACCATGGCTAGGCTTCGTCACCGCAATGACGGGCGTCTTGCTCAGCGCCTTTGTCCTTTTTGCGATCGGGCGGGCACTCGGCCGCGAACGCCTCCAACTTTTGCTCGGACGACGTGCCGCGCGCATCCAGGAACGTGTTGTCGGCAAGGGAATCCTGGCTGTCGTTGTCATCCGGATGATTCCCGTAGCGCCGTTCTCGGTGGTGAACGTCGTGGCCGGTGCGAGCACGCTGCCTCTGCGTGACTTCCTGGTCGGAACCCTGCTCGGCATGACGCCCGGGATTCTCGCCATGGCAGTTCTGGGCGCTCAGATCGCAGATCTGGCCAGAAATGCGTCCTGGACCAACATATTGCTCCTCGCACTGGCGTTCTTAAGCTGGGTCGCGATCTGCGCAGGCGCGCAATTCGTCGCGACGTGGCTCGCCGGGAGGCGCTGATGCGCTTCATGACGTGGAATGTGCATGGCACGTTCAATCTCAATCCGAAGTTCGATCTGGAGGGGATCTGTTCCATCGTTCGCAAATGGGCTCCCGATGTCGTCGCGCTTCAGGAGGTGGATTCGCGATCGCGATCAGACGATCCGTTTGCGAAGCTGGCGAGTGTTGTCGGCGATCACCGTGTTCACGCCAAGTCGATCGTCACGGCGGATGGCGAATACGGCCAGACGCTCCTGAGCCGGTTTCCATTCTCCGGCCCGCCGGAGATCGTCGACGTGTCCTATCGTGAGCGGGAGCCGCGCAGAGCGATTGCGACGGGGCTGCTGACGCCGGTTGGCGATGTACGCGTGGTGGCCACGCATCTCGGCTTGAGTATCCACGAGCGCCATGCGCAAGCTCAGGCGCTGGTGAGCCTGGTGAAACCTGAAAGGACCGTCGTCCTCGGGGATTTCAACGACTGGTTTTGGGTCAAATCGGTGCGGCGCGTGCTCGCGCAGGTCTGCCCAAACCGTACGCGGCTGCGAACTTTCCCGTCGCATTTACCTCTTCTGCGGCTTGACCGGATCTATGCAACGTCCGACAGCCGGATCGGGAAAGTTTGGACCGACGAAGAGGCAAGGGCCTATTCAGACCATTTGCCGGTGATTGCGGACATCGAGATCTCCCCCGACGGGAGATGATCTGGTCATCTTCAGGATTTCCGAAGATCGTAGAATGCCACTGTTTTGCCCGACGCGTCAAACGGTTCGGCGCCGAGGGTCAAAAACGAGACATTGGAAAGCATTGCATTTCAAAGGGTTGGCTACTGTGCATGGGGTTGTTTTCGAGCGTTTATCGGAGCGGCCTTCGGCGGGTGAGGTCGTTCGATAAGCCCTTGAAGAGTTGCTTTTCCGGAATGGCTGAGGCGCGCGCGGGTTCGATTTGCGGAACTTCTTTCCCGCTTGCGCGTTGTCGTGGCATGACTGAAGACCTTTCCTACCGACGCAAACCCTTGACCCCTGAACAGCGCCAAGCGCGCGATGCCACACGCCGGATCGAGGCCGAAAAGGCCATGCGCGATCATGAAGAGGCGCAGAAGGCGTTTTATGCCAACAAGGAACGGCTGAGGGCCGAACGGCTGGCACGTGAACAGACGGGGGCGAAGGGCTGACCGAACGCGGCCGCCACGCCAAAGACGTCTCTGCCCCGAGCGCCGGCCTCAGTGCCGGTGGGGGACGCGCGTCACGCTCAACGCCTGCTTCAGTGCTTGAACGGCGCTTGCGAAAGGTTTCCGTGGCGATTGCGCCTCGATCGCTTCGGCTGCGACGCGACAATCGTCCGCGACCTTGAGCAACCCGCTTCGCGCGAGGTCCATGGTGGAGAGGGCTGCCTGCTCCAGGCAGACCCGTTCAAGCCGTCGAAACTCCCGCAACTCTTTGTTCATGCGTCAGCTCTCGATGTCCCGGGGCCATGCGGCGCTGAGTCTGCTTAATGAATGGTTAAAACATCTCTACCTAGCCGGGTTGGCTGGCGTAGAGCTGGTGCGTGCCGGTGCATGCGCCCGGTCTGCGGCGCGGCCCGGGCGGGCTTGACGGCATTTGTCTTCCGCCGGAAGCTTCAACGATCGGAAACTGACATGAACCACGGAGACGTTCGCTTCCAGCCAGTCCGATCATCAGCCAAAGCGAGAATGGAGCTGATCATGACCACGTTCGACAAGCGCGAGCAGGGCTTTGAGACCAAATTCGTCCACGACGAGGAGCTCATGTTCAAGGCCACGGCCCGGTCCAACAAGCTGCTCGGGCTCTGGGCCGCAAGCCAGCTTGGCCTCAGCGGCGATGCCGCGGCCAGCTATGCGACGGCGTTGGTGACGGACCATCTGGAAAGCCAGACGATGGACGAGATCCTCGACAAGGTGTCAGGCGATCTTGCGGCCAGGGGCGTAGCCCGCGAGCAGGTCGCGGCCAGGCTTCAGGAATGTTTGCATCAGGCGTTGCAGCAGCTTGAAGCTGACAAGTGAAAGAAGCCGGCCGCGATCGAGGAGATGCCGATGACGGCCATGGCGAGCTTGATCTTGAGGACGCTCGCAGTGACGTGGCTGAGCCATTCCGGCTCGCTTCCCGGCACCGTGCCGTTTCGTGCTACCGTGCCGAGCGGGAGGCGGGAAGTGTCTTGGAGCGGCTTCGGCAAGTGGCCCGGCGCGATCGCGCTCGCCGCTGCGATCCTGGTTGGCTGTAGCGGCGCTGAGGCGTCGGCGACGCCGCTGACGCCGTTTCGCTACGAGGCGCAGGCGCAGCGTCATTGCCCGCATGACCAGGTCGTCTGGCTCGATTTCAGCAAAGGCGTCTACTACGGCAGGCGTCAGAAGCCGTACGGCCAGGGTTATGACGGCAGCTTCGTTTGCCTGAGCGAGGCCCGCGACAGCCTCTATCGTCGCTCGTTGTTTGGGCTGCGCTAAAACGGGAGCAGGGCAATCCAAAACAGATCGCGTGCTGCATCGCGGTGGTGTCGTGGTTAGAAAAAGGAAAGTGGTGGTGGTGCTCAGCCGAAGGCCAATGCCACGAGGCTCGAGCAGAGCAGGACCAAACCGCCGGCGGTCAATGCCAGGAAGCTATCGGATACGAGGTCATGGTTGCGCATGGGACACCTGTCACTCTTGTCTTCGATGCTCGATCGGATCGATTAAGATTGTCCGAACGGGCCGTCTTGAAAGAGGTGATGCTTGCCGCCCGCGCGAGTGCCTCAGGCCCTCGTGCGGTAACCTTCAAACGCATGGGCCAAGAATATCCCCGCGCTTACCAAACCCATCAGTGCCGAAACCGTCTCGATCATCGTCCAATTCCATTCCGCCCTGCACGCGAGAAAACGCGGGCGGCCTTGCACAGTCAAAAGAATTCCGGTGAGCGACGCGACAATGGGGGTGGAGTGAGGATTTGGCGCAACAGAATGTCCGGCGGTGGCACAGAGCAGGGTGACCCCGACCCATAGTTCAGCGGCGAGAAGCAAACGCCCCGTTTACCATCCCGGCGTGAACGCTGTGGGCTCCCCATTTCCGCCGTGTTCGGGTTGCGTTATCGTTACTACTTCGGCGCGGTGGTGGGCCGCCTCGGATTAAAGGACCGGACAGCGCTTCCCCGTAGCCAAAGCGGGTTGGGTACGCGTCCGGCGAAATGGTATTTGGGGCGAATGGGGATCCGACGGTCAGATTCGGTTTTGCGGGCCGCGCGAGCTGTTGCGGCGGCCGCGGCCTGCCTCGCGCTTGCCAATTGCGCCTCCTCAAACAAATTCGCCAGCCGCGTCGATCCGAAATACGGCGTGTCCTCGAGCCCTCGGGTCGTGGCTTTGGGTGACCCGGTCCCGAAGGGCGGTGGCACTTACCGCGTCGGCAAGCCCTATGTGGTGGGCGGCCGGACCTATGTGCCCGAGGAGGACGTCAACTACCGCGCCGAGGGCATGGCGTCCTGGTACGGCGACGATTTCCACGGCCGCCTGACCGCCAATGGCGAGGTATTCGACATGGGCTCGCTGACCGCGGCACATCCGACCCTGCCGATGCCGTCCTATGCGCGGGTCACCAACGTCTCGAACGGCAAGTCGCTGATCGTCCGCGTCAATGACCGCGGGCCCTATCACGGCAACCGGCTTATCGACGTCTCGAACAAAGCCGCTGAACTCCTTGAATTCAAAGGCAATGGCGTCGCCAAGGTCCGTGTCGAATATGTCGGCCGGGCGCCGCTCGAAGGCTCCGATGACCGCCAGCTGATGGCCACCCTGCGGACCGGGATCCCGGCGCCGTCACCCTCGATGGTCCGGGTCGCCTCCGCGAGGCCCTTCGTACCGGAGCTGCCGTCGTCGAACCGCGGCGCCATTCGCGGCAAGGTTCCGACGCCGGAGGGACGACCCTACAATCTCGGCAACACCTCCGCCGACATGGCTTCACTCAGTGCGACCTCGGAAATGTCGGCTTCGAGCCGCAACCGGGGCCGGGCGCTCCAGAACGCGCGCGCCGTGTCCTATGACGGGGACGGCCGCTACGCCACCGAGAGCGCGCCTGACGGTGCCGCCGAGGCGCGCAGCATCCTGAGCGGCCGCGGCCTCTACTAGGCCGCGCTTTCCTTCAAGAACCTGACCAGCGCCGCATTCACCTCGTCGGGCCGCTCCTGCTGGACCCAATGGCCGGCGCCCTCGATGATCAGCTTTTGCGTCAGATTGGGCAGCACGCGCTCGAGCTCGTTGACGCGCTTGGCTCCGATCAGGCCGGTGATGACGGCGTCTTTCGAACCGGCAATGAAGAGCGAGGGCTGGTGGATCTGCGCATTCTGCCACGGCGCCGTCAGCTCCCAATTGCGGTCGAGGTTGCGATACCAGTTCAGTCCGCCGCGAAAGCCGGACTTGCGGAAGGCTTCGGTGAAAAAGGCGAGGTCCGCCACGCTGAGCCAGTCCGGCAGCGGTTCTTCGGCGGTCGCATGGCCGAGAAAGCCCATACCCTCCTGCACGAACATGGCCCCGGAGGGATCGGCAAGGCCGCGCCCGCCGAGCACGACGCGCATGGTGCGCGCGACGTCGTGCTCGAACTCGGCCTCGGCCACGCCGGGCGCCTGGAAATACTGCCAATAGAAATTGGTGACGCCGCCCTGGCGCAGAAGGTCGAGCGGCTTGCCGCGGCCGCGGAATGGTGGCGGCACGCTCAGGCCTGCGACCGCCGTGAAGATGTCCGGCCGGAACAGCGCCGCGTGCCAGGCCACCGGTGCACCCCAGTCGTGGCCGACCACCATGGCCTTGCTCTCGCCGAGTGCCTGCACGAGACCGACGACGTCGCCGACCGTGTCGAAGATCGAATAGGGGGCGACGTCAGGCGGCGCTGAACTTTGGCCATAGCCGCGCATGTCGGGAGCGACGACGTGAAACCCGGCCTCCGCCAGGGCCGCGATCTGATGGCGCCAGGAGTAGGAGAGTTCCGGCCAGCCGTGGCACAGCACCACCAGTGGACCCTGACCGGCTTCGCGGATGAACAGGTCTATCCCGTTGGCCTTGATCACGCGGGTGGAGGACATCGCTTTTCCGCCTTGTTTCAGGGGTTTGGTCAGAAAATCTCAGGTGCCACGATAGGGGCGCGACAAGAATCGTGCAATCTCGGGACACGCGACCGGCCTCGTGTTGTTCGCACCGATTCCAGCTGTTAAAAACGCCGCTCTCAGGGCTTGGCCATGGCATTTCGTCTTTTTTCGTTTGGTCGCACCCGGTTCAGCGCCGGAGCGCTGGCGCGCGGTCTGATCGCTGCGGCTGTGGTGGCGGGCATTGGCTGGGGCGGGGCGCTTTACGCCGCCAACCAGAGCGTCCAGGGCGCCAAGAAGTCGGAAGATTCCGGCTTCGACGGCGACGCCCCGACCGCGATCCTGATCGAAGCCTCCAGCGGCAGCGTGCTGTTCGAGAAGAACGCCGACGAACTGCGCGCGCCCTCCAGCATGATGAAGCTGATGACGGCGGAAGTCGTCTTCAACGCCATCAAGAAGGGCGACGTCAAGTTGACCGATGAGTACCGGATCAGCGAGAATGCCTGGCGCAAGGGTGGGGCGCCCTCCGGCGGCTCGACCATGTTCGCCGCCATCAACAGCAAGGTCTCCGTCGACGACCTCCTGCACGGCGCGATCATCCAGAGCGGCAACGACGCCTGCATCGCGCTGGCCGAAGGCATCGCCGGCAATGAGCGGATCTTTGCCGCCGACTTCATGACCAAGCGCGCCCGCGAGCTTGGCCTGACGAAGTCGACCTTCGGCAATTCCAACGGCTTGCCCGACCCCGGCAACAAGATGACGGTGCGCGAGCTCGGCATCCTCGCCCGGCACATCATTCTCGACTTCCCCGAATTCTACCAACTGTTCGGCGAGAAGGAGTACACTTGGAACAAGATCCGCCAGCCCAACCGCAATCCGCTGCTCAATTCCATGGAAGGCGCTGACGGTCTGAAGACCGGCTACACCAAGGAAGGCGGCTACGGCATGGTCGGCTCGGCAGTGCAGAACGGCACGCGGCTGATCGTTGTCATCAACGGGCTGGAAGACGCTGAAGATCGCGCCACGGAAGCCAAGAAGATGCTGGAATGGGGTTTCCGCAATTTTGAGACCCGCACACTGATGGCGGCCGATCAGCCGGTCGGCTACGCCAAGGTGTTCGGCGGCGAGAGCCGCTCGGTGAAACTGGTCGCCAAGTCGCCCGTGCAAGTGATGGTGCACAAGAACGGCGGCGACAAGCTGATCGCGCGTGTCGTCTATAGCGGCCCGGTGCGCGCGCCGATCGAGGCCGGCCAGAAGGTCGGCGTGATCAGGGTCTGGCGCAGCGGCAATATCGCGGTGGAGACGCCGGTCTATGCCGCTGACGCGATCGGCACCGGCTCGACCATGCGGCGTGCAATCGACGGCGCCAGCGAGCTCGTGATCGGCATGTTCCGCGCGGGCGCCGAGAAGCTCTGATCATGAGTGAAAGCGCGGTAAAGTGGCCGTCCGGACGCGGACGCTTCGTCACCTTTGAAGGCGGCGAGGGGACGGGCAAGTCGACCCAGATCAAGAAGCTCGCCGATCGTCTCAAGGCGGCAAGGATGCGCATCCTCGTCACGCGCGAGCCGGGCGGCTCGCCGGGCGCCGAGATCATGCGCCATCTGGTGCTGTCCGGCATGGGCAAGCTGCTGGGACCCGAGGCCGAGACGCTGCTGTTCGCGGCCGCCCGCGACGACCATGTCCGCACCGTGATCCAGCCCGCGCTCAACCAGGGCACCTGGGTGCTGTGCGACCGCTTCGCCGACTCGACGCGGGCCTATCAAGGCAGCCTCGGCCGCGTGCCGACGGCGCTGATCAACGCGATGCAGCGGGTCACGATCGGCGATCTCAAGCCGGACCTCACCATCATTCTCGACCTACCGGTCGAGATCGGCTTGCAGCGCGCGGCCGCACGCCGCGGCAGCGGCACGCCCGACAGGTTCGAGGCCGAGAAACTCGGTTTCCATCAAGGGCTGCGCGAGGCCTATCGCAAGATCGCGGCGGACGATCCCGCGCGCTGCGTGCTGATCGACGCCAATTCCGATCCCGATACGGTTGCCGGACGCGTCTGGACCGCGCTGCGGGATCGTCTGCTTCCGACGCCGGCATCGGTGGTGTCCCTATGAGCCCGCGTCAGACCGAGCGCGAATCCGCCATTCCTCATCCGCGCGAGACGAGTCTTCTGTTCGGCCATCGCGAGGCCGAGACCGCGCTGCTTGCCGCCTATCGCAGCGGGCGCATCCCGCATGCCTGGCTGATCGGCGGGCCACAAGGCATCGGCAAGGCGACGCTGGCGTATCGGATGGCGCGCTTCGTGCTCGCTCACGGCCAGCCGTTGGCGCCTTCCGTGCAACGCGCCGAAGATCTCGCCATCAATCCTGATAACGCCGTGGCGCGGCAGGTTGCGGCGAGCTCGCATGGTGGCTTGCTGACATTGGAGCGCACCGCCAACGACCGCGGCGTGATGCGCACCGTGATCACCGTGGACGAGACTCGCGAGACGATTGGCTTCTTCGGCTCGACCGCGGCGGCCGAAGGCTGGCGCGTCTGCATCGTCGACACCGTCGACGATCTCAATCCGAATGCCGCCAACGCGCTGTTGAAAATTCTCGAGGAACCGCCGCAGCAATCGCTGTTCCTCCTGGTGAGCCACGCGCCGGCCCGCGTCCTCGCAACGATCCAGTCGCGCTGCCGCAAGCTGCGCCTGCGCGCGCTCGCAACCGACGATGTGATCGGTGCAGCCGCCGCCACCGCCGATCTCGACCCGAACGATCCGGCGTTGCGCGAGGCGGCGGAGGCCTCCGAGGGCAGCGTCGCGCGGGCGCTGACGCTGCTCGGCGGTGATGCCCTGAAGCTCCAGCAACGAACGGCCGCGCTGCTAGCGCGACTGCCGCAGGTCGATCCGCGCGAATTGCACACGCTCGGCGATTCGCTTGGCACCAGCGACCGCGTTGCGCTTGCCGCCTTCATCGACGGCATCGATCGCTGGATCGCGGAACGCCTGCACGCCGACGAAGCCAATGCCAACCAGAACCTGCCTCGCCTTGCGCGTCTAGCTGAGGTATGGGAAAAGATCATCCGCGCCGCGCGCGACACCGAAACCTACAATCTGGAGCGAAAGCCCTTGGTTTTCTCGGTGTTCGGCTGGCTGGCGGACGCAACGCGCTAGGCGCAGGTTCGTTTCCAAATTTCGAGAAGCCGGTAAAGGAATTCGTCGTGGCAGCGCGAGCTAAGAAAACCGCTAAAGGCAAGAGCAGCAAGAAGAAGAAGACTGCGAAGAAAGCCGCGAAGAAGGTTGTAAAGGCGCTCGCGCGCAAAGCCGCCAAGAAGGTCAAGCAAGCCGCTAAGACCAAAAAGACGGTCGCCAAGAAGGGCATGAAGAAGAGCGCTGCGAAGACGGCAAAGAAAGCCGGCAAGAGGGTTGCGAAGAAGCAGACCGTTGCCAAGAAGGCGGTGAAGAAAGCAGCCAAAAAGCCAGCCAAGACTCCTTCAAGAACCAAGGCTAGTTCGAAAAACAAGATTCCTTCAAAAAACAAGGCTCCTTCGAAAAACAAGACTTCAGCGAAGCAGGTGATGAAGAGCGCGAGGGTGACTGCTTCTCCCGCGATCGCAGCACTGGCTCCCATCGCCACGCCGCCGAAAGTTGCCAAACCCAAGGCGGCGCGCGCACCGAAGCCCATCGCAGCGCCGCAAGCCACCACGCCCGTGGCCGCCCCCGCGCGCGACAACGTCTTCTACATCACGACCGCGATCGCCTATCCCAACGGCCATCCGCATATCGGGCACGCCTATGAGGCGATCGCCACCGACACCCTGGCGCGCTTCGCCCGGCTCGACGGCAAGGATGTGTTTTTCCTGACCGGCACCGACGAGCACGGCCAGAAGATGGTTCAGACAGCGACCAGTGAAAAAATGTCCGCCTCGGAGCTCGCCACCCGCAATGCGGCCCGTTTCAAGGAGATGGACGAACGCCTGAACGTGTCGTTCGACCGCTTCATCCGCACCACCGAGGCGCAGCATCATCGCTCCAGCCAGGAGATCTGGCGGCGCATGGAAGCGAACGGCGACATCTATGCCGACACCTATGCCGGCTGGTACTCCGTGCGCGACGAAGCCTATTACGCCGAGGACGAGACGCGCCTGAACGATGACGGCGTGCGGCTCGGACCGCAGGGCACGCCGGTCGAATGGGTCGAGGAGAAGAGCTACTTCTTCCGCCTGTCGTCCTATCAGGACAAGCTGCTCAAACTCTACGCGGATCGTCCCGAGTTCATCGGGCCGGATTCCCGCAAGAACGAGGTGGTGAGCTTCGTCAAAGGTGGCCTGCGCGATCTCTCGATCTCGCGCACCACGTTCGACTGGGGCGTCAAGGTGCCCGGTGACGAAGAGCACGTGATGTATGTCTGGGTCGACGCGCTCACCAACTACATCACCGGTGTCGGCTTCCCCGACGAAAGCGATAAGAACTGGCGCTACTGGCCGGCCGACGTGCACATCATCGGCAAGGACATCATCCGCTTCCACGCGGTGTACTGGCCCGCGTTCCTGATGTCGGCCGGCATTCCCGTGCAGAAGCGGGTCTATGCGCACGGCTTCCTGTTCAACAGGGGTGAGAAGATGTCGAAGTCGGTCGGCAACGTGGTCGACCCTTTCAACCTCGCCGACCAGTACGGCGTCGACCAGATGCGCTATTTCTTCCTGCGCGAGGTGCCGTTCGGACAGGACGGCAATTACAATCACGAGGCCATCGTCGCGCGCATCAATGCCGATCTCGCCAACGATCTCGGCAACCTCGCGCAGCGCTCGCTGTCGATGATCGCCAAGCAACTCGGTGGCGTGCTGCCGGAACCCGGCGAGTTCAGCGACAACGACAAGGCGATTCTGTCACAAGCCGACGGCATGCTCGCTGCGTCGCGCGAAGCGATGGCGGGTCAGCAGATCCATCACTGGCTCAACACCGTGTGGGCCGTGGTGGCGGAAGCCAACCGCTATTTCGCGGGCGAAGCGCCGTGGGCGCTGGCCAAGACCGATCCCGTCAGGCAAAGGACGGTACTCTACGTCACCGCCGAAGTCGTGCGTCAGATCGCGATCCTGGCCCAGCCGGTGATGCCGACGGCCTCGGGATTGCTGCTCGACAGCCTCGGTATCCCCGAAGGAGAGCGCAGCTTTGCCGCGCTCGCCGGCGCCAGCCGCATCGCGCCAGGCTCGACGCTGCCCGCGCCGACGCCTGCCTTCCCGCGCTACATCGAGCCGGCAGCCTGAAGGCATTCGCACCATGCTGGTCGACAGTCACTGCCATCTGGATTTCCCCGACTTTGCCGAAGATCTCGACGGGATCGTGTCGCGCGCGCGAGCGGCCGGCATCGGCCGCATGGTCACGATCTCGACGCGGGTGCGAAAGCTGAACCAGCTTCTCGCCATCGCCGAGCGCTACGACGACGTCTATTGCTCGGTCGGCACCCATCCGCACAACACGGATGAGGAAGACGGCATCGCGCCGGACGAGCTCATCGCACTGACGCAGCATCCGAAGGTCGTTGCACTCGGCGAAGCCGGGCTCGACTATTTCTACGACGACGGTTCGCCGGAGGCGCAGGCGAGGGGATTTCGTGCCCACATCGCCGCCGCCCGCGCCACCGGCTTGCCGCTGGTGATCCACACCCGCGAGGCGGACGAGGATTGCGGCCGCATCCTGGAAGAGGAAGCCGCCAAGGGATCGTTTCGCGCCGTGTTGCATTGTTACACTGGCGGGCGCGAGCTGGCATTGAAGGCGGTGTCGCTCGGGTTCTATGTCGGTTTCACGGGCATCCTGACCTTCAAGAAGTCGGAGGCGTTGCGCGCGCTCGCAGCCGAACTGCCGTCCGACCGGATTCTGGTTGAAACAGACTCGCCCTACCTTGCGCCCGGCAAGTTCCGGGGCAAGCGCAACGAACCGGCCTATGTGGTCGAGGTCGCAAAAGTGCTCGCCGAAACCCGCGGCGTGTCGTTTGACGAGATCTCGCGCCAGACAAGCGAAAACTTCTTTCGCCTGTTTTCAAAGGTGAAAGCTTAGGACTGGGAGTCGCATGACGCTGACGCTGACGATTCTGGGCTGCGGCTCCTCCGCCGGCGTGCCGCGCCCGGCGCTCGGCTGGGGCGCCTGCGATCCCAACAATCCCAAGAATCGCCGTCGCCGCTGCTCGCTGCTGGTCGAGCAGACATCGGGCGACGGCACGACGCGCATCGTGATCGACACCTCGCCGGACCTGCGCGAGCAATTACTCTCGACCGATGTCGACCACATCGACGCGGTGTTCCTGACTCACGAGCACGCCGACCAGACCCACGGCATGGACGATCTGCGTTCGGTCGTGATGCATATGCGCCGGCGGATTCCGACCTATCTCAATCAGACGACTGCGAACGACATCATGTCGCGGTTCTCCTATTGCTTCGTCTCGCCGGCGGGCAGCGACTATCCGCCGATCCTGACGGCGCATTCGATCGAGGCCGGTGAAAGCCAGATCATCCTGGGGAAGGGCGGCGCGGTGACGATGACCGCCTTCCTGGTGCAGCACGGCCACATTCCCGCGCTCGGCTATCGCATCGGCGATGCCGCCTACACGCCGGACCTCAACGACATCCCACGCGAGAGCTGGGGCGCACTGGAAAATCTGGACCTCTGGATCGTCGACGGCCTGCGCTACACCAGCCATGTCAGCCATTTCAGCATCAACGACGCGTTGTCCTGGATCGACCGCTTCAAGCCGAAGCGCGCCGTCATTACCAACATGACCGCCGACGTCGACTACGAAGTGATCCGGCAGTCGCTGCCCGCGGGTGTGGTGCCGGCCTATGACGGGCTGCGGCTGGAGACTCGCTGAGCCTGCGGTGGAAATTACGGCACAGGCCGGCATGCTCCTTGCTTACGTGGACGCCATCATGTTGATCTAACGTCTGAAAGACAAGCGCTGGGCAGGGGCGATATTCATGCAGGACCGGCACAGGACGTGCGATCGCCGGGACCGTTTGAATCGCCTCGTGTGAGGATGAGGATCGCGTTGGCAGGCAACGATGTAACGAGCCGGGGACCGGTGCGACGCGCGCTGGATCTCCTTTATCTCGGTGCGGGCTACGCCGCCGGCACCTTCATGGTTGCGATCTTTGCAATCATGATGATCATGTCAGTCGGGCGCCAGTTTGCGGTCAACATTCCCGCCGGCGATGATTTCGCCTCCTGGTGCATGGCCGCGATGGCATTCCTCGGCCTCGCACACACCTTCAAGCGCGGAGAGATGATCCGCGTCGGCCTGCTGCTGGAGCGTCTGCACGGGCGCACCAAGCAGGTTGCGGAGGTGGTGGCGCTCGGCATTGCCACCGCCTTCGTTCTCTATTTCACCTGGCATGCCGTGCAGATGACCTACGATTCCTGGCGCTTCAACGACGTGGCGCAGGGCGTCGTCGCGCTTCCGCTCTGGATTCCGCAGCTCGGATTTGCCGGCGGTCTTGTGATCCTGTCGATCGCGCTCATTGATGAAATGGTCGGTGTCGCCGGCGGCAACCGGCCGAGCTACGAGAAGGGCTCGCCGGACGAGACCCCGGACGAATTCATCGAGCGCATCTCGCAGGGCGGCGGAGGTTGACGATGGCCAATCTCGGCATGATCGAGCTGTCGTTCGTCCTGCTCGGCGTCATGATCCTGCTGCTGGGAAGCGGCGTCTGGATCGCGGTCTCGCTCGGCCTCGTCGGATTCGTGGCGATGGCGCTGACGACGAGTCTGCCGCTCGGCGCGGTGCTCGCCACCACGACATGGAGCGCCAGTTCGTCGTGGACACTGGCCGCGCTGCCGCTGTTCATCTGGATGGGCGAGATACTCTTCCGCACCAAATTGTCGGAAGAAATGTTCCGAGGCCTGTCGCCCTGGGTTCAGTGGCTGCCCGGGCGCCTGACTCATGTCAACGTGATCGGCTGCGGCATCTTCGCGGCGGTGTCGGGCTCGTCGGCGGCGACCTGTGCGACCATCGGCAAGATCGCGCTGCCTGAGCTCGACAAGCGTGGCTACGACAAGGGCCTCAGTCTCGGCTCGCTGGCGGGCTCCGGCACGCTGGGACTCCTGATCCCGCCGTCGATCCCGATGGTGGTCTATGCGGTCACGGCGAATGTCTCCGTGCTTCAGGTCTTCCTGGGCGGTTTTCTGCCGGGCGTGCTCGTGATGGTGCTCTATTCCGGCTACATCATCATCTGGTCGCTGCTCAATCCGAAGAAGATTCCGCCGCGCGACCCGCCGATGTCGTTTCGCCAGAAGCTGCGCGAGTCGGCCAGGCTTGCACCCTGCCTATTGCTGATCCTGGCGGTCTTTCTCTCGCTCGTACTCGGCTTTGCGACCGCAACCGAATGTGCCGCCTGGGGCGTTTCCGGCGCGCTGCTGTTGGCTTGGTGGAGCCGCACGCTCACACGCAAGAACTTCCTCGAGAGCATCATGAGCGCGACGCGCCTGACCTGCATGATCATGCTGATCCTGGCAGGCGCTGCCTACACGACCGCAGCGATGGCCTATACCGGCATTCCGGCGGCACTCGCCACCTGGGTCCAGGGCCAACAGCTCACGCCGGGCATGCTCGCGCTGTATCTGAGCATCATGTACATCATCCTGGGATGCCTGATCGATGGCATCTCGATGATCGTTCTGACCGCCGTGATCGTGCTGCCGATGGTCAGGCAGGCCGGCCTCGACCTGGTCTGGTTCGGCGTTTACCTCATCATTCACGTCGAGATGGCTCAGATCACGCCGCCAGTCGGTTTTAACTTGTTCGTGCTCCAGAACATGAGCGGGCGCGATACCTTGACCGTCGCCCGGGCAGCATTCCCTTTCTTTGTCCTGCTGCTCGCCGCCGTGTTCATCATCACGGAATATCCGCAGATCGTGATGTTTTTGCCCAAGCTCGCCTTCCCAGACTGAGCGTACCGCTTTCAAATTGACTGTGAGGAGAAGCCCGATGATCTCTCGTTTATTCCGCGCATCCCTGATCGCCGGCGCCGTGCTGGCTGCGACACCCGCTTTGGCTCAGACCAAATGGAATCTGCCGGCAGCGTATCCCGCCGACAATCCACACTCGGAGAATCTGGTCGCGTTCGCCAAGGACGTCGATGCCGCGACATCCGGCAAGCTCCAGATCACGGTTCATCCCGGCGCCTCGCTGTTCAAGGCACCCGATATCAAGCGCGCGGTGATGACCGGGCAGGCGCAGATGGGTGAAGTATTGCTGTCGATCCACGAGAACGAGGATCCGGTATTCGGAATCGACGTGGTGCCGTTTCTGGCGACCAGCTTCCCGGCTGCGATGAAACTGTATCAAGCGTCGAAGCCGCTGATTGCGAAGAAGCTCGATGCGCAGGGTCTCAAGCTGCTGTTCGTCGTGCCGTGGGCGCCGCAGGGCGTCTATGTCAGCAAGCCGCTTGCGACGATCGAAGACATGAAGGGCCTGAAATGGCGGGCCTATAACGTTGGAACCGCGCGCATTGGCGAACTGGTCGGCGCGCAGTCCGTCACCATCCAGGCCGCCGAGCTGCCGCAGGCACTTGCGACCGGTGTCGTGAACTCCTTCATGTCGTCGGGCGGCACGGGCTACGATGCGAAGGCATGGGAGTCGCTGAAGTACTTCTATGACGTGCAGGCCTGGATCCCGAAGGACTACACCTTCGTCAACAAGGCTGCGTTCGAGGCGCTCGACAAGCCGACCCAGGAGGCCATTCTCAAGGCCGCCGCGACCGCGGAAACGCGCGGCTGGAAGGCCTGGGAGGACAAGAGCACCTGGTACATCGACCAGCTCAAGGCCAAGGGCATGACGGTCGAGCCGCCGAGCCCGGCCCTCAAGGCTGGCTTCCAGAAGATCGGCGAGCAGCTCACCGCCGACTGGCTCAAGAAAGCAGGGCCCGACGGCCAGGCGCTGATTGACGCCTACAAGAAGATGTAGCGACGGAGAGGCCTTTCGCCCGTCGCCATCCGGCGGCGGGCGTCTGAGCCCGAACAGACTCAGGTCGAGATCGCCTTCGCCGATCCGGCTTCGTTGCGCAGCAGGAATTTCTGGATCTTTCCCGTCGACGTTTTCGGGATCGGCCCGAACATCACGGCCTTCGGCGTCTTGAAGCCGCTCATATGCGAGCGGCAGAAGGCGATGATATCGGCTTCGCTTGCGCTCGCGCCGTCCTTCAGTTCGACGAAGGCGCAGGGCACTTCGCCCCATTTCGGATCGGGCTTTGCGACCACGGCGGCGAACAGCACGGCTGGGTGCTTGTAGAGGATGTCCTCGACCTCGACGGAGGAAATGTTCTCGCCGCCGGAAATGATGATGTCCTTGGAGCGATCCTTGATGATGACATAGCCATGCGCGTCGAGCACGCCGAGGTCGCCGGTGTGAAACCAGCCCCCTTCGAAGGCGTCCTTCGTCGCCTTGTCGTTCTTGAGGTAGCCCTTCATCACGATGTTGCCGCGGAACATGACCTCACCGATGGTCTCGCCATCGCGCGGCACTTGCTTCATGGTCTGCGGATCGATGACGGTGACGCCTTCCTCCAGCGGGTAAGGCACGCCCTGACGGCGTTTCAGGCTGGCGCGTTCGGAGGCGGGCAAATCATCCCAGCCGGGTTGCTCGGCGCAGACCGAGGCGGGGCCGTAGACCTCTGTCAGACCGTAGACGTGCGTCAGCTTGATGCCAATGTTTTCGGCGCCTTCGAGCACCGCGACGGGCGGCGCTGCACCGGCGATCAGGCCGACGACGCGGCGCGCGGCACTGCCCTTCGGTGCGTCGGGCGCGTTGATCAGCGTGTTATAGACGATCGGCGCGCCGCACATGTGGGTGACGCCGTGCTGCTTGATCAGCTCGAAGATTTTGGTCGGCTCGACCTTGCGCAAGCAGACATTGACGCCGGCGGCGGCAGCAATAGTCCAGGGGAAACACCACCCGTTGCAGTGGAACATCGGCAGCGTCCAGAGATAAACCGGATGCTGGCCGAGATTGCCCGCGAGGATATTGCTGACGGCATTCAGATATGCGCCGCGATGATGGGTCACGACGCCCTTGGGATTGCCCGTGGTGCCCGACGTGTAGCTTAGCGCGATGGCGTCCCATTCGTCGCCCGGCGGGATCGCCGCGAAGTCAGGATCGCCTTGCGCGACGGCGGACTCATACTCGATCTCGCCGATGCGCCTGCCGCCCGTGAACGCGGCGTCGTCGACGTCGATCACGAACGGCTTCGGTCCGGTCATCTGCGCGAGCGCATCGGTGATCACGCCCGAAAACTCCGGATCGACCAGGATGATCCTGGCGCCGCCATGGTCGAGCTGAAACGCGATCGAGGGCGCATCGAGGCGGATGTTCAGCGCATTGAGCACGGCACCCGTCATGGGCACCGCGAAATGCGCCTCGTTCATCGCCGGAATGTTCGGCAGCATTGCCGCCACGGTGTCGCCGGCGCCGATGCCCTTGTTCGCGAGCCAGGACGCAAAACGCTTGCAGCGCTCATGCGTCTCGCGCCAGGTGAAGCTGCGCCCCTCGTAGACCGTACTGACGTGATCGGGATAGACCGCGGCGCTTCTCGCGAGGAAGCTCAACGGGCTCAGCGGCACGTAGTTGGCGGGCGTCTTGTCGAGGCCGATATTGTACTGGTTCTGCCGCTCGCTCATCGACACCTCCCTCACGCGCCGGCTTACAGGAATCCGATCGAGATCCACGGAAAGACAGCGACGACAATCAATCCCACCAGCAGCGCCAGCAGATAGCCCCAGATCGGCCGGATGCCTTCGGCCGGATCGACGCGTCCGATAGCGCAGGCGGCATAATAGCCGACGCCGAAGGGCGGGGCGAATAGCCCGATACCCATGGCGAGAATGATCACCATCGCATAGTGCACCTCGTGCACGCCGACCGCGCGCGCGATCGGAAACAACAGCGGCCCGAACAGCACGATCGCCGGGATGCCCTCCAGCACGCTGCCGAGGATGGTGAAGGCCAGGATCGAGACGGCGATGAAGGTGCCGGCGCCGCCGGGCAATCCGGTCATGGCCGACGCCAGCGAGCGCGAGAAACCGGACTGGGTCAGGCCCCAGGCCATGCCGGTCGCAGTGCCGATGATCAGCAGGATCGCGCCCGACAGCGCCGCGGTTTCGACCAGCATCGGAAACAGCCGCCGCCAGTCGAAGCGGCGGTAGACGAGCAGGCCGACCAGGGCGCCATAGACGATGCCGATGGTGGAGACTTCGGTGGCGGTGGCGATGCCCTCGACCACGGCGTAGCGGATCACGAAGGGCAGCGCGAGCGCGGGCAGGGCGATGATGAAGGTCTTGCCGATCTCGCCACCCGTGGCGCGGCGGACATGGCTCATGTCCTCGTGGCGGTAGCGCCACCACACCAGCATGCACAGCGTAATCGCGAGCACCACGCCGGGCAGGAGGCCGCCGGTGAACAGCGCGGCGATCGAGACGCCGGTGACCGATCCGATCGTGATCAGCACGAGGCTAGGCGGAATGGTCTCGGTCTGCGCGCCGGTGGCCGCGAGCAGCGCAACGAGATCGCCCGGCTTGGCGCCGCGCTGCTTCATCTCCGGGAACAGCACGGGCGCGACCGCCGCCATGTCGGCGGCCTTGGCGCCGGAGATGCCGGAGACCAGGTACATGGCGCCGACAAGGACGTAATGCAGTCCGCCGCGGACATGCCCGAGCAGGCTCGCCAGGAACGCCACCATGGCCCGTGCCATGCCTGTCATTTCGATCAGGAGTCCCAAAAATACGAACAGCGGCACCGAGAGCAGGATGAGGTGGCTCATGCCCTCGTCCATCCGCCCGACCAGCACCATGACCGGCGTGCGCGTGGTCAACGCCAGATAGCCGAAGATCGCGAGGCCGAATCCGAACGCGATCGGAACGCCGGCAAAGACGCAGAAGCCGGCGACGCCGACGAAGAAGATGACGAGGTTGAGATTGCCGAGCGGCCGTAGATAAGGCTGCGCCAGCCAGAACAGGCCGACAACGACAGCAACGGAGATCGCGGCCGTCAGCACCATTCGGTAATCGGCTGCGCGCAGCAGCCGCAACAGCGCGAACACCGTCATCAGGCAGATGCCGGCCGGCAGCGCCGCGGCGCGCCACATATTGGATATCTGCAGCGCCGGCGTGGTGATGAAGCTTTCCTCGTAGGCGTAGTCCCAGGACGGCCAGACGATCAGCGCCAGGAAGGCCAGCGCCGCGCAGGTCGCCACCAGATCGAGCCAGGCCCGCATCGCAGGCTTGGCGCTGGCGACGATCGCCGTCATGCGCATGTGCTCGGAGCGGCGGAACGCAACCGCCGCGCCCAGCATCGCGAGCCACAGGAACAGGATCGAGGCGAGCTCGTCGGACCAGATCAGCGGCCGGTGCAGGCCGTAGCGCGCGACCACGCCGGCAAACAGGATCGCGATCTCGGCGACGACCAGGATCGCCGCCGGGATTTCGACGAGGAGGCCGAGTGCGCGCTCCGTCGAGGCCAGCAGCGAAGGTCGGCGAGGGGACTGAAAAGTCGCCTCGCCCGCCACGCCGCTCACCCCGACCTCGATATGAGCCATGATGGCCCCAACGCGTTACGACAGCTTGCCGACGGCCTTTTCCAGCAGGTCCCAGGCCTGGTCGCCATATTTGCCCTTCCACTCGGCATAGAAGCCGGCGGACCGCAGCTTGTCGCGGAACGGCGCGACCGCGGGCTGGTTGAAGGTCAGGCCCTTGGCCGCGAGCTCCTGCTGGAGATTGGCATTGAGCTTGGCGGTGTCCTCGCGTTCCTTGACCGCTGCGGCATTGATGTTCTTGGCGACGACGGTGCGCACATCCTCGGGCAAGCTGCTCCAGGCTTTGCGGTTGGCCAGGAACCAGAAGCCGTCCCACATGTGGTTGGTCAGCGAGCAGTATTTCTGCACCTCGTAGAGCTTGGCCGTCGAGATGATCGCCAGCGGGTTCTCCTGGCCCTCGACGATCCGGGTCTGGAGCGCGGAATAGACCTCGGCGAAATTGATCGAGGCGGGCGCCGCATCGAACGCCTTGAACATCGAGGTCCACAGCGGCGAGACCGGCACGCGGATCTTGAAGCCCTTGAGGTCGTCAGGACCGGTGATCGGCTTGCTTGACGACGTGGTCTGGCGGAAGCCGTTGTCCCAGATCTTGTCCATGACCTCGAGGCCGGACTTCTTGATTTCGCCGCGGACGAAGGCGCCGAGATCGCCGTCCATGGCCTTCCAGACCGTGTCGTAGTCCGGGAACGCAAAGCCGATGCCGTTGATGGACGCCGCAGGCACCAGGGTCGACAGGATCAGACCCGACAGCGTGAAGAACTCGACGCCGCCGGAGCGGATCTGGCTCAGCATGTCGGTGTCGGACCCGAGCTGGTTGTTCGGGAAGATCTGCAGGTCGAACTTGCCCTTGGTCTCGGCCTTGATCGCCGCCGCCATCTCCTTGGCGCGCACGTTCATCGGATGGGTGTCCGGCAGGTTGTTGGCGTATTTGAAGGTGAACTCGGCGCTCTGGGCGCGGGCCACATGGGGCGCACCGATGCCGCCCAGGACCGCGGTCGCGGCGGAGGCCTTGAGAAGCGTGCGTCGGGAAAAGCTCATGGGTCTGCTTCCTCGGAAGGTTTGTTGTTGTTCTGAGATGCAAACCATACGGACGTCGGGTCAGAAGGTCATCTGCGATCTCGCGAAGCCTCGCTTATTGCAGCCGGACATCGTCACGGCAATATCGGCTTTCGGATGCATGGACCGGAATCTAAACTGCGAAAACAACCCCATGCACAGTAGCTGTCGAGAGCTGGGACGATATGCGACGGCCGGGCCGGAAATGACGAGGAGCGAAGGTGCAGTGGCAGGAATTGCGCCTAAGCATTTGATCTAATTGTATATAAAGATATTCCATAATATACCTTATGCGAATTACGGATATGGGTGTGCAGATCAGCCCGGCCTAATCGACGGCTACCGAGAACCCTGCTCCCGGCTCAGACTTGTACGCTAGGCAGGCAAGTCACCGGACGCAGCCAGACAAGCCGCGCCAGACATTGGGAGGTTCGTCATGCAGGAGAACGTCGCCCGCGCAGACCGCTCGCGCGCCATTCCGTTCAATGCCGCCAAGCTCGACCGTCTGATGGAGGCCGCAGGCCTCGACGTGCTGGTCGCGACCTCCAAGCACAATGTGCAGTACCTGCTGGGCGCCGAGCGCGCGATCTTCTTCGACTACATGGATGCGCTGGGCGTCAGCCGTTATCTGCCGGTCCTGGTCTATCCCAAGGGCGCGCCGGAGCACGCCGTCTATGTCGGGCACAGGCTGGAGACCCATCAGCGCGCCGTTGCGCCGCCATGGGTGGCACAGGTCCGGACCGAGTCCAACGGCTCGATCGATGCGATCACGCGGGCCGCAAGCCTGATCCGCGACGCCGGCGTGCCCTTGAAGCGGGTCGGAGTCGAGATGGCGTTTTTGCCGATGGATGCGGGCCGGGCGCTTAGTGACGCCCTGCCCGGCGCCGAGCTCAAGGACGCGCTGCTGGTGCTGGAGCGGCTGCGCTCGGTCAAGTCTGCCGAGGAACTCGCAAAGCTCAAGACCGCGTCCGAGCTCGTCATCGCGTCGATGCTGGAGGTGATCGCCGGGCACGGCCCTGGCACGACCAAGCAGCAATTGTCGGATGCATTGCGCATCGCCGAGGCCAATCGCGGGCTGACCTTCGAATACTGCCTGCTCGCCTGCGGCAACAGCCACAACCGGGCGCCGTCAGCGCAGCGTTGGGAGCAAGGCGAGGTGCTGTCGCTGGACTCCGGCGGCAATTATCACGGCTATATCGGCGATCTCGCGCGCATGGCGGTGCTCGGCGATCCCGATGCCGAGTTGAAAGACTGTCTGGCCGAGATCGAAGCGGTCCAGCGCGCCGCCTTCGCCGCGGTCCAGCCCGGTGCCATGGGCGGCGACATCTACGTCGCGGCCGAGCGGCAGCTTGCCCAGGTCAGCCAGCGCGACTGCACGGAGTTTTTGGCCCACGGCATGGGCCTCGTCAGCCACGAGGCCCCTCGCCTGACCGCCAAGGGCCCGATCCCCTACGACGACCCCGACGCCCGCCTGCCGCTCGAAACAGGCATGGTGGTGTCGATCGAGACCACGATGAAGCATCCCAAGCGCGGGTTCATCAAGCTTGAGGATACGGTTGCAGTCACGGCGACGGGCTACGAGATTTTTGGCGAAGGCGGCCGCGGCTGGAATTTGGGGAGCAGTGCGCTTTAGCGCAGCGGCAGCAGGTCGAGCTGAGCTTGCGCCTTCTTGACGACCGCTGCGAACCAGCTCTGGCTCGGCGCCGCCTTGGCGAAGCACTTGGTGAAAGCCGTCATCGCATTGTCTTCGCGGGTGATGTCGCCGCGCGGATCCTTCTTGTCGATGGGCCTGGCCATCATCTGCTTCCAGACTTTCTCGCAGGCCGGGATCTCAGCCGTCTTCACCGCGTCGCTTGCAGCGATGAAGAAGACCTTCTCGCCCTGAATCGCGACCACGTCGATTTCATGCGGCGGTCCCTTCAGGTCGCCATTGCCACGCACGCCCAGCACGGCGACCGCCGCGCTCACTCCCGCGGGCTTCGTGATCGGCAGCTCGGCATATTTGGCGAAGGCCGAGTCCTGGATCGCCTGATAGTAGAAGCGGTCCGACTTGAAGGCCGCGTCGATGCCCTCGGGCATGCCGTCCTCGCTGTGCTCGCGCAGCCAGTGCTTGAGCAGCGCAATGGTGGTCACGACGGCTTGCATCCTGTCGCCTTCGGAGACGAAGCCGAGCCCGTCGAGATGGCCGAAGCCGGAGTCGCCCTTGAGAGCGTGTCCGCGTTCGTCTTGCCGTCGGCCGGCAGTCCCTTGATCGCGACGGGGCCCACCATGCCGCTGGCTCGGTCACCACGATATCGCGCGCATCTCGTCAGTCGCGAGAGCTGGACAGTCGCGCGAGAAGTGGCGCGTAGCCGGCAAGGCGGTGGGATATGAACTCTGTGAACATCCGCACGCGCTTGGTCGCGCGCCTGGCCCTGGGTGAAAAGCCACAATCCGACCGGTCGAAAAACGCACCACCCTTGTGCGTAGTTCCGCACTGAACGGCTGATACGAACCGACCTAGTTGAGGTTCTCCGGACGAGCCGGGAACGCAAGCCAAGGGATGTGTCATGTCGAGATTGGAAGGCAAGGTCGCAGTGATCAGCGGCGGCAACAGCGGGATCGGGCTTGCCATCGCCCAGCGGTTCGTGAAGGAAGGCGCGCACGCGTTCATCTTCGGCCGTCGCCGGGAAGCGCTCGACAAGGCGGTGAAGCTCATCGGCGGCAACGTCACCGCGATCCAGGCCGACGCATCCAGCCTTGCGGATCTCGACCGCGTTGCGGACACCGTCCGAAGCACGAAGGGCAAGGTGGACGTGGTCGTGTCCAATGCCGGCATCACCGAGCAGGTGCCGCTGCGCGACATCACGGAGGAGCACTACGACCGCACGTTCAACCTGATGGCCAAGGGGCCTCTGTTCCTGGTGCAGAAGATGCTGCCGATGATGGGCGGCGGAGGATCGATCATCCTGGTGTCCTCGGCCATGCACTCCATGGGCCTGGCGAACCACTCGACCTATGCGGCCACCAAGGCGGCGGTGCGTTCGTATGTGCGGACTTGGGCGGCCGAGTTCAAAGACAGCGGCATCCGCGCGAACCTGCTGAGCCCCGGCCCCGTCGACACGCCCATCATGGACTCCCAAGCGTCGACGCCCGAGGAGGCCGCCGCCATTCGCAAGATGTACGCCAATTACGTTCCGATGCTGAGACTCGGGCGTCCCGAGGAGCTGGCGGCGGCGGCGGTCTTCCTCGCCTCGGACGAGAGCGCGTTCATGACAGGCTCCGACATGCTCGTCGACGGCGGCGTCAGCAACGTTTGAATTGAGCAAAGACAGGTAAGGAGAACAATATTCAGAACCACGTCAAATACCCGATGTGAGGGCCGCCCCCAACAGATGTCAGCGATGCCGCAGCCGGCGATTGACCCGGCGCGCGAGATAATCGCCGGCGCTCTGGACGAGCTGCACCAGCGCGATCAGCACCACGACGACGGCCAGCATCATCTCCGGCATGAAGCGCTGATAGCCGTAGCGGATGCCGAGATCGCCGAGCCCGCCACCTCCGACGGCGCCGACCATGGCGGAATAGCCGAGCAGGCTGACCACCGCGAGCGTCAGCGCCAGCAGAAGACCCGGCAACGCTTCGGGGATCAGCACCTTGAGCACGATCTGGATCGGCGAGGCCCCGAACGAGGACGCCGTTTCAATGAGGCCGCCATCGACCTCGCGGATCGCGGCCTCGACCAGGCGCGCGATGAACGGCGCCGATGCGATCGTCAACGGCACGATCGCGGCCGTCGATCCGATCGAGGTGCCGGCAACGAGGCGCGTGAACGGGATGATGGCCACGACCAGGATGATGAAGGGCGTGGACCGCGTCGCATTGACGACGATGCCGAGCACGCGATTGACGGCGGGCGCCGAGAACAGCTCCCCTTTCCGGCTGGTCGCGAGAAAGACGCCGAGCGGCAGGCCGATGACGGTGCCGATCAGCGCCGCGAGCCCGACCATGTACAGGCTCTCGCCGGTGGCCTGGATGATCAGGTTGATGAGTTCAGGCGACATAGCCGAGACGCTCCGCGGGGAATTGATATTGTGAGAGCCAGGCCAGCGTCCGCGTCGTCGCGTCGTCGCTGCGAGAAGTGCCGAGCGGAATACCCAACGTCAGCGAGCCCACATGCTGGCCGCCGATCTCGTCGATGCGGGCCGACAGCAGCGAGACGTCGAGACCGAGCTCGCGCGCGAGACGCGCCACCAGCGTGTCGCCGGCTCCTGCCCCACGCACCTGGATGCGAATCACGGCCTGTCCGCCCGCAGGCAGCTCCGAAACGATCCGGCTCGCCAGCGACACCGGCAAGCTGTCGCCGATGACTTCAGCCAGGAATGATTGCGTGATCGGATGTTCGGGATGGGTGAAGATATCCGCGACGTGGCCGCTCTCGACGACGTGGCCGGCGTCGAGCACCACGACGTCCCTGGCGAGCTGACGCACCACGGACATTTCATGGGTGATCAGCACGATGGTCACCCCGAGCTCGCGATTGATGTTGGCGAGCAGATCGAGGATCGCCCGCGTGGTCTGCGGATCGAGCGCCGAGGTCGCCTCGTCCGACAGCAGCACGCTCGGCCGCGTTGCCAAGGCCCGCGCGATGCCGACGCGCTGCTTCTGGCCGCCGGAGAGTTCTGACGGGTAGCGGTCGTGCTTGTCGGCGATGCCCACCAGCGCAAGCAACTCGGCCACGCGTGCGATGATGTCGGCCTTGGCCCAGCCGGCGATCTCGAGCGGAAGCGCGATGTTGGCGGCTGCCGTGCGTGAGGACAGCAGGTTGAAGTGCTGGAAGATCATGCCGATCGAGCGCTGCGCCAGCCGCAAATCGCGGCCCGCAAGCACCGAGATGTCACGGCCGTCAACGACGACGCGGCCGGTGGTCGGCCTCTCCAGTCCGTTGATGAGCCGAACCAGGCTCGATTTGCCGGCGCCAGAGCGGCCGATGACGCCTGTGATCGAGCCGCGTGGGATCGCGAAATCGATATTTTGCAGAGCATCGACGCCGGGCTTGCCGCGATAGGCCGGATAGGTCTTGGAGATGCCCTCGAAACGGACCATCGCGTCAGGCGCAGTCGCGGCAGGTGAGATCGCGTCACGTGAGATCGCGTCACGTGAGATCGCGTCAAGCTTTTCGATCGGCCGTCCGATCGCGAGCGATGGGTGGGCGTTCATGGAGGCGCCTTCATGCACAATTGTTCCGCTTGCCTCTGGGGCATCCGGGAACCGGGTCGCATCAAGCGACGGAGAATGAAACCGCGATGAGGGCTCGCGTGGAGCGCGCTGCACCGCAGCACGCACCATCGCCCTTTCAGGTCGGTCTTGCAATGTCACATATTTGCGGGGAATTGGACGAAGTTTTCCAAATCCCGCCCCGCCGAAGAAAATTCATCTGCCGGGGGACTCCGGCCTGGCTCAATGGACCTGCAACCAGGGCAGGACGATCAGCAGGAGCCCCGCGAAATAGAGCACTCCGAAGATCAGCCCAAAACCCCAGAACTGGCCCTTCCCGATATAGCCGCTGCCGAGATACATCGGCGCCGGTCCCGTCGCGTAAGGCGAGATCACGCCCATCAGACCGAGCGAATACATGCAGAGCATGGCGGCGTCGTGACCGGCAGGTCAGGGATTCCGGATCCGACCGCGAGCACCACCGGCAGCACCGCGGCGGCATGCGAGGTGATGCTCGAGAAGAAATAGTGAATCCAGAAGAACAGCGCGACCAACAGCAGCATCGCGGTGGACGGCGACAGCCCGGCGAGCGGCTTTGCGTATTCGGTGGCGAACCATTTGATGAAGCCGATCTCGTTGAGGCCCGAGGCCAGCGTCAGCAGCGAGGTAAAATAGAAGAACACCTCCCAGGCGCTCTTCTCGCTGACGATGTCGGCAAACTCGATCACGCCGGTCACCAGCATCAGCGAGATCACGATGAACACGACGGTGGTGGCGTTGACGAAGTTCGAGCCGAGCACGGGAACGCGAATGTCCGGGCTCGAGCCCGCGATCCACAGGAACATCGCGAGGATGATCAGCGCCAGCATGATCCACTCGTTGCGCGACATCGGGCCCATCTCCGCGAGCTCCCTTCCCGCCCATTCGGAAATTTCCGGGCTGCGCTTCACCTCGGGACGGTAGACCACGTAGCTGAGCAGTGGGACGAGCACCATCAGGAGGATGCCGAGCGGCGCAAAGCCGATGAACCACTGCGCCCAGCTCACCTCGACCCCGACAGTCTTCTTGGCGATGGCCAGCGCCGCCGCATTGGGCGCGAGCGCGGTGAAGAACAGCGAGCTGGTGACGGCGGTCGACGCGAACGCGGTCCACATCACGTAGGTGCCGATCCTGCCGGCGGTCGGCCCCGGCTCGGAGCCGTAGATGCGCGGGATGTTACTGATGATGGGATAGACGATACCGCCGCTGCGCGCGGTATTGGACGGCGTCGTCGGCGCCAGCAAAAAATCCGACATCGCCACCGCATAGCCGAGGCCGAGCGTGTTGCGGCCGAGCTTTTGCACCAGCACGAGCGCAATGCGCCGGCCAAAGCTGGCTCTTGCGATAGCCGATCGAGAACACGAAGGCGCCGACGATCAGCCAGACCGTGCTTTCGGCAAAGCCGGCGAGCATCCAGCGCAGCGATTTTGTCGGATCGGGATCGATATAACCGCTGACGCCTGCGACCGTCAGCCCGATCAGGCCGACCGCGCCGACCGGCATCGATTCCAGGATGAGGCCGGTGATGACGGCCGCGAAGACGGCAAAATAGTGCCACTGATTGACGTTGAGCCCCGCCGGCACCGGCCACAGATAGATCACCAGCCACACCGCGATCGGCGCGATCAGCTTCCAGCGAAACCCTTTCGCCTCAGGCGCCTGCGAGCTAGCGGTCATGGGCCCTCCCCCTCGATTGCCGTCATGTTCTGCCGGCCCGTTGATCGGGCCGCTTTTGTCCCAGCGCGGCGTATACGGATTGTCCGCGGCGCGATCAATGCCCTGGCCGGCGTCTACCGCCCTCTGAATTTCGGTTTGCGTCGCGTCAAGAACGCCTCGACGCCCTCCTTGTGGTCCTCGCTGAGGCTTGCCAGGGCGAACTGGTCGACGTCCATGTGGCTGGCGAGATTATCCAGCGCATGCGCCAGCCGGTTAACCGTGAGTTTCGTCATGGCAACGGAGAGTGGCGGCTGCGCTGCCACCTTGCGCGCAAGCTCCATCGCGGCATCGAACGCATGGCCGGGATCGACCACCTGCTCGACCAGGCCCCACTCATAGGCCTCATCCGCGCTGATGCGCTGATCGGCCAGGATCACCGCCTGCTTGGTACGCGCCGGGCCGATCAGATGCAGCATGCGCGGAATGCTCTGCCAGCTCATGTTCATGCCGAGCCCGATCTCAGGCACG
Organism: Bradyrhizobium sp. LB14.3; assembly: GCF_040547985.1. Taxonomy (NCBI): domain Bacteria; kingdom Pseudomonadati; phylum Pseudomonadota; class Alphaproteobacteria; order Hyphomicrobiales; family Nitrobacteraceae; genus Bradyrhizobium; species Bradyrhizobium sp. LB14.3. The sequence continues at coordinate 99,145 of NZ_JBEPQT010000015.1, forward strand.
CGCAGATGGGCATCGCGTCCCATGACGCGGAAGTCGAGCGCGACGGCCAGCGCCACGCCGCCGCCAACGCAAAAGCCTTCGATGGCGGCGATCGTGATCTGCTCCATCTCCTGCCAGGCGTGGGTCAAGCGCGGTCCGAGCTTGAGATGCTGCCGCAGCGTGCCGAGGTCCATGTCCTTGCGCGAGCGCCCTTCGGCATCCTTGAGGTCGAACCCGGCGCTGAACGCGTCCGCGCTGCCTGTCAGCACCACGACAGAGGTTGCGGCGTCATCCTCAAAACTGCGCGCGGCCGCGGTGAGCTGGCGCAGCGCCTCCGGCGACAGCGCGTTGATGCCGTCGCCGCGGTCGAACCGCACCACCGCAATCCGCCCCTCCGGCCCGAGGCCCTTCTCGATCTTCACATAGTCAGACAACGCAATCTCCCCTGTTCTTGGTTTTCTTGGTGCTCACAAATGCCCGGTGCGGTGGTGCTCGGGCTCGCTGCCGCGGACCGGAAACCGGACCGTGGTCCCGATGGTGATCCAGTTGCCGCTTTCGCCGGTGATGTTGCGGCCGTAGATCACGTCGACGGAGAATATCTCGTTCGGCCGGTAGCGGACGCCGGTCTGGAAACGCGGCTGGACGACGCTTGCGATCTCGGAGGCGCCAGCTTGCCCGTAAGCCTCGATCGTCCATTGCAACGTGTCGGTGAATTTCCAATCGAAGCCGACGCCGTAGGTCAGGTAATGACGATCGACCGTGCGATCCCACAGCCAGCCGCCATTGACATTGATGCGCATGGTCTCCGACAGGCGGAAGGTCGCGGGGATGACGACAAAGGCGGACATGGCATCGCCGCTCGCCGCGTCGAATGATCCGCCACCATACGCTGACAAGCCCCACCGGCCTATTCCAGTCGGGACGAAGTTCGTCTTGGCTTTTGGAGCGACGGTCGTGCTCCAGTCGCCATCGCTCCGGGCCCTGATGGTCTGCAGGCTCAGCTCGATCGGCCTGAAGGGATCGACGACACAGGAGGGATTGGCGACCGCCGAAAAATCCGTGTTGGTCGCGACCGACGTCCAGCTTTCCACTTTGCAGGAGCCGACCTCGGAAATGTCGGCGGCATCGACCGCATAGGCGCCATTCGCGGCGCGCGCACCCTGCGCCGCGAATGCGCCAAATGCTGCGATTGCGGCGGCTATTCCGGTTCTCGCAGCCCAGCCCATGGTGCGATGTTAGCAGAGTCTTCGTCTCGACAACGCCCGGATTCTGGGACTATCTTTGGCCCATGAGCGATCATCATCATCACCACGATCACGACCATTCCGAGCTGTCGGAGACAGAGCTGCGCGTTCGCGCGCTCGAAACCATCCTGACCGAAAAAGGCTATGTCGAGCCGGCTGCGCTCGATGCCATCATCCAGGCCTATGAGACCAGGATCGGCCCGCATAACGGCGCGCGCGTCGTCGCCAAGGCCTGGACTGATCCCGCGTTCAAGCAGGCGCTGCTGGAAGACGGCTCCAAGGCGATCGGCACCCTCGGCCATGTCAGCCGCGTCGGCGACCATCTCGTCGTGGTCGAGAACACGCCGCAGCGTCACAACATGGTCGTGTGCACGCTGTGCTCCTGCTACCCCTGGGAAATGCTGGGGCTGCCGCCGGTCTGGTACAAGGCTGCGCCCTACCGCTCCCGCGCGGTGAAGGACCCGCGCGGCGTGCTCGCCGATTTCGGCGTGCAGGTCGCCAGGGACATGGAGATCCGGGTGTGGGATTCCACCGCCGAAACGCGCTTCCTGGTGCTGCCGATGCGCCCCGACGGCACGGACGGCTGGAGCGAGGAACAGCTCGCCGAACTCGTCACGCGTGATTCCATGATCGGCACCGGCTTTCCCAAAACGCCGGGAGCGCCGTCATGAACGGCGTGCACGACATGGGCGGCATGGACGGATTCGGCAAGGTCGAGCCGGAGCCGAACGAGCCCGTGTTCCATGCGGAATGGGAGTCGCGGGTGCTGGCGATGGTGCGCGCGATGGGCGCGGCCGGTGCCTTCAATATCGACACCTCGCGCTTCTATCGCGAGACGCTGCCGCCGCATGTGTACCTGTCGAGCTCCTATTACAAGAAATGGTTCCTCGGGCTTGAGGAGATGCTGATCGAGAAGGGCTATCTCACCCGGCAGGAGGTCGCCGCCGGCCACGCGATGCAACCCGCAAAGGCGCTCAAGCACGGCAGGCTGGAGCGCGACAATGTCGAGCGCACCATGGTGCGCGGCAAGTTCGCCCGCCCTGCTCCGGCGCCGGAGAGATTTGAGATCGGCGACCGCGTGCGCGCGAAAAACATTCATCCGGCCACGCACACGCGGCTGCCGCGCTACGTGCGCGGCCATGTCGGTGTCGTCGAGCTGAACCACGGCTGTCACGTGTTTCCGGATTCGGCGGCGATGGAGCTCGGCGAGAATCCGCAATGGCTCTACACGGTGGTGTTCGAGGGCCGCGATCTCTGGGGCGCGGACGGTGATCCGACCCTGAAGGTATCAATCGACGCGTTCGAGCCCTATCTGGACCCGGCGTGATGAGCAGCACGGCCGCGGCCGCAGCAACTGCGGCCATACCGAGCATTCCGCGCGATGACGACGGCCCAGTGTTCCGCGCGCCCTGGGAGGCGCACGCCTTCGCCATGGCGTTGACGCTGCACGACCGCGGCGTGTTCACCTGGCCCGAATGGGCCGCAGCCCTGGCCTCCGAAATCAAGCGCGCCCAGGTCGCCGGCGATCCTGACACCGGCGAGACCTACTATCTGCACTGGCTCGCCACGCTGGAAGGACTGGTTGCGCGCAAGGGCGTTGCGTCTGCGGAAACGCTGCACCGCTACCGCGATGCCTGGGACCACGCGGCGGATCGCACGCCTCACGGCAAGCCGATCGAGCTAAAGCAGGAAGATTTTGGCTAGCTCGCGCCACACCCGTCATTGCGAGGACTTCGTGTCCCGGACAAGCTGCAACGCCTAAGCGTTGCGGCGCAGAGCTGGGACCCAGATGGCAACACGATAAGCTATGATGGATGGGCCCCGGCTCTGCAGCGCACCGCTGAAGGAGCGCTGCGCTGCGTCCGGGGCGCGAGAGAGGCGAGACGCGCTACCGTCCCGCCACATACTCCCGCCACCCCTTCGCCCGCAGGCTGCACGCCGGGCACTCGCCGCAGCCATAGCCCCAATCATGCTGCGCGCCGCGTTCGCCGAGATAGCAGGTGTGCGACTGCTCGCGGATGAGGTCAACCAGCCCCTCGCCGCCGAGATCGTGCGCGAGCTGCCACGTCGCCGCCTTGTCGATCCACATCAGCGGCGTATGCAGCTCGAACTTGCGGGCCATGCCCAGCGACAACGCGGCCTGCATGGCGCGGATGGTGTCGTCGCGGCAGTCGGGATAGCCGGAATAGTCGGTCTCGCACATGCCGCCGACGATGTGGGTGATGCCGCGCCTGTAGGCCAGCGCCGCGGCGAAAGTCAGAAACACCAGATTGCGGCCGGGCACGAAGGTGTTGGGCAGGCCGTCGGCACCCATCGCGATCGCGACATCGCGCGTCAGTGCCGTCTCGGACACGTCCGCCAGCGTCGGGATCGACAGCGTGTGGCTCTCGCCGAGTTTTGCGGCCCAATCCGCGCGCAAGCCCCTGATGCCGTCGAACAGCTGGTCGCGGCAGGCCAGCTCGATGGCGTGGCGCTGGCGGTAATCGAACCCCAGCGTTTCCACGCGCGCAAAGCGGTTCAGCGCCCAGGCGAGGCAGGTGGTGGAATCCTGGCCGCCGGAAAACAGCACCAGCGCGGTTTCTGATGAAAATGCGTCGCTCATGGTCCGCGCTTTAGCATTGCGCACCTCGGCCGCCAATCGGTGGAAATCGGCCTGTTCCGTCGCGCTACGCTGGGAACGGCGGCCCGCTTTTGGCATAAGTCTTGAGAGCCAGGAGACTGCCCCGCAATGACCCCTTCCCGCGACATTTCACGCCTGATCGAGATCATGGCGGCGCTGCGCACGCCGGTGACCGGCTGCCCCTGGGACCTCGATCAGAATTTTGCGACCATCGCGCCCTACACGATCGAGGAAGCCTATGAGGTGGTCGAGGCCATCGGCCGCGGCGATCTCGACGATCTCTGCGAAGAGCTCGGCGACCTCCTGTTGCAGGTGGTGTTCCACGCCCGGATGGCCGAGGAGCAGAACGCATTTGCTTTTGGAGATGTCGTCGAGGCCATCACCCGCAAGATGATCCGGCGCCATCCTCACGTCTTCGTAGACAAGGACGGCAACCTCGCCTCCTCCCACGTCAAGGAAGTCTGGAACCGCATCAAGGCCGAGGAGAAGGCCGAGCGCGCCGCACGCCGGCCACCGGAAGAGATTTCGCACAAATCGCTGTTGTCAGGCGTGAAGGCCGGCCAACCGGCGCTGACGCGCGCCATGGAGCTTCAGCGCAAGGCCTCTACTGTAGGCTTCGACTGGAACGACCCGCGCGCGGTGCTGGCAAAAATCCGCGAGGAAGCCGACGAAATCGAGGCCGCCCTCGACCGCAACGACAAGCATGAGATCGCGGAGGAAACCGGCGACCTGATGTTTGCGCTGGTCAACCTCGCCCGCCATGTCGATGCCGACCCGGAGGCCGCGCTGCGCGCGACAAACGCGAAGTTCGAGCGGCGCTTTGCCTATATCGAACGGGCGCTGGAAGCGCAGGGGCGAACGCTGGAGCAGGCGTCGCTGGAAGAGATGGACGCGCTGTGGAATGCGGCGAAGGCCGAGGAGAAGCCGGCGTCAGAGGGCCGCACGGAAGCCCGCCGCTAACTCCAATGCCGTGTTTGGGAGCGCACCTGGTTCGAGATACGACGCGATTAATATCGCGCACCAAATTGCTTCCTGTGGTTTTGGGGTGCGGATCTGCGCGCGCTTGGGGCGCGCTTGTCCGGGATGACGTGGGAGAGATCACGCCACGCGCGGCACGGCGTCGAACCGGTTCACCACGATGTCCCGCTTGGTCTCGTCCACCCGCACCGTCATGTCGAAGCGGCCGTCGTGCAGCTCCTTCGCCAACACCTCGGCATTGCGGTGCAGCCAGCTGATGCCGGCGCCGTCGGCCGCGTCGACCGAAAGGTCGAGCGTGGTGCGTTTTGAGGCGAGCCGTTCCTCGATCGCGGCGAGCAGTGCGTCGACGCCCTCGCCTGACACGGCCGAGACCAGCATCGCCGGGTGGTCTTCCGGTCTGCGCGCAGCGATGTTCAAAAGCTCTTCGCGCTGCTCGGCGTCGTAACGGTCGATCTTGTTCCAGACTTCGATGATGCGGCCTGAGTCATCGGGATTGATGCCAAGCTGGCGCAGCACGGCGTCGACGTCGCTCTGCTGCGCCTCGGCGTCGTCGTGCGAGATGTCACGCACATGCAGGATGACGTCGGCCTCCAGCACCTCTTCCAGTGTGGCGCGGAAGGCGGCGACGAGCTGCGTCGGCAGGTTGGAGATGAAGCCGACGGTATCGGACAGCATCGCCTTGCCGCCGTGCGGCAGGGTGAGCGCGCGCAGGGTCGGGTCGAGCGTGGCGAACAGCATGTCGGCCGCCTGCACATCGGCGCGGGTCAGGCGGTTGAACAGCGTCGACTTGCCGGCATTGGTGTAGCCGACCAGCGCGACCACGCGATACGGCACACGCTCGCGTCCTGCACGATGCAGACGCCGCGTCGCCTGCACCTTCTTCAGGTCGCCCTCGAGCTTGGAGATGCGCTCCTGGATCAGGCGGCGGTCGGCTTCGATCTGCGTCTCGCCGGGACCGCCCATGAATCCAAAGCCGCCGCGCTGGCGCTCGAGATGGGTCCAGGAGCGGACGAGACGCGAGCGCTGGTAGTTGAGATGCGCGAGCTCGACCTGGAGCGAGCCTTCCTTGGTCTTGGCGCGGCGGCCGAAGATCTCCAGAATGAGGCCCGTGCGGTCGAGCACCTTGGCCTGCAATTCCTTCTCGAGATTGCGCTGCTGGATCGGTGCCAGCGCGCAATCCATCACCACGAGCTCGACATCGAGGCTCTTGATCAGCCCGGCCATCTCCTCGACCTTGCCCTTGCCGATGTAAGTCGCGGGCCTGATCTGGTTGATCGGCGTGATGATGGCGTCGGCAACGACGAGATCGATGGCGCGCGCGAGGCCGGCGGCTTCATCGAGCCGGGCCTGGGCGTCACGCAGGATATGGCTTTCCGATTGCGCGTCGGCACTACCCGCGCGCACCCGCAAGTAGGGGCCGATGACAAGCACCCGCCCCGTTTGCTTGGCCCCTGCCGACCGCGGACGGTCGGCATCCCCGTCGAAATTCCGGGGTTCCAATCAGATCACTCTCAAGCCGGCTCCTCGCCGCCTTCGAACAACTGGATCGGAGCGCCCGGCATGATGGTTGAGATCGCATGCTTGTAGACGAGCTGCGAGTGACCGTCGCGCCGAAGCAGCAAACAGAAATTGTCGAACCAGGTCACGATGCCCTGGAGCTTCACTCCGTTGACCAGAAAGATCGTCAGTGGCGTTTTAGTTTTGCGAACGTGATTAAGGAAGGTGTCCTGCAGGTTTTGTGCGCGGTCTGCCGCCATTTTTTTTCTCGCTTTGAGTTTCTTTTTATTGCGCCGGTTGCGGCCCTCTTTCTGAAATTCGGCGCCTCTCCCGGTTGCCGTCCCTCATGAGATCCCCCTCGGAAGGAACAGCGGTACGATTAGAGGACAGGTGGGCTTATTAGGCAAGCCGCTTCACGCGCCAGCCCACGCCGTATGGCTCCGAAAAACTACGGAAATCGATGATTTTCCTCGCCTATCTCCGCCACGTCGCGGCGTCAGCCGACACCGAGCGCCTTCAATTTCCGGTGCAACGCCGAGCGTTCCATGCCAACAAACTCGGCCGTGCGAGAAATATTTCCTGAAAAACGGCTGATCTGTGCAATCAAATAGTCGCGCTCGAACACTTCGCGCGCTTCGCGCAGCGGCAGGCCCATGATGTGCTCGCCATTGTTGCTGGTCGGCATCGCCGGAACCATGGAGCCGACGTCCTGCGGCAGCATGTCGGCGGTGATGATGACCTCCGGGCCGCCCGCGGCCAGAATCATGACTCTCTCAACGTTGTTGCGGAGCTGGCGGACATTGCCGGGCCAGACATGCGACTGCAGCACCGCCATCGCGTCTTGCCCGATCTGACGCTTGGGGAGGCCGCTGCCCGCCGAAATCTGCTCCATGAAGTAGTCGATCAATTCCGGAATGTCCTCACGCCGCTCCGACAGCGCGGGCACGCGGATCGGCACCACCGAGAGCCGATGATAGAGGTCCTCGCGGAAATGGCCGCCCGCGATCTCCTCTTCCAGATTGCGCGCGGTGGAGGAAATGATGCGGACGTCGACCTGCACCTTGCCGTTGCCGCCGACGCGCTGGAACGACTGCTCGACCAGCACGCGCAAGATCTTGTTCTGGGTCTCGCGCGGCATGTCCGCTATCTCGTCTATGAACAGCGTGCCGCCATGGGCCTCTTCGAGCGCGCCGGACTTGCGCGCGTGCTCGCCGTTGGACTGCTCGATGCCGAACAGCTCGTGCTCCATCCGTTCGGGCGTGATCGCGGCGGCGTTGATGACGACGAAGGGGCCTTCGGCACGGCCCGAGGCCGTGTGCAGTGTGCGTGCGGTCAGCTCCTTGCCGGCACCGGCGGGGCCGACGATCAGGATGCGGCTGTTGGCCTTGGCCGCACGCTCGATGGTCTGGCGCAGCTGGTTCATGCTGGGCGAGCGGCCGACGAGCGAGCTTGCACTCGGCGCGAGCTGCTTCAGCTCCTTGACCTCGCGCTTGAGCCGCGAGTTCTCCAGCGCTCTGGTGGCGACCAGGATCAGCCGGTCGGTCTTGAACGGCTTCTCGATGAAATCGTAGGCGCCGCGCTTGATCGCGGCGACCGCGGTCTCGATGTTGCCGTGGCCGGAGATCATCACGACCGGCAGATCGGGGTTGTCCTTCTTGACCTGCTCCAGCAGCTGCAAGCCGTCGAGCTTGGAGCCCTGCAGCCAGATGTCGAGAAACACCAGATGCGGCCTGCGGTTGGCGATCTCGGCGAGCGCCGTATCGCTGTCGCGCGCGGTCCGGGTCACGAACCCCTCGTCTTCGAGGATGCCCGCAACGAGATCCCGAATATCGGCCTCATCATCGACAATCAGAATTTCACTTGCCATGGGTCGCGCCTGTTTTCTCAGCTGCCTGTTGAGGCTTCGGTTTTCGTTGAATCATTGGTCTTTTCAGCCGGCTCTTTGGTTTCGGTGGCCGGCGCTTTTGTTTCCGGATCCTTGACGGATTCCGTGACCGTTTCCCTGATGCCCGGCTTGGTCGTTGCCTCGGCCACCGGTTCGGCCCCCTCGCTTTTCGCGGGAGTGCCGGAGACCGCAAAACGCATCCGCATCCAGGCGCCGCGCTGGCCCTCGCGGAAGTCGGAGGCGTCCTTCAGTTCGATGCGCCCGCCATGGTCTTCCAGCACGCGGCCGACGATCGCGAGCCCAAGGCCGGTGCCCTTGGCGCGTGTCGTCACATACGGCTCGAGGAGGCGCGAGCGCGCCACCTTGGGCAGGCCGATGCCGTTGTCGACGACGTCGATCAGCACGTCCTCGCCCTCGCGCGACGCCACGACGTCGATCCGGCCTTTGCCGAGCTCCTCCAGGGGGACCTGCTCGATCGCCTCGGTGGCGTTCTTGACGATGTTGGTGACCGCCTGCGAGATCAGCCGCCGGTCGAACTGGGCGCGCAGCGGGTCTTCCTTGAACTCGGCCTCGATATCGATCTCGGGATGGGCGACCTTCATCAGGAACACCGCCTGTCGCACAGTGTCCACGACGTCCTCGCCCTCCATCACCGGCTTCGGCATCCGCGCAAAGCGCGAGAACTCGTCGACCATGCGGCGGATATCGTCGACCTGGCGCACGATTGTGTCGGTGCACTGTTCGAAGATCTGCTTGTCCTTGCCCTCGGTGATGTCCTTGCCGAATTTGCGGCGGATGCGCTCGGCGGAGAGCTGGATCGGCGTCAGCGGGTTCTTGATCTCGTGGGCGATGCGGCGCGCGACGTCGCCCCAGGCCGAGGTGCGCTGCGCCGAGACCAGATCGGTGATGTCGTCGAGCGTGATGATGTAGCTGTCGTGCGGCTGGCTGGTCTTCTCGGCGCTGACGCGGACCGACAGATTGCGTTCCTGCCCGTCACGCGTGATCGTGATCTGGCCCTGCACCAGGCGCTGGGTCCCTTCCCGCGCCGTCTTCATCATCTCTTCGAGCTCGGGCAGCACGTCGGAAAGCGGATGGCCGAGCGTCTCGGCTTCGGAGTGCCCGATCAGCTTTTCCGCGGAACGGTTGAGGATGCCGACACTGCCTGAGGTATCGACGCCGATAATCCCGGCGCTTGCGGAGGACAGCACGGCTTCGATGAAGCGGCGGCGGCTGTCGATGAGATCGCTGGCGTTGACGAGCTCGTCGCGCTGGCTGCGCAACTCCTGCGTCATCTTGTTGAAAGTCTCACCCAACTGGGCGAGGTCGCCTTCCGATTGGTGCACCGGCACTTTCACATGGAGATCGCCGGTCGAGACCGTCTGGGCCGCGTTCATCAACCGCCGGATCGGCGAGACCAGCGAGTTGGCGAAGTTGAGGCCGATGATCACCGAGGCCATGAGGATGGTCAGCGCGATCACCGCGAACATCAGTGCGAAGGCGACCTGGATGCCGAGCCGGCGCGACTCGATCTGGGCGTATTCGGCGACGCTGAGCTCGGTCTGCTTGAGCTGGTTGACGACGTTCGGATCGAGCGGCCGCGCGACGTAGAGGAAGGTGTCGCTGAAGGCACGCAAGCGAACCACCGCGGCGACGAAGCTCGCATCGGGCAGCACCGCGATCTCGGGTTCGGATTCGTTGACGTTGCTGAGGAAGTCCGGCGCCGGCGGCGAATAGGCCAGCCGCATGCCGGTGTCGGCGGATTCGAGAATGTTGGTGTTCTTATCGATGATCATCGCGCCCGGCAGGTTGCGCGAAGCGGCGCTGGACGTCAGCAGCTCGCGAAACGAGCGGCGATCCTGATCGTAGAGCGGCCGGGCGTGGGCGATGTCGTTGGCCATACCGAGGATGTCGCCGCGGATCAGCTGCGCATGGTCCTGCATGTAGGCCCGCGCGATCGTCAGCGAGTTCTGGATCACCTCCTTGGTCGGTCCGGAGAACAGGCGGTCGAGGCCGCGCTCGATGGTGACGTTGGCGACGACGGCGACCAGCACCGCCGGCAGCACCGCCACGATCGAGAACAGGCTGACGATCTGGACATGGAGTCGCGCCGCCGCCCTGCCCCGCCGCCGCGCCAGGATCAGCTGCCAGAGTTCGCGGATGATGATGCCGACCAGCAGCAGGATCGTGCCCGCATTGATCAGATAGAACGAGCGGACAACCGCCGGCGTTGGCTCGATTGACGTGAGGCCGGTCAGGACCATGAAGGTCAGGAACGCCGACAGGAGCGCCAGCGCCACGGCGAACGGCGCCAGCCAGCGTCGCGCCGACCAACGCCGGGGCTCTTCCGCTGGGGCCGTGTCAAAGGATGCGGCCGAGGTCTCTGCGCTGGTCATTCCGGCAATGGGTGCTGAAAACGGGATCCGCGGCGGGCGGATACTGATGTATTCGTACCACATTGTTGCCGAATTGCGACAATTCCGCGGCGTCCAGGCAGCGACCGACCGGCGCATCCACAGGCCGCTGTCGCAAGACCTCGCTTGCGGGAACGGTTTTCCGGCCCAGCGGCTTAACCGAGCATGGACAAGTTCTATCTCGCAATGATGGTGTCGGCCGTGCTGCTGCTGATTGTGGCCGCTGACCTCCTGGTCAACGGCCCCGGTTTGCAGGTGCCGCCGGCGAATGTCGCCAGCATGATGCCAATGACAGGCCGGCTTGTCAGATAGTGTCTGAGGCCGCGTCCCGCGGCTGAATGACCATTTTCAATGTTCCAGCGGAACATTTCAGTCCAATCAGGACTTCTGCCCACCGCGTCAGCCATAACGGCCAGCGCGATCCGGACAGGCTCAGCTCCCTTTGGTAGGGGGAGCTGAGCCACCGTCCGTTCCGGGAAGGCTAGCCCCCGCTTCGATAAACCTGGATATCGAGATCCCGGATCTTCTTCCGCAACGTGTTGCGGTTGAGGCCGAGCAGATCGGCGGCGCGGATCTGGTTGCCACGGGTGGCGGCGAGCGCGGCCGTCAGCAGCGGCACCTCGATCTCCTTGAGGATGCGGTGATAGAGGCCCGGCGGCGGCACGCCGTTCGGGAAGCCCTGGAAGTGCGAGGAGAGATACGCCTCCACCGCGCCGCCGAGATTGTCGACGCCATGCTGGACTGCGGCACCCGGGCTGACCGTGGGTGGCGCCAACTCGCCGTCGATGACGGAGCCGGTGATCACGTCCTGCGGATAGAGCGCCGCGAGGCGCCGCGCCAGGTTTTCGAGCTCGCGCACGTTGCCCGGCCAGCGGTGCTGCTTCATCCGCTCCAGCGCCAGCGTGTCGAGCTTTTTCGGCGGCAGGCCGTCCTTCTCGGCGAGCGCGAAGAAATGGCGGATGAGATCCGGCAGGTCCTCGATGCGCTCGCGCAAGGGCGGCAGCCGCAGCGGCACGACGTTGAGGCGGAAGAACAGATCTTCGCGGAACAGGCCCTGCTGGATCAGGACGCGCAAATCCTTGTTGGAGGCAGCGACAATGCGCACGTCGGTCTTGATCGGGGTGCGGCCGCCGACGGTGGTGTATTCGCCCTGCTGGAGCACGCGCAGCAGGCGGGTCTGCGCCTCCATCGGCATGTCGCCGATCTCGTCGAGGAACAGCGTGCCGCCTTCGGCCTGCTCGAACCGGCCGGAGGCGCGGGTGTTGGCGCCGGTGAAGGCGCCGCGCTCATGGCCGAACAGTTCGGACTCGATGAGGTCGCGCGGGATCGCCGCCATGTTGACCGCGACGAACGGGCCGTTGCGGCGCTTGCCGTAATCATGCAGCGCGCGCGCCACCAGCTCCTTGCCGGTGCCGGACTCGCCCGTGATCATCACGGTGAGGTCGGTCTGCATCAGGCGCGCCAGCACGCGATAGATTTCCTGCATCGCCGGCGAGCGGCCGACCAGCGGGATCGCCTCCATCTCGGCGTCCTCGTTCGGCGTCGAGACCCGTTCCTTCGGCTCGGCCAGCGCGCGGCCGACGATGGCGATCAGCTCCTTCAGGTCGAAGGGCTTTGGCAGATATTCATAGGCGCCGCGCTCGGAGGCGCGGATCGCCGTCATGAAGGTGTTCTGTGCGCTCATGACGATAACAGGCAAATTCGGCCGCATCTTCTTGATCCGCGGCAACAGGTCGAACGCGTTCTCGTCGGGCATCACCACGTCGGTGATGACGAGATCGCCCTCTCCCTGGCTGACCCAGCGCCACAGCGTCGCGGCATTGCCGGTGAGCCTGACTTCGTATCCGGCCCGCGACAGGGCCTGATTAAGAACCGTGCGGATGGCGGTGTCGTCATCAGCTACGAGAATGCTACCTGCGGGCATTGTTGATCCTCATTTTGCCCCCTGAGATGCAGACGACGACTTCCCGGCAGAGCCGTCGCGACTGCTGTGATCGGCATGTTTCACCGATGTGGAATACATCGGCATCAGCACGCGGAACGTGGTCTTGCGCGGCTGAGATTCGCATTCGATGATGCCCCCGTGATCCCCGATGATCTTTGCGACCAGCGCGAGGCCCAGGCCCGAGCCGGTCTGCTTGGTGGTCACGAAGGGATCGAACAGGTTGGTCAGGAGATCGTCCGGCACGCCTGGTCCGTTGTCCTTCACGCAAAATTCCAGCGGCAGGGATACACGGGATTTTTGACCGGGGACTGACAGGCGCACGCCGGGACGAAACGCGGTGGTGAGCTGGATCTCGCCGTCGGGAACATCGATCAGCGCTTCGGCGGCGTTCTTGACGAGGTTGAGGAACACCTGGATGAGCTGGTCCTGGTTCGCCAGCACCGGCGGCAGCGAGGGATCGTAATCCTCGACGAAGCGGATGTTGCGGGCAAAGCCGGATTGCGCCAGCCGTTTGACGTGATCGAGCACCGAATGGATGTTGACGGGACCGCGCACCACGGGACGTTCGTCGCCGAACACCTCCATGCGATCGACCAGCGTCACGATGCGGTCGGCCTCGTCGCAGATCAGCCGCGTCAGCATGCGGTCTTCGGAAGAGGCCTGCTGCTCAAGAAGCTGCGCGGCGCCGCGGATGCCCGAGAGCGGGTTCTTGATCTCGTGCGCCAGCATCGCGGCGAGCGCGATCACCGAGCGCGCGGCGCTGCGATGGGTGAGCTGGCGGTCCATCTTGTCGGCGATGGAGCGCTCTTGCAGCATCACCACGATATGGCCGGGCCGTTCCGTGAGCGGAGCAACGTGCAGATCGACCTGGCGGTCTCCGCCCATGCGCGGCGTGCCCAGATCGACCTTGTATTCGTTGACCGCCGCGTTCGACGAGCGCACCTGATCGATCAGCGCCAGCAAAGGACTGCCAAACGGCACCAGCTCTTTCAGCGACTGCCGCTTCAGAAACTGCGTCGAGATATCGAAGAAGGCTTCCGTTGCGATGTTGGCGGCGACGATCTTGCCGTCCGGCCCGATCATGAGCACGGGATTGGGCAAGGCATCCAAAATCGCGTCGTTGTCGGACGGAACAGGCCGACGATGTTCAGCAGCTGAGCTCATGCAGCAGCGCTCCATGCGAAGTCGTCGAAGGCATCTTGCAGTGACTGATGGACGAGCCGGGGATCCTCCGAGGTGAGGATCTTCTGGCGCCAGGATTTCAGCTTCTCGGCCGGCGCACGGCTCACATCGGCCGCGACGTCGAGCGCCCAGCCGAGATGTTTTCGCGCGTGCCGCAGACCAACGCGCAGCCCATAGAGCGCGCAGACGCCTTCATAGAGCGTGCGGACATAATGCAGCTGCGTCTCGAGCGACGGCGTGGCTTCCGCCGCCCCGCCTTTCAGGCGTCGGCCGATCTCACCGGGCAGCCAGGGCTGGCCCTGCGCACCGCGGCCGATCATCACGGCGTCGGCGCCGGAGGCTTCGAGCGCCGCGAGCGCCTTCTCGAAAGTGGTGATGTCGCCATTGACGACGAGCGGAATGGAGATGGCATCGCGCACGGCGCGGATCGCGTCCCAATCGGCCTCGCCCTTGTAGAACTGGCAGCGGGTGCGGCCGTGCACGGTGACCAGCTTGATGCCTGATGCCTGCGCCCGCCGCGCCAGTTCCGGCGCGTTGCGGGTGCGGTCGTCCCAGCCGAGCCGCATCTTCAGCGTCACCGGCACCTTCACCGCCGCGATCGTCGCCTCGATCAGGCTGACGGCATGGTCGAGGTCGCGCATCAGGGCCGAGCCGGACTGGCCGCCGGTGACGTGGCGGGCCGGACAGCCCATGTTGATGTCGATGATGTCGGCGCCTTCGGCTTCGGCGATCCGGGCGCCCTCCGCCATCCAATGCATCTCGCAACCGGCGAGCTGGACCACGTGCGGACCGATCCCGGTGGCTTCGCAGCGCAACCGGGACATCCGATGGCCGTTGGCGAGCTCATCGCTGGCGGTCATTTCGGACACGACCAAACCGGCCCCCAGCTCGGCGGCGAGCCGGCGGACGGGCGAGTCAGTCACCCCCGACATCGGTGCCAGGAAGACCGGGGTGGCGACTTCAATATCGCCTATTTTCAACAGCTTAGAGTCTGATACTGCTGAGCCGGTCACAGGAGTTCCGTTCCGTTGGCAGGGGCCTCATCGCGCCTGCCGTGACCCATCTTGCGCACAATTCTTGTGCAGTCAAGCGTCATGCCTACAGTTTAGACAGTTCTGCAGAACTTTCAAGTGCAGTGCAGCAAAATGCTGAATCCCACAATCCGGGGAAACCCCTTTTTTTGCGGGCCTGCCGTGCTAGAGGCATGCGGCATCTCCCCTCTCCCAACTCTCGTGATCACCAACTGAGTATTTGAGTCCTATGGCGAAATCACAGCGCACCGCAGTCGTTCTCGTCGCGGCCGGACGCGGCCTGCGCGCGGGCGCCGGTGGTCCCAAGCAATATCGCGAGATCGGCGGTGTGCCCGTGATCTATCGCGCCATGGAAGCCTTCAGCCGGCATGCGGACGTGTTTGCGGTGCAGCCGGTGGTGAACCCCGACGACAGCGCCATCTTTACCGCGGCGGTCGCAGGGTTAAAGCACGAGGCGCCGACGAATGGCGGGGCCACGCGGCAGGCCTCGGTGCTCGCCGGTCTCGAAGCGCTCGCCAAGCACAAGCCGGACATCGTCCTGATCCACGACGCCGCGCGGCCCTTCGTCTCGGAAGGCGTGATCTCGCGCGCGATCGATGCGGCCAGCCGCACTGGCGCTGCGATCCCCGTTGTTCCCGTCACGGATACCATCAAGGTCACCGGCGAGAACGGCAATGTCGAGGACACGCCGGACCGCGCGCGGTTGCGAATTGCGCAGACGCCGCAGTCCTTTCGTTTTGACGTCATCCTCGAGGCGCATCGTCGCGCGGCCAAGGACGGGCGCAGCGATTTCACCGACGATGCCGCGATTGCCGAATGGGCGGGATTGACGGTTGCAACCTTTGAAGGCGATGTTGCCAATATGAAGCTCACCACCCCCGAGGATTTCGTGCGCGAGGAAGCGCGGCTGGCCAGCCTGCTCGGCGACATCAGGACCGGCACGGGCTACGACGTGCACGCTTTCGGTGACGGCGACCATCTCATGATTTGCGGCGTGCGCGTGCCGCACACCAGAGGCTTCCTCGCCCATTCCGACGGCGATGTCGGCCTGCATGCGCTGGTCGACGCCATCCTCGGCGCGCTCGCCGACGGCGACATCGGCTCGCACTTTCCGCCCAGCGACGCAAAATGGAAGGGCGCCTCCTCCGACCAATTTCTGAAATACGCCATCGAGCGCGTTACCCAGCGCGGCGGCCGCATCGCCAATCTCGAGGTCACGATGATCTGCGAGCGGCCGAAGATCGGCCCGTTGCGCGACACCATGCGCGCGCGCATCGCCGAAATTTCCGGCGTCGACATCTCGCGCGTCGCGGTGAAGGCGACCACCAGCGAGCGGCTCGGCTTTACCGGCCGCGAAGAAGGCATCGCGGCCACCGCGAGCGCCACCATCCGCCTGCCCTGGAGCGTGTAAGGTCATGGGCAGCAGCGACGCACGCGCCCTCTCCCGCTCGCTGCTCGATCTATGCCGGATGCGCAAGCTGACGATCGCGACCGCCGAGTCCTGCACCGGCGGCCTGGTCGCCGGCGCACTGACCGATATCCCCGGCTCGTCCGACGTCATCGATCGCGGCTTCGTCACCTATTCCAACGACGCCAAGCGCGCGATGCTGGGGGTCGAGCCGAGTACGCTCACCAATTTCGGCGCCGTCAGCAGGGAGACCGCGACTGCAATGGCAGTCGGTGCGCTGGAACGCGCCGACGTCGATCTCGCGGTCGCCATCACCGGCATTGCCGGCCCCGGCGGCGCCACGCCCGGCAAGCCGGTCGGGCTCGTCCATTTCGCCGTCGCCGCGCGCGACGGCCGCATTGTCCACCGCGAGCATCGCTTCGGTGCGATAGGCCGCACCGCAGTGCGCCAGCGCTCGGTGGTCGAGGCGCTGCGCATGCTGATGGACCTCGCCCGCGGCCCAGTTCAAGCCAAGCCGCGCCGTGAAGCCGCGGTAACCCGCCTGCGACCCCGCGTGACACGCTCGCCGCGCCGGCACGCCGCGAAGCGCAGGACTCCGCGGTCGCCGCGGGGGTGAGACCCCTCACGCAGCCGCGAGCAGCGCACTCGCATGGTCGAGCACGCACTGCTTGACCGCTTCGGCCTCGGACGGCTTCGCTCTTGCGCTGACCGTCAATTCCAGGATCGGCGCTGCCGGATTGGCGACGTCGACGACCTTGGAGACCCGGACGGCAGGCTCTGCCTGATCGTCGATGCGGGAGTCGTTGCGCAACTCCTTCAGGATCCGGTCCGCTAGCGCATTGGCGGCGCCTGCCGGGACCGGAAACGCCACCTTGACCTCGCCGGTGCCGGGATAGGCTCGAGACGAACAAGGTCACGAGCGGATCGACCCGATGCGCGACGTTGAGGACGCGCGTGACGAAGCGCTGCATCGCGCCGGACAGATACCAGCCCACAGCGAGCAGCAGGATCGCGTAGATCGCATTCAGCCCGTACAGAACCAGCGATGCTTTCAGCGTGTCGAAATTGATGGTCATGAGCTCTCACCCGGGGGCAATCCGAAGAGAACTCGTGGCGGCGCGAAATGATCCCCTTGCCGCAGAGGGAACACAAATCCCGTAGCGCGGACGGAGAAGCGCAATCCGCGGGCCACGATCCGTTGTGTTGCCCGACGGGCAAAACACACAAACAGCGGGTCAATCGGCTCGCTTCAAAATATTCGTCTTTACAGAAATTCTGATTTGTCGCATCGTCCCGCCACCTCATCCCTGTCAGAGGGGCGTATCGCGATCGTCACGAAACGCGGGATGAGTTGTGGTGGACGCAGGCAGCATCGGCGCGTAGGGCCTCGCAGGGCGGGAAACCGTGAGCGAGGGCGTCGCGCACACGACCGGTGCGGTCTGCGTACGGCAAAACCGTGTCGTCCTGACGCCCGGGGTCTGTGCGTCAAGTCTTGTGGTGATGTGGGTTGCCCGACCGGGCACGCGCATCAGCCATCCGCAAGGCGACGGGGGCAATAGTGCATCGCTCCCCGGGGAGAGCTCGGCATAAGCCGTAAAACCACTGCGCAGGGAAGGCCGGTTGTTTGGCTTCACCTGTATGCCGCTGTGCAGATTCTTGTAGCGCAACCTTCGCACAGTGGACCGTGGGTGCCAGCCGGCACCCGGTCTTCCCTGTACCCTCCGATACCTGAGGGCCACGGCAAAAAGCAAAGCTCGGGCGAGAAACGTCGCGAGACTGCAAACCTGTGTTTGCTTGTCAAAATGCACGCAAATTTTGTCGAAACCGATCGGGATCGCAAATCTGCATCCGCGACCAAACGTCATCGCTCCCTGCCATCTTGCGCGCGGCTATATTGGCGCAATAATGCCGCTCTACGTTGTGACCGGGAATCAACCCGGCCCAGCCTCCTGGAGGGCGACGAGAGTGTTCGCTCGCGGTACTGCCCTGGCAATCGCCATTGCCGCCTTCGCCGCTATTCATGGCGCGGCCGCACAAACGGCCAACCAGCCGCCCGATACCATGGCGGCGCGGGTGGAGGCGTGCACGCCCTGTCACGGCAACAAGGGCGAAGGCACCAGCGACGTTTATTTCCCGCGGCTTGCCGGCAAGCCGGCCGGTTATCTCTACAACCAGCTGCTCGCCTTCCGCAGCGGCCGGCGCAAATATCCGCCGATGAACTATCTGCTGGAGTTTCTGCCCGATCCCTATCTCGAGGCAATGGCGGAATATTTTGCCAGCGAGCACCCGCCGCTGCCGCAGCCGGCACCGAGTGAGGTCAGCAAGGACGTCCTGGCCCAGGGCGAGATGCTCGCCACCAGCGGCGATGCGGGCCGCGGCATTCCGGCCTGCGTGAGCTGCCATGGCTCGGGTCTCACGGGCATGCAGCCGGGTATCCCCGGCCTGCTCGGCTTGCGCGCGGCCTATGTCAGTGCCCAGCTCGGCGCCTGGCGTTACGGCACCCGCACCGCGAAGGCACCCGACTGCATGCAGCTCGTCGCCGGTCATCTGACCGAGGCAGACGTCACCGCCGTCGCAGCCTGGCTCGCGACGCGGCCGGCGCCTGCAAACCCGGTCCCCGTGCCGAAAGGCACCTACGCGCTGCCGTTCGGCTGCGGTAGCCAGCCCAACTGACGAGGCGGATGATGGGCTCGAAATCGTGGACCACGCTGCTCGCTCTCGCCGTGCTCACCACGGTCGCGCAGGCGCAGGACAAGAGCAGCGATGTCATTGCACGCGGCGAGTATCTCGCCCGCGCCGGCGACTGCACCGCCTGCCACACGGCGCCGGAAGGCCGCCTGTTCGCCGGCGGCCACGCCATGCCGACCCCGTTCGGCACCATCTACACCTCCAACATCACGCCGGACGCGGATACCGGTATCGGCAAGTGGAGCGCCGACGACTTCTACAAGACCATGCACAATGGCCGTTTCCCGGATGGCGGGCTGATCTATCCGGCGATGCCGTTCGCCTCCTACACCAAGGTCACGCGTGCCGACAGCGACGCGATCTTCGCCTATCTGCGTTCGATCGCGCCGGTGAACCAGAAGAACAAGCCGCACGAGCTGCGCTTCCCCTATGACAACCGCCAGCTCATTCTCGGTTGGCGTACGCTGTACTTCCGCGAGGGCGAGTTCAAGCCCGATACGACCAAGTCGGTGGAATGGAATCGCGGCGCCTATCTGGTCGAGGGTCTCGGTCATTGCGCCATGTGCCATTCGCCGATCAATGCGCTCGGCGGCACCTCGCAAGCGGACACCTTCAAGGGCGGCTTGATCCCGATGCAGAACTGGTACGCGCCGTCTCTCACCAACAACCGCGAGGCGGGGCTCGGCGATTGGAGCATCAAGGACATCACCGATCTGCTCCAAACCGGTGTCTCCATGCGGGGCGTGGTCTACGGCCCGATGGCCGAGGTCGTGCATAACAGCCTGCAATACCTCAACGACGAGGACACCAGGGCAATGGCGGTGTACCTCAAGGGCATCGCGGAGCCCTCGCCTCCGCCGGCCGCGAGTTCGGCACTGCCGACCACCGAGAGCAGCCTCTTGGTCAGCCTCGGCAAGACCGTCTACGACAAGAGCTGCGCGAGCTGTCATGGCGCGCAGGGCGAAGGCAAGCCGCCTCATTGGCCGCCGCTCGCCAATAACCAGTCGATCGAGATGCAGTCGGCGGTCAATCCGATCCGCATGGTGCTCAATGGCGGCTATCCGCCGGGCACCAAGGGCAATCCGATGCCCTACGGCATGCCGCCCTTCGCCGGCCTCCTCTCCGACAATGAGGTCGCCGCCGTCGTCTCCTACATCCGCACCGCCTGGGGCAATCGCGGCACGCCGGTCTCGGCGCGCGAGGCCAACGAGCTGCGCTCGGCACCGCTGAACTGAGGGCCGCCATGTTCAATTCCGATCCGCCGACCAGCCCAGCCGCCGCCGAACAGGCCATCGAGGAGGTCGTTGCCCAGGGACCGTCGGGTGCGATCGTGATCGCCGGCATCGCCACGGCCTGCGTGGTCGCGATGTGGCTCGCCTTCTATCTGTTCGTCTTCCTGCCGCGCGGGTCGCTGCAATGAGCGCAGGGCAAACCCACGGCAGCGCCAGCGCCGAGGTCGCGGCCCGCGTCGAGCGGCGCTGGACCATCGTCGCCGTGATCATCATCGTGATGATGGCGCTGCTGGCGGCGTTCGCCGGCATCCATCGCGCGACCATGCCGCAGCCGCGCGTCGAGACCATCGATCCGTCGCGGCTGCACCTCTCAGGCGAATTCGTCGAGAGCAATCTCGGCAGCGTGCTCGAGGCGAACGGCAATGTGACCGTGCGCGCGATCGGGCAGCAATATTCATTCACGCCGGCCTGCATCTTGGTGCCCGTGGACACGCCGATCACGCTGCGCGCCACCAGCGCCGACGTCGTCCACGGCATTCTGATCCAGGGCACCAACGTCAACACCATGCTGGTGCCGGGCTACATCTCCGAGCAGCTCATGCGCTTTACCAAGGCCGGCGACTATCTGATGCCCTGCCAGGAATTTTGCTCCTTCGGCCACGAGGGCATGTGGGGCAAGGTCAAGGTGATCGACAAGACCGAATTCGCTGAACGCGCGAAGGGTGGCGGGAGACTGAGCTGTGTTGGTCAATAGAAAGCTTATCCTCGCCCATTTTTGGCTGGCCTTCGCCGTGTTCGGCATCGCGCTGACGCTCGGCGCCTGGCAGATGTTCATCCGCAGCCCGATCGGCACCTGGCTGTCCAATCCCGAGCTCTATTACCGCTCGCTGACCGCGCACGGCACGGTGATGGGCTATGTCTTCCCGACCCTGGTCGCGATGGGTTTCGGCTATGCCATCAGCGAGTCCGCGCTGGAGCAGCGGCTGGTCGGCGTCCGCTGGGCCTGGGCCGGGTTCTGGCTGATCGTGGTCGGTGCGATCATGGCGATGGTCCCGGTCGGGCTTGGCCGCGCCTCCGTCCTCTATACGTTCTATCCGCCGCTGATTGGCAACGTGTTCTACTATCTCGGCGTCGTGCTGGTCGTGGTCGGCTCGTGGTTCTGGGTCGCGCTGATGTCGATCAATCTGCGCGTCTGGCGGAAGGCCCATCCCGGCGCGCCGGTGCCGCTGGCGATGTTCGCCAACGTCGCGGGCTCTTACTTGTGGGCCTGGACCGCGGTCGGTGCTGCGCTCGAGCTATTGCTCCAGATCATTCCGGTTGCGGCCGGGCTGAAGGCCACCATCGACGCCGGTCTAGCCCGCGTGTTCTTCTCCTGGACGCTGCACGCCATCGTCTATTTCTGGCTGATGCCGACCTACATCGCCTATTACACCATCGTGCCGCGCGCGATCGGTGGCCGGGTCTATTCCGACAGCATGGCGCGGATCTCCTTCATCCTGTTCCTGGTGGTCGCGATGCCGATCGGCATGCACCACACCTTCGCCGATCCACAGGTCGGCGCCGGCTTCAAGTTCATCCATTCGGCCTTCACCGCGCTGGTGGCGCTTCCGACGCTGCTGACCGTGTTCACCATCTGCGCGTCGGTCGAGATCGCCGCGCGCCTGCGTGGCGGCCGCGGCATGTTCGGCTGGATCAGGGCCCTGCCGTGGGACAACCCGATGATGCTGGCGCTTGCCTTCTCCTTTGTCATGCTCGGTTTCGGCGGTGCCGGCGGCCTCATCAACATGAGCTACCAGCTCGATGCGTCGATCCACAACACGCAGTGGATCACCGGCCATTTCCACCTGATCTTCGGCGGCGCCATCGTGATCATGTATTTTGCGATCGCCTATGATCTGTGGCCGCATCTGACCGGGCGCGAGCTGATCGACGTCCGCCTGATCCGCACCCAGCTATGGCTGTGGTTCATCGGCATGATCGTCACGACTTTCCCCTGGCACTGGGTCGGTATCTTGGGCATGCCGCGCCGCATGGCCTATTTCGACTTCGGCGATCCCGCGATCGCGCCGCAGGCGCTCTCGGTCACCCTCTCCGTGATTGGCGGCTTCATCCTGCTGGCGTCTGGCATCCTGTGCCTGGTCATTCTGGCCCGCGGCATGCGTGCGCCGCAGGTCGATGCCGGTCCATATCGCTTTGCGCTGGCCGTGCACCAGTCCACGACGGTCCCGGTCGCGCTCAACACGCACGCGCTGTGGGTGGCGCTGATGATCGTGCTCACCCTGACCAATTACGGTTACCCGATCCTGACGCTGGCGCTGACCGAAGGCACGTCGGTGCCGGCCGTCTATGTGGGAGCGCAGTGATGGGTGCGCGCGACCTCTTCACGTTCCGCAATCGCCACTTCACGACAGGCGTCGGCGTCGTCGCCGGCATGCTGATCGTGACTGTTGTCACCGGCTTTATCGTGCTGCCCTTCGCACAACCCTGGGTTCAGTTCGCCAACGTCTGGGATGCGATCTGCAGCGCCGCGGGCGTACCGCAGCGCGCCGCCAGCGTGACGACGCCGGGGCAGACCAAGCCGTTGTCGGAGGTCGTGCTGACCTCGCGCACGCTGTCACGGCCGAGCCAGGAAGCGATCGGCCACGGCGCCACGCTGGCGCAGCGCTGCGCGATCTGTCATGGCCCAACCGGCATCAGCCGTGCGGACTCGCCTAATCTCGCCGGCCAGTATGCCGCCGTGATCTACAAGGAGCTGCATGATTTCCGCTCCGGCGCGCGCACCAATGCCGTGATGTCGCCGTTCGCCGTCAATCTGACGGAGCAGGAGATCGCCGATCTCTCGAACTACTACGCCTATCTGCCGCGGCTGCCGGCCTATCATCCGACTCCGCAGCTCCCAAAACCCAACATCGTCATCTACGGCGCGCCGATGCGCGGCATCGCGCCCTGCGGCGCCTGTCATGGCAGCCTCGACAACAAGACCGGCAGCCCGTGGCTGGAAGGCCAGTCCGAGACCTATCTGAAGGTGCAGCTCCAGGCCTTCGCTTCCGGCGAGCGCCGCAACGACATCAGCCAGCAGATGCGCAACATTGCGCGTGCGATGACGCCGCAGGAGATCGAGCAGGCCGCCGCGTATTACGCCTCGCAGCCGCCGGATGTGGTGAAGGCGGTGGATTGAAGCGAGGAGTTCGTGCCCCCGCCGGAGATCCTACGCCGATGCCAGCTTCCGCCGTCCGTAGATCGCGTCCGCACGCTTCTCGAACGCGAGGGAGAACCGCGCGAACGCGGCGTCGAACATCGAGCCCATCAGCAGCGCCAGCATGCGACTCCTGAATTCGTAGGCGAGGAAGAAACCGACATCGCAGACGCCCTCACCTTTGGGCTCGAACGTCCAACGGTTTTCCAGATTGCTGAAAGGACCTTGCAGATATTCGACCAGGATCTTCAAATTGGCGCGGTCGAGCGTCACGCGGCTGGTGAAGGTCTCCTTGACCAGCTTGAACGACACCGTCATGTCGGCGACCAGCACCTCGGTGCCGTCGGGTTTCGCCATGCGCTGACGGACCTTCAGCGCGCTGCACAGCGGCACGAATTCAGGATATCGCTCGACGTCGGCGACCAGATCAAACATCTCGGACGCGCTGTGATCGACACGGCGCTTGCTCGAAAATTTGGGCATGGCGATTCAGCGGGCCGTCGCGGCCCGCGCGGCCTTCAGTTTCGTAAAATCCTCGCCGGCATGATGCGACGAACGGGTGAGCGGGCTCGCCGAGACCATCAGGAAGCCCTTGGTGTAGGCGACCTTCTCGTAGGACGAAAACTCGTCCGGCGGCACGTAGCGCATCACGGCGTGATGCTTGCGGGTCGGTTGGAGATATTGCCCGATGGTCAGGAAATCGACGTCGGCGGAACGCAGATCGTCCATCACCTGCTGCACCTCGTGGCGCTCTTCCCCGAGGCCGACCATGATGCCGGACTTGGTGAAGATGGTGGGATCGAGCTCCTTGACCCGCTGCAGCAGCCGGATCGAATGGAAATAGCGCGCGCCGGGCCGCACCGTGAGATAGCACGACGGCACGGTCTCGAGATTGTGGTTGAACACGTCGGGCTTCGCCGCGACGACGACCTCGAGCGCCCCCTCCTTGCGCAGGAAGTCGGGCGTCAGGATCTCGATCGTGGTCGAGGGGCACGCGGCGCGGATCGCGCGGATGGTCTGGGCAAAATGCTCGGCGCCGCCATCAGTGAGATCGTCGCGGTCGACGGAGGTGATGACGACATGGGCAAGGCCGAGCTTGGCCACGGCCTCGCCGACGTTCTGCGGCTCGGTCGCGTCGAGCGCGTTCGGCATGCCGGTCTTGACGTTGCAGAACGCGCACGCGCGGGTGCAGGTGTCACCCATGATCATGAAGGTCGCGTGCTTCTTGTCCCAGCACTCGCCGATATTCGGGCAGCCCGCTTCCTCGCACACCGTATGCAGGCCGTTGGCGCGTACGATGTTGCGGGTGTCGGCATAGCCACGGGTATTGGGCGCGCGCACGCGGATCCAGTCCGGCTTCGGCGGCGAAGCGGAATCGGGCCGGTTCACCTTTTCGGGGTGACGCGGGCGCAGCGGGTTCGAGATGGTATCGACAATAACGACCATGGGGTGTCCGGTCTGTTCAGGTCCTACCTAGTCGGTCTCGCCGGGCATCGCAACCCGGCTCGCCCTGCTTCAGGGAACATGGCAGATATGGGCATTATCCTGCTCTGTTCTCAGGCGATTCTCACCTCGAATGGCTCCAACCTCAAAAGCCTCTACACCTCGGCTCGGCAAGCCGCTGAAGCGCGCCTTCTTCGGCCGCAACGTCCGCGAGGTCGCGCACGACCTGATCGGTGCGACCATGCTGGTCGACGGCGTCGGCGGGATCATCATCGAGGTCGAGGCCTATCATCATACCGAGCCAGCGGCGCATTCCTACAGCGGACCGACGCCGCGGAACCAGGTGATGTTCGGCCCGCCCGGTTTTGCCTATGTCTACCGCTCCTACGGCATCCATTGGTGCGTGAACTTCGTCTGCGAGGACGAAGGCTCGGCCGCTGCCGTGCTGATCCGCGCGCTGGAGCCCACGCACGGCTTGGCGACGATGCGCCGCCGCCGCCATGCGGTCGATGTGCACGCGCTGTGCTCGGGCCCGGGCAAGCTGACCGAAGCGCTCGGCATCAACATCGCGCACAACGCCCTGCCGCTGGACCGTCCCCCGATCGCGTTGCATGCGCGGACGGAGGATTTGGAGGTGGTGGCCGGAATCCGGATCGGCATCACCAAGGCCGTCGAGCTGCCCTGGCGCTATGGCGTCAGGGGATCGAAGTTTCTGAGCAAGCCGTTCCCGAAATAGGGCTACGAGGCCAGCTTCAGCCGCTCCAGCGCCTCCAGCAGTTTGGCTCTGCGAGCGAGCGCGGCCTCACGCTTCTCGCGCTCTTCCTCGACGACTTCCTCGGCCGCGTTGGCGACGAACTTCTCGTTGGCCAGCTTGGACTCGGCGCGCTTGATGTCGGCGTCGGCTTTCGCGATCTCCTTGTCGAGGCGCGTACGCTCGGCGGCGACGTCGATCACGCCCTTGAGCGGCAGCGCGGCCACCTCGCCGCGCACCAGCAGCTGAACCGCGCCGTCGGGCGCGTGGTCGGCGAAGGAGATGTCGGACAGCCGCGCCATGCGCTTGATGACGTCGCTCCAGCGAGGCGCGCGATCCTTCGTCTCGGTCGAGGCGCCTGCGAGCACCAGTGCCGTCAGAGTCGCCGGCGCGATGTTCATCTCGGCGCGCACCGAACGGATCTGGGTGACGAGGTCGATCACCCAGCCGATCTCGGCCTCGGCCGCGGGATCGGTGAAGTCGGCATGGTCGAAGATCGGCAGCACCCAGGCCGGAGAGACGAGCGCATCGGTCGGCCCCGTCGTTGCCGCAAGCATCGCAAGCTGCTCCGGCGTCGGCGCGGACGGCTTCAGCGGCCATGGTGCCAGCGCGAGCAGACCGTCGCGCTTGGCCGTCACCTCCCACAACTCCTCGGTGATGAAGGGCATGAAGGGGTGCAGCAGTTTCAGGATCTCGTCGCGCGCCCATGCCACCATGGCGCGGGTCTCGGCCTTGGCAGGGCTGTCGGGACCGAGCAGCACGGGTTTTGCGAGCTCGACATACCAGTCGCAATAGACGTTCCAGACGAAGCGGTAGATGCTGCCTGCGGCATCGTTGAAGCGATAGGCCTCGATCGCCTCGGTCACCTCGCGCGTGGTGTGCGCGCTCTCATGCGCGATCCAGCGGTTCAGCGTCTCCTTGACCTTCGCCGGTTCGAAACCCTCGGGCACGGCGCAGTGGTTCATCTCCGCGAAGCGGGACGCATTCCAGAGCTTTGTCGCGAAATTGCGGTAGCCCTCGACACGGCTGGTGGCGAGTTTGATGTCGCGTCCCTGCGCGGCCATCGCGGCCAGCGTGAAGCGAAGCGCGTCCGCGCCATATTCGTCGATCAAATTGAGCGGATCGATGACGTTGCCCTTCGACTTCGACATCTTGGCGCCCTTCTCATCGCGGACGAGGGCGTGGATGTAGATCGTCGAGAACGGCACCTCCTTCATGAAGTGCAGGCCCATCATCATCATGCGGGCGACCCAGAAGAAGATGATGTCGAAGCCGGTCACCAGCACGTTGGTGGGATAGTAGCGCTGTACTTCCGGCGCGTCTTCGGGCCAGCCGAGCGTCGAGAACGGCCACAGCGCCGAGGAGAACCAGGTGTCGAGCACGTC
Organism: Bradyrhizobium sp. LB14.3; assembly: GCF_040547985.1. Classification (NCBI taxonomy): domain Bacteria; kingdom Pseudomonadati; phylum Pseudomonadota; class Alphaproteobacteria; order Hyphomicrobiales; family Nitrobacteraceae; genus Bradyrhizobium; species Bradyrhizobium sp. LB14.3. The sequence continues at coordinate 126,020 of NZ_JBEPQT010000015.1, forward strand.
CTCGTCGCGCGTGATGAAGCCGTCCCGCTTGTTGCGGTCGAGCGCCATCTCGCGGCCCTGCTCGACCGTGATGACTTCCTGCTCGACGTAATAGCCCAGCGCGTGGCTGACGGCCTCTTCCTCGGTCTCGGCGACAAACACCTTGCCGTCAGGGCCGTACCAGGCCGGGATCTGATGGCCCCACCACAACTGGCGCGAGATGCACCAGGGCTGGATGTTCTCCATCCATTCGAAATAGGTCTTTTCCCAGTTCTTCGGCACGAAGGTGGTTTCGCCCGAACGCACCGCCGCCATCGCGGGTTTTGCGAGTGTCTTGGCGTCGACGTACCATTGGTCGGTCAGGTACGGCTCGATCACGGTGCCGGAGCGATCGCCATGCGGCACCATGTTGGTGTGCGGCTCGATCCGCTCGACGAAGCCGAACGAGTCCAGCCGCTCGACGATGCGCTTGCGCGCAGCGAAGCGATCGACCTTGTGAAACTCTTCGGCGAAATGCGCGGCGCCTTCCGGCAGGTCGCGCAGATAATCCTCGTTGTCGAGGAGATCGAGGCAGCCTTCCTTGTCGAGCACGCTGATGCGGCGCAGACCGTGTCGATTGCCGACTTCAAAATCGTTGAAGTCATGCGCCGGCGTCACCTTGACCGCGCCCGAGCCCTTCTCCGGATCGGAATAGTCATCGGCTACAATCTGCACCTTGCGGCCGACCAGCGGCAGGACGATGTGCTTGCCGACGAGCTTCTGATAGCGCTCGTCGTCGGGATGCACGGCCACGCCGGTGTCGCCCAGCATGGTCTCCGGGCGCGTGGTGGCAACGACGATGAAGCTCGAGGGATCTTCGGGGCTGAAAATCTTGCCCTCGATCGGATAGCGCAGGTACCAGAGGCTGCCCTTGACCTCGGTCTGCTGCACTTCGAGATCGGAGATCGCGGTGAGCAGCTTGGTGTCCCAGTTCACCAGCCGCTTGTCCTTGTAGATCAGGCCATCGCGGTGCAGCTCGACGAACACCTTGACCACGGCCTTGGACAGGCCCTCGTCCATGGTGAAGCGTTCGCGCGACCAGTCGCAGGAGGCGCCGAGCCGCTTGAGCTGGTTGATGATGGTGTCGCCGCTCTCGGCCTTCCACTGCCAGACCCGCTCCAGAAACTTCTCGCGGCCGATCTCGCGGCGGCTGGGCTGCTGGCGCTCCATCAGCTGCCGTTCGACCACCATCTGGGTGGCGATGCCGGCATGGTCGGTGCCGGGCTGCCACAGCACGTCACGGCCGCGCATGCGCTCGAAGCGGCACAGGATGTCCTGGAGCGTGTTGTTGAGGGCGTGGCCCATGTGCAGCGAGCCCGTCACGTTCGGCGGCGGGATCACGATGGTAAAGGGCACGGCGTCGCGGCGGTCGGGGCGGCCGGCCTTGAAGGCAAGGCTGTCCTCCCACACGACGGACATGCGGGCTTCGATATCGGCGGGTTGGTAATTTTTCTCGATCATGGGGCTGCTAGAAAGCCGCGCGCGGGGTCCAAGTCAACGGAAAGCTCAAAGGAAAGCCAGGCGGCAACAGGGCTTTCCGGTCCGGTCGGGAGACCGAATATGGCGCACAAGCAGGGCTTTACGAGGGCCCTGCGGCCGGATCTACCTGCCGCCGCGCGATACCCGCTCGATTTCGGCCTTCACGATGCGTTCTACGAGACCGGGCAAATTGTCGTCGAGCCAGGACTTCAGCATCGGACGCAGCATCTCCTTGACCAGGTCCTCCAGCGTTCGCGCATTGCTGCTGAGCACTGTGTGGGCCAGGGAATTGAAGGCGGATTCGACCGCCGAGACGGTCGATTGCGCCAGGATCGGCTGTTGGGGCGGCATTGGCGGCGCATCGTAGTCCACGGGCGCATAGGAGGCCGGCGTCGGACGCGGCGGCGGCGATTCGGCGAATTCGAGGTCGTCGCGCGGCTCGACCTTGCGGAAGCTCGGCGGCGGCGGAGGCTCCATCGCCATCGCCATATCGTCGGTCAATTCCAGCACGTCGGGCTCAGGTTCGGGCTCCGGCTCGGGAGCGCGGATTTCTGGCGCAGCCGTGCCCGTGTCGAGGCCCGCCAGCAGCGCGTCGATATCGTCCTGATTGTTGGATGCATCCGCGGCGGCGGCGGCGGAGGGCGGCGCCGGTGCCGGCTTTGCGGCCGGAGGCGGTACGGGCTTCTCGGCCGCTGGTTTGGCCGGCGCAACCTTGGATGGCGGAATGTCGCTGATCGCCTGCGGCTTCGGCGGCGCGGCGGGGGCGGCAGCTTTCTCGGGCTTGGCGGCATCAGCCTGCGGCGGCTTGGCCTCATCGTCGGCAATGATGCGCCGGATCGAGGCCAGAATCTCCTCCATCGAGGGTTCTGTGACCTTTGCAGGCTGCGTCATTTCCGACTCCACATCATCAACGCCCTCGCATGCGTTGTTTTACACCAAGCACGACAGGATTGGCCGGTTCCGGATGGGTGGCCCGCCGTTTTCGACGCGGCAGCCCGACTTGTCCCCAGTTCACGGCTCAACGTGCAGCGGTGCGCCCCTGCCCTTGGCACTCAAGCTTTACGGACGCGACATCAGGTGCGGAGCGAATCGACCCGCATCGTCTTGGCAAGGCTATGTCAGGGGTTTTGATGATTGCAAGCAAAGCACCGGTTGGCCTCGGCTGTTTGCGAGGCCGACCGGATGACTACGGGACTTTAGCGTCCGTCAGGCGTACGCACGCCTGCCCAGCTATCGCGAACCTGCTGGTAGTGCACGCTGGGATCGTAGACCGTGGTCGCAAGGCCAAGCACCTGAGGCGCGAGACGACCGACCGCGTTGAGCACCGAATAGGACGCCACCACGCGGTCATGCTGGGCAGTGACGAGCGCAACGCGCGCGTTCACAAGCGCCTGCTGCGCGTTGAGCACGTCGAGCGTGGTGCGCTGGCCGGCCTTGGCTTCCTCGCGCACGCCGTTCAGCGCGATCTCGGAGGCCGTGACCTGCGCCTGCGCGGATTGCACCTGCGCCTTGCCCGCTTCCAACTGACCCCAGGCCTGCACAACGTTGGCGCGGGTTTGATCGCGGGTGGTTTCGAGATTCAGGCGCTGCTGCGCCAGGTTCTCTTTCGATTGTCGGATCAGCGAATATTCCGCGCCGCCCTGATAGATCGGGATGGAAGCTGTCGCGATGGCGGACGCGGTATTCGTTCGAAAAACCGACAGGGTCTGCTGGTACGCCGTACTGACACCAGCCTGGACCGTGACCGTCGGCAGCAGCGCACCCTCGTTGATCTTGACCTGGAGATAGTTGACGTCGATGCCGTACATCGCAGCCGTGACGCTGGGGTTCTCCACCAGGCTGAGATTGACCGCGGAGGCGATGCTCGCGGGCAGGAAGCGATCGACCGGCGAGCCCGGGGCAAGGTTCGTCGGATCGTTTCCGATGATCCGGCGGAAATTCGCGCGCGTCGTCGTGAGATTCGATTCGGCAGTCAGGGCTTGGGTCCTGCCGGCAGCCAGCTGCGCTTCGGATTGCGCCACGTCGGTGCGCGTCACCTCGCCGACATTGAAGCGATCGCGCGTCTGCTTGAGCGTCTGTTCGAGCACGCGAACGTTGCTGCGCTGAACCTCGAGAGTTGCCGAGTCACGCAGGAAGTCCATGTAGCTCGTGGCGGCCTGCAGCAGGACCGTCTGCTCGAGCACACGCAACGCCTCGCGGGACCCCGAGACCTGGCTCTCCGCCGCGCGCGTCCTGTTGGCAGTCTGATTGCCGTTGTAGAGCGTCTGGTTGACGGTCAGGCTGGCGCTGTTGGGCTGAAGAACGCCATTGAACGTCGCCCCCTTCTGCAATTGTTGGGTATCCTGATATTGATAACCGGTGCCGAGGGTCACATTGACCTTGGGGCGGTAGCCCGACAGCGCCTGCGGCACGTTCTCGTCGGTCGAGCGCGCCTGGGCGCGCTGTGCGTTCAGCTGCGGATTGTTCTGATAGGCGCGCACCAGCGCAGCCTCGATCGTATCCGCCAAGGCAGGCGTCGGCCCGGCAAGCGCCAGCAACAGGACCGAAACCGCAGCTCCGGTGAAGAGCTTCACCCCATGCATCCAAAAATTCCGTTCATTCTAACGCCAAGCTCGTGCCCGCGAGCGTGGTTACCGTCTACGAGTGGAGTCGTTGCCCCGTGGCAACATAGGACGCGGTCAAGCGCGACGGAACTACCCAAGGGTAGTTCCCGGTGGAAACTCTTCACGTGCAGCATCCCGGCCACACTTCTGATTCAGAACGGGATTTTAACAGGCCAAAGCCTCCAAACGGCCGTCAGAAGACGAAGGCGGCGGCCCGTTCCAGCCCCGGAAGGACCGGGGCAGCGGCATCGAACAGCGCCCGATGGCCAAATTCCCCGTGGGTATGGGTCACGATCATGGCGCGCGGCGGCCTGGATTCGGCAGAGACCCCCAGCAGTCGCCCCCCCTCCTTGAGCTGCCCGAGCAGCCCTGCCGGCGCCACCTCGGTGGCGCCGTTGAGGACGATAACATCATAGGGAGCAGCAGCGGCATCGCCCTCGCTGCAGGCCGCAGCCTTGCAGGCGACGTTGGCAAGCCCGAGGGCGGCGAATGTGTCCTTGGCTTTCGCGGCCAAGGCCGAATCGCATTCCGTCGCGGTGACCTGGCGGGCGAGCTTGGCGGTCAGCGCGGCGAGGTAGCCCGTGGCGCAACCGACGACCAGCACGTTGTCACCCTCGCCGATCTCGGCGGCCTGGAGCAGTTTGCCGGTCAGCTGCGGCTTGATCAGGAAGCGCTTGGCGCCGCCCTCGCTGACGTCGAGATCGAGGTCGAGGTAGGACAATGCCTGCCGGGCCACCGGCACGAAGGCCTCGCGCGGAATCATGAGCATGGCGTCGAGAACACGACGGTCGGTGACATCACTGGTGCGCACTTGGCCATCGACCATTTTTAGGCGCGCGGTGGAGAAACCGGACATTTGCGGACCCTGCAAGGCGGACGATGCCGCGGACGAAAGTTGCGGCATCTTTGGAACATGCCCGGCAAAAACGCAACATGGCCGTCGGCCCCGCAGACCGGGGCCTTCCGCAACTCGCAACGTCTAACGCGAGGCTTATTCGATCGTGACCGCGAGCCGGCCGATCAATGCGGCGACTTCGTCCAGCCGCGCCGAATCGTGTGTCTCGACCGCACGCGCCAGGCAGGCGAGGCATTCATCGTCGCTGAGTTCAGGGATGTCCGCCGGCAGAATCGAGGGAGCCATTTGGTAACGATCGACCTGGATGTCTGGCATGGGAATCAGCTCCGTAAAAATCCGGCACTGGCGAAGCTCGGTTCCAATTGAGTCGATTTGGCGCCGCCCTGATGGCGCGTCCGTGCCATTGCACACACCTGATTGAACGTGATTCCACGCGGAGATCGAGGAAACGGTGTTCAGCGATCGTCGCAACGCGATCACGAATCGCGCGAAGGCGCGGACATAACCCACTGAATTTGCGATGGAATGGCTCCCCGGGCAGGATTCGAACCTGCGACCATCCGATTAACAGTCGGATGCTCTACCGCTGAGCTACCGAGGAAAAGGGCGAACTCGTCGTTCGCGCGCGGCTGCGTATAACAAAGCCGCTTGCGCTTGCAAAGGACGAATTCGCGATCTTGCGCATTGCGGCGAGGAAGGGCACGCGGCCCCTCCTCGGGCCATGTCAGGTCAAGTTACTCGGCAATGAACGAGGTGGTCTTGGTGCCGGAATCGTAGCGCAGCCGAAGCGCCGTGAACTTGCAGAGGTTGACGTTCTTCCAGAGCACGGTCTCGTCATAGTTCTGCCAGTCGACGCGGACGTTCCAGACACAACCATCGTCGTCATCGTCGAACTCGACATAGGTGCTCGCCTGGTTCTGCAAAACCTTGTCGAGCTCGTTGTCCCATTCGTCCATGCCATCGTCCGGGGCGTTGAAGCCCAGGAATTTGATGGCATAGCCGGTCTCGTTGACGACGGTGACGTTACGGGCGTCAGCCGCGAATGACGGCGCGGCGGCAATCGATAGACCGATCGCGATCAGTGCAGACAGAAAATACTTCATATAAAATTCCCCCGATCGAAACAGGGCTCCGGCGCCTGACGTCGATCGGCGCAGGCGCCGCGGCAACCAATGGCGTTGCCTTGAGGGATTGGTCCGGGGCGCAATCGGAAGGTTCAAGACGCGATCTATCGATCCGCGCTCCGGCTCGTTACGCGACGCGAGACACGCAACGAGCCAGTTCTTATCGATTCGAATTCTCCGCAGCAATGAACCGGCATTCATAGATCGGCGGAGTTTGTTTTCTCCGGCGTGGGCGCCGGCACTGCGGCGCCGTTGCTCGTGACGATCGCGATATGCCCCTCTGGGCGACGCATCCCGCACGGGATGGCGAGACATGCAATTCCGAATTCGGAAGAACCAAATAATCTTGACGGCGGCAGCGATCTGCACGATCGGCGAATTATCCGGTGAGATCGTTTGACAAAGATATGACGAGCTGCAGACGCATCTACGCGCGGCATCTGCGGCACGCCGTTGCTCCACAGCCTATCCGCAGCATATCCACAGGCCGACTATGCTGGATTCGTGAGCGCGCGCGAGCCACTTGCTGCGCACAAACCCACAGGCCGCTCAGCCGCCGGCCTGGCCGAACACGGCGCGGCACGCTTCGCTCAGGCTGGCGCGGTTGCGGCGCAGGCAGGCTGTGATGCCGCGGATGTTGGGAATCTCGCCGGCGCAGAGCCGGTAGACGTCGGGCGTGCAGGCCCGCCGTTGCTCCTCTGTTCCCTGGGCGTGCGCCGCAGAGGCAAACAGAGTCAGGAACAGCCCGAGCGTCGAGGCGCGATGCGCCCGGCTTTTCACGCCCGCAAACCGCAAGAACCTCGCCTTCATGACCCATCTCCCGTTCTGCCCTGCCCGCCCCGGCCTGAATTGGCCGGTTGCGCAGGGGTAGGAGAATTAAACCGCCGCGGATGTGATCTCCTTCACACTGACGGCGCTCGGCAGGAACCTAAGGTTCGCGCGGGGATTTTCATGAATCGCTAACCAATCGGGACCTGATCGCCGGATCGTTAAAATGCGAACGATCGGCTCAATCGGGAAACAAACCGTCTTTGCGACAGTGCGCCATCCGCGGTCCGGAGGGTGTGATGAGCGAAGCCGAATTCAACTTGCTGCTGGATGCCGTCCAGGACGCCATGGTCCATGAAGATCCGGCGTTCGCGTCGGAGGAGGATTTCGTGCCCCGCTCGTGGACGTACGCCGCAACGCCCAAGGCCGCCAACGATAACGAGGGCGCCTGGCCTCTCCTGCCCTTTCCCGAGGGCTGGTACGCGGCCTGCTGAGGCCATCTTCACAGTGAACGGATGCGCCCGCGCTTAGCGGGCGTTTTGCTATGGTCCCTACGCCGACAACCCGGCGCGGCCGCGATCAGCTCTTGACGCGGTCCCCGTTGTCCTGCGGCGTTAGGTCGGCTGCGGCCGACGGAAAGATGCTGTCGTAGATCGCGCGGGCCTCGCGAATGAGGCGAGCCCGCTCCAGCTCGGATTTCGGGACAAATCGGACGATTTCGCTCACCTGCTCTCCAGCGCTCGAACGGGAAATGCATCACTTCGCTGATGCGAAGACTATGCCAGCGGGGCTGAATGGCGGATTTCCGCCAGGCCCCGGGCAAACCCGGTGTCCGCGGCCAGCGGCAGCGCCTGCGCGCGACCAATGGCACCCGCGACGCAATCGAATATTTGCTGAAATATCAAGAGGTTGTGATGGAGGCCACGTCGGGACTCGAACCCGAGTAAACGGTTTTGCAGACCGGCGCGTAACCACTCCGCCACGTGGCCCCAACGAGGGCGGATCGTTACCTGAGATCAACGGGTTAGGCAACTGCCGTCGGGCCGCCTTGGAGCACAGTTCTGAAATGCCAATTCCGCAGCAGTTCTGAAATGCATGTGCGCGCTTCGTTCTTGCGCAGCCTGCGGCGGCGTGATTTGGCAGGGCGATGACCGACGATCTCTCCATGCGCCGGAACGTCATCGGCGGCGAAACCGCACCGGATGACTACGACGTAATCTGGGACGAGCTCACGATCGGCCGCATCTTCAAGCAGGTCGGTGCCGGCACCGCCTTGATCAGATGGCCCGACGCCACGAAAATGTTTGAGCCTTCCTGAAGCGTCGTCGCAATCAGGGTCCAGACGATCAGGCCGACGGCGAAGGGCGGCAGAAAGCTCGTGACGTCCTGCTTGAACAGTGCCGCATAGACCGTACCGACGCTGGCAGCGAAATGTCCATCAGGGCGAGCGTGCCCCAACGATCGAACCGCGCCGCCCGGGGCAAGGATCTCCTTCGCTGCAAGCTGAATTCGACGGCCCCTTCCGCTCCCGGCGCTGCGACAGGATAGCAGATCGCGGCCTGTTGGCCGATCGTCTCTATCTGTCCGTCCCTCGCGGGGCAATCGACCGTACGAATGATCCAGGCCGAAGTCAGGCTCGCTTGCCCCGCCGGACACCGCGCCGCCGGTCCTTGGCCACCGGCTTTGGCGCCAATTCGGGCATCTCGGTCTGGACCTCGCGGTAGCGTGTTAACATCCGTTCAAAACTGGCATTGAGCGTCTCGGCGATGTCGGGGCGCTTCTCCAGACCGGAGAAGATCGTCGCGGCGGCCTCGATGGTCGACAGTCCGTCCTTCCGCGGCTCCTTGCGCAGGCGCCCGTAGCGCGAGGGGGCGGCCGGATTAAGGATGACACGCTGGCATTTCAGCATCCAGGGGTTGCGCCACCACAGTGCCTTGGCTTGGCTCCAGGTGCCGTCCAGCAGCACCACGCCTTCGAGCTTGCCGAGGAGCGCTCGCTGGTTGTCCGCGACCTCGCCCTTGCGGTTGAGCGCCAGGATTTCGCCCTCGGCCCCGAGATCGGCGGCGTGCGCCGAGCCGAGATAGAGCACGGCCCAGTGCGAGGCGTTCTCGATCGGTTGCCCCAGCGCCTTGGACAGGCTCGGCCAGGACAGGCCGACGCGCAAGGTGGCATCGGCGAAATGCTTCGCAAGCAGCCGGGCGGTTCCGAGTGCCCTGTCCTGCTCCTGCGGATGCTGCAGGATCAGGAGCCCAAGGCGGTTCTTAAGCGGCGTGACGCTGTCGCAGATGCACAGCGGCATCGGCTTCTGGCAGTGCGGGCATTCAGGGATCGGATCGGCCGGCGTGGCGGCGGTGAGGTTCGACATGGCCGCCGCTATACGCTTTGCACGGCGGTTCAACAACCTGCCTATTCAGCCGGCGCGGCCAGCGGGCGCGGCTCGGAGCGCCGGCGCAGGCGGTCGATCAGCAGGTAGATCACGGGCGTGGTGTAGAGTGTCAGGATCTGGGAGACGAACAGCCCGCCGATGATGGTGATGCCGAGCGGACGGCGCAGCTCCGTGCCGGGGCCGGTCGCGACCACCAGCGGAATGCCGGCGAACAATGCCGCCATGGTCGTCATCAGGATCGGGCGGAAGCGCGCCTGGCAGGCCTCGAAGATCGCCTCCGCCGAGGACAGGCCGCGCTGGCGCTCGGCGTCGAGCGCGAAATCCACCATCATGATGCCGTTCTTCTTGACGATGCCGATCAACAGGATGATGCCGACGAAGGCGATCACCGTCAGCGGCGTGTTCGTGATCTGAAGTGCAAGAAGAGCGCCGAGGCCCGCCGAGGGCAGCGTCGAGATGATCGTGAGCGGATGGGCGAGGCTCTCGTAGAGCACGCCGAGCACGATATACATCGCCACCAGCGCGCCGAGGATCAGGAGCGGCTGGCGGCCGCTGGTCTTGGCGAAATCGCCGGCATTGCCGTCAAAACTGCCGCGGATGCCCTCCGGCATGTGCAATTCCTCGACCGCGCGCTGGATGTTTTGCGTTGCGGCCTGGATCTGCACGTCCGGCAGCAGGTTGAACGACACCGTGGTCGATGGGAACGACTGCGAATGATAGACCGCGAGCGCGGCGAGCCCGCGCGTCGCATGCACCACGGTCGACAGCGGCACCTGCGCGTCGCCCGCGCCGGCGACATAGATGCGTTCGAGGTTGGATGGGTCGACCTGGAATTTCGGATCGATCTCCAGCACGGTCATGTACTGGTTGCGCTGGGTGTAGATAATCCCGATCTGCCGCTGCGAGAAGGCGTTGTTGAGCGCGTTGTCGATGTCCTGGACACGGACGCCGAGTGCCGAGGCCTTCTGGCGGTCGATGGACAGGGTCAGTTGAAGTCCGCCGGGATCGCGGTCGCTGGAGATATCGGTGATGCCCTCGACGCTCTCCATGCGCTTGGCCACAATGGGAGCCCACTTCTGCAACAGGCCGAGATCGGTGCTGGTCAGCGTGTACTGATAGTCGGAATCGCTCTGTCGGCCGCCGGCGCGCACGTCCTGGGCGGCGAACATGAAGAGGCGGATGCCGGGCACCGGGTACAGGGCGCGCCTGAGACGGTCGATCACCACCTGGGTCGAGACGTGGTCGCGCTCCTCCGGCGGCTTCAGGCTGATGTACATGATGCCGCGATTGGATGTCGCGCCGCCCGGCCCGCCGCCGCTGCCGACGGTCGAGCCGATGCCGGCCACGGCCGGGTCCTGCATCACGATGTCGGCGAGCCGCTGTTGCAGGCTCAGCATCGACTGGAACGAGATGTCTGCCGAGGCGCGCGTCGCGCCGATGACGAAGCCGGAATCGTCGGTCGGGAAATAGCCCTTGGGGATCTTGATGTAGAGCGTGATTGTGAGGCCGATGGTGGCGAAGAACACCAGCAGCGTCAGCAGCGGATATTCGAGAACAGTGCGCAGGGTGCGGGTATAGAACGCGACGATGCGCGACAGCGAGCCTTCGATGATGCGGTCGAACAGGGTCGCCGTCCCGGACGTGGCCTCCCGAATGTAATGCGCGCAGATCATCGGCGTCACCGTGAGCGACACCAGGGTCGAGACCAGGATCGCGAAGGTCAGCGTCAGCGAGAACTCGCGCAGCAGCCGGCCGACGATGCCGTCCATGAAAATCAGCGGCGTGAAGGCTGCGATCAGCGACAGGCTGATCGACACAACGGTGAAGCCGATCTGCCGGGCCCCGTCCAATGCCGCCTGGAGCGGCCGCATGCCGTGCTCGAGATTGCGGTACATGTTCTCGATCATGACGATGGCGTCATCGACCACGAAGCCGACGGAGATCGCCAGCGCCATCAGCGACAGATTGTCGATCGAGAAGCCCGCGACCCACATGCCGGCGCAGGTCCCGGCCAGCGCCAGCGGCACGGAGATTCCAGCCGCGATCGTCGGCGTCAGCCGCCGCAGGAACACGAACACGACGACCATCACCAGGATGGCGGTCGCGAGCAAGGTCCACTGCATGTCGAGCACGCTGGCGCGGATCGTGCTGGTGCGATCGACCAAAGTGGAAATATCGACGCCGGCCGGGATCCATTGCTTCAACTCGGGGATCAGCGCCTTCACCCGGTCGACGGTGTCGATGACGTTGGCATCGCCCTGCTTGGTGATCTGGATCAGCACCGCTGGCTGCTTGTTGAACCAGGCGATCGAGCGGGCGTTGCGGACGCCGTCCTCGATGTCGGCGACGTCGGCCAGCCGGACGAAATTGCCGTTCGAGCTCTTGATGACGATGTCGCGGAACTCTTTCGCCGTCCGCATCTGCTTGTTGAGCGACAGCGTCTCGCTCTGGCGCTCGCCGTTGAAGATGCCGACGGGACCGAGCGGGTTGGCATTGATGATCGCAGTCCGCACGTCGTCGGTGGCGATGCCGGCGTTGGACAGCGCGACGGGGTTGAGCTGCACCCGCACCGCTGGCTGATCGGCGCCGGAAACCGTGACGTCGCCGACGCCCGGCACCTGCGAGATGCGCTGCGCCAGCACCGTATCGGCGACGTCGTAGATCGCGCTCGCCGACAGCGTCTTCGAGGTCAGCGCCAGCACGAACACGGGGGCGCCGGCGGTGTTGGCCTTGCGGAAGCGCGGCAACGTCGGCAAGTCGCTCGGCAGGTCGACCAGCGATGCGTTGATCGCCGCCTGCACGTCGCGCGCGGCCTTGTCGATGTTGCGGCCGATGTCGAACTGGAGCTGGATGTTGGTGGTGCCGAGCGACGACGTCGAAGTGATCTGGTTGATGCCCGCGATCTCGCCGAGCCGGCGCTCCAGCGGCGACGCAACCGTCGCGGCCATCACGGAGGGGTCGGCGCCCGGACGGCTGGCCGAGACGAAGACGGCGGGGAAATCGACATTCGGGACCGAGGCGACGGGAAGGAACTCGTAGGCGACCCCACCCAGCAGGAACAACCCGATCGACAGCAGCGTGGTCGCGACCGGGCGGCGGATGAAGGGCTCCGAGATCGATGCCATCACTGCATCCCCTCGGTCGCGCCCGCGACGGGCGGGCCGCCGGATTCCGCCGGCGGCAGCGCCTGCTCGAGGCGGCGGTTGATGCGGTCGAGCGCGAGGTAGATCACCGGCGTGGTGTAGAGCGTCAGCAACTGGCTCAGCAGCAAACCGCCGATGATGGAGATACCGAGCGGAAAGCGCAGCTCGGCGCCGGTGCCGCTCTCGATCGCCAGCGGCAGCGCGCCGAACAGCGCGGCCAGTGTCGTCATCATGATCGGACGGAAGCGCAACAGACAAGCCTGCACGATCGCCTCGTTCGGCGACATCCCTTGCCGGCGCTCGGCCTCGAGCGCGAAGTCGATCATCATGATCGCGTTCTTCTTGACGATGCCCATCAACAGGATGATGCCGATCAGGCCGATCACCGAGAGGTCCTGCCCGCACAGCATCAGCGCCAGGATCGCGCCGACGCCGGCTGACGGCAGCGTGGACAGGATCGTGATCGGGTGGATGTAGCTCTCATAGAGCACGCCGAGCACGATGTAGATCGTGATCACCGCGGCGAGCAGCAGCCAGGGCTGACCGGCAAGCGCCTTGGAGAATTCCGCGGCGTCGCCGGCATAGACGCCGACGATGCTGTTGGGCATCTCGATCCGGGTCTCGATGGTCTTCACGGCCTCGACGGCATCGCCGAGCGCCGCGCCCGGCGCGAGGTTGAAGCTGAGCGAGAGCGACGGGAATTGCGCCTGGTGCGAGATCGCCAGCGGTGCGGTGGTCCGGGTCAGCGTCGCGACGGCGGACAGCGGCACCTGCGCGTTGGGCGCGCCGGTGGTCGCGCTCGCCCCGCCCGGCAGATAAAGCTTCGACAGGATCGAGGGATCGCGCTGATACATCGGCAGCGCTTCCAGCACCACGCGGTACTGGTTGGCCTGGCCGTAGATGGTCGATATCTGGCGCTGCGCGAAGGCGTCGTTGAGCGTGTCGGTGACGCCCTGCAGGCTGACGCCAAGCTGGCCGGCGCGGGTGCGGTCGACAGTGAGCTGCGCCCGCAATCCGCCTTCCTGCGCCTCCGAGGAGACGTCGCGGAACAGCGGATCGCGCCGCATCTCGGCGACCAGCTTGCGCGCCCATTCCGACACCAGCGCCGCGTCGGTGCCGGTCAGCGTGTACTGGTATTGCGAGCGGCTCGACTGGGTCGAGATCTGCACGTCCTGCACCGGCTGGAAATAGACGGTCATGCCGGGGATGCCTGATACCCTCTCCTTCAGACGGGCGATAACCGCGCTGACATCGTCGCGCCGCTCGCCACGAGGTTTCAGCGTCATGACAAGTCGCCCGACATTGGTGGTCGGGTTGACCGAGCCGGCGCCAATGACCGAGACCACGCCGGTCACATCAGGGTCGGTCTTGATGGCGTCGGCGGCCTCGCCCTGCCGCTTCTGCATCTCCGCGAACGACACGTCGGCACCGGCTTCCGTCACCGCCGTGATCGAGGCGGTGTCCTGGAGCGGCAAAAAGCCCTTCGGCGCGACGACGTAGAGAACCAGGGTTGCCACCAGCGTAGCAAAAGTCACGACCAGCGTAGCGCGCTGACGTTCCAGCACCCACAGCAGCGTCCGGTGATAACCCTCGACGGTCCGGTCGATGAAGCGGCTGATCGCAGCCAGTCCCGGTACCGCCAGTTCCTCATGAGCGTGCTTGAGCAGCCGCGAGCACATCATCGGCGTCAGCGTCAGCGAGACCACGGCCGAGGTCACGACCGCGATCGTCAGCGTCAGCGCGAATTCGCGGAACATGCGACCCACAAGGCCCGACATGAACAACAGCGGGATGAACACCGCGATCAACGACACCGTCAGCGAGATCACCGTGAAGCCGATTTCGCTGGCGCCCTTGAGCGAAGCCTCCATCGCGCCGTCGCCGTTCTCCATGTGACGGACGATGTTCTCGATCATCACGATGGCATCGTCGACGACGAAGCCGGTGCCGATCGTGAGCGCCATCAGCGACAGATTGTCGAGGCTGAAGCCGGCGAAATACATGATGCCGAAGCTGGTGATCAGCGACAGCGGCAGCGCTACGCCGGCGATCAGCGTGGCGCGTAGCGAGCGCAGGAACAGCAGCACCACCAGCGTCACCAGCACGACGCTCAGGATCAACGTGAACTGCACGTCGCGGACCGAGGCACGGATGGTGACGGTGCGGTCGGAGACGATGGTGAGGTTCACCCCGGCCGGAATAGCGCGCTGGACCTTTGGGATTTCCGCGCGGATCTGGCTGACGACGTCGATCACATTGGCGCCGGGCTGACGCTGGATGTCGATGATGACGGCAGGCGAACCCTGGTACCAGCCGCCGGTGCGGTCGTTTTCCAGCCCGTCGACGATCTGCGCGACGTCGGCGATGGTGACAGGCGAGCCGTTGCGGTACGCGATGATCACAGGCTTGTAGGCGTCGGCGGCGGCGATCTGGTCGTTGGCGGCGATGATGTAGGATTGCTGTGCGCCGTCGAGCGAGCCTTTCGGCCCCGAGACGTTGGCATTGGCGATCGCGGTGCGCAGATCCTCCATGGCGATGCCGTAGGCAGCCAACCGCGCCAGATCCGCCTGGATGCGAACCGCCGGCTTCAGCCCGCCGAGCACCGAGACCCGTCCGACGCCGGAGATCTGGCTCAAACGTTGCGCCAAAAGCGTGTCCGCGATGTCGCTCATCGCCCGCATCGAGATCGTGTCGGAGCGAAGCGCCAAAGTCATCACCGGCGCATCGGCCGGATTCACCTTGGCGTAGGTCGGCGGATAAGGCAGCGTTTTTGGCAAGACGCCGGCCGCGGCATTGATCGCGGCCTGAACATCCTGGGTCGCGCCGTCGATGTCGCGGTTGAGATCGAACTGGAGCGATATCTGGCTGACGCCGAACGAACTCGTCGAGTTCATCGCCGACAGCGACGGGATCTGGCCGAGCTGCCGCTCCAGCGGCGCGGTGATCAGCGAGGCGATCACGTCGGGGCTCGCGCCCGGCAATTGCGTCGTCACCTGCACGGTCGGGAAATCGACCTGCGGCAGCGCAGAGACCGGCAGCGCGAAATAGCCCAGCAGCCCGCCGATCAGAAGCGCGATGCCGAGCAGCGAGGTCGCGATCGGCCGTCGGATGAAGGGTTCGGAGACGCCCATGGGATACGCCTGCCGCTCAGGCGGCTGTTGTCGGGATCATGGCTGCTTGGCTCCACTTCCCGATGCTCCCGGCCCTGGTGCCGGTCCGGTCTGGCCCTTCTGGTCGCCTTCGCTGCTCTTCCGCTTGGCGCGAAACTCGCCGTCCTTGCCTTGTCCGTCCTTCTGGCCGTCTTTTGCACCATCCTTCTTCTGACCATCCGGCCCGCGCGAGCGCTTGCGCGGTGCGAGATCGGCCGACGGGGTCTGGTCGTCGCGGCCGATGACCACCTTGGAGCCGTCGGACAGATTGGCAAAGCCTGTGGTGACGACCTTGTCGGTCGCCGACAGGCCACTCGCAATGACGGCGTCATGCTCGTTCTGCTGTGTCACCGTCACGGGCTTGGCCGAGACGACATTGTCCTCGCTGATCACATAGCTGAAGGTGCCGATCGGTCCGCGCTGCACGGCCGAGGTCGGCACCACCAGTGCCTGCATCAAGGTCTCGACCTTGAGGCGGACATTGACGAACTGGCCCGGCCAGACCTGGTAATTGGCGTTGGGGAATTCGGCCTTGAGCTTGAGCGTGCCGGTGGTCTGATCGACCTGGTTGTCGATGCCTGTGAGCTTGCCGGTGTCGATTACGGTGATGCCGTCATTGCCGAATACGTCGACCGCAAGCGTGCCCTTCGACGCAGCCGCGTTGACCCGCATGATCTGCTGTTGCGGCAGGCTGAACCACACCGCGATCGGCTGCAATTGCGTGATGACGACGAGGCCCGTGGTGTCGGAGGCGTGGATGATGTTGCCCTGGTCGACCTGGCGCAGGCCGGCGCGACCCGAGAGCGGCGCCACGATCTTGGTGTAGCTCAGCGTCGCCGCTGCATTGTCGATCGCGGCCTGGTCGGCCTTCACCAGCGCCTCGGTCTGTGCGACCAGTGCGCGCTGGGTGTCGGCTTGCTGCTTGGAGCCGGCGTTGGACGCTGCGAGCTGCTCGTAGCGCGTAAGGTCGATACGCTGATTGGCGAGCTGGGCCTGGTCCTGCGCCTTCTTGGCAACGACCTGGTCATACGTCGCCTGATAGAGCGCCGGGTCGATCTCGCCAAGCACGTCGCCCTTCTTGACCTCCTGGCCTTCCGTGAAGTTGACCGCGATCAGCTTGCCGTCGACCTGCGAGCGCACGGTCACGGTGTTGAGTGCGCGGATCGCGCCGACGCCGTCGAGATAGACAGGAACGTCCTGGACCCGCGGGCTCGCCGCCAGCACCGGCACCGGCAGATCGGGCCGCTGGTTGCGGTTGTTCGCCTGCGGCTGCTGATGCGTAGCGGTCCAGCCGAGATAGCCAAGCCCGCCGAGGATCGCGAGCGTGATCAGGGTCATGACGAAGCCGCGGCCGCGCGACCTTTTCGCCGTCCCTTCTTTCGCGCCTTGCTTCGTGTCCGGCTTAAAGAGCATTGACCGGTTTCTCCATCCTCGGCTCCCAGCCGCCGCCGAGCGCCTGATACAGGCTGACGATAGCAAGAAGCCGGGCAAGTTGCGCCTGCGACAGCGCGTCTTCCGCCTGAAACAGGGTCAGTTGGGTATTGAGCACGGTCACGATGTCGGCAGTGCCGGCGCGCAATTGCTGCTCGGAGAGATCGAACGCGCGGCGTGAGGCGGTCAGGACATCACGCTGCAATTGCAGCTTGATCGTAGTCTGCTTGATCGAGAACAGCGCATTGTCGACATCGGCAAACGACTGGATGATGGTCTTGCGGTAGGTCTGGAGCAATTCGTCCTGCCGCGCCTTGGCAAATTCGAAATTGCCGAGGATCTTGCCGCCGTCGAAGATCGGCTGCGCCGCGCTGCCGACGAGCTGGAAGAACGCTGCATGCGGCTGGAACAGCGACACCAGCGCTGAACTCTGATAGCCGCCATTGCCGGTGAGCTGGATGGTCGGAAAGAACTGCGCACGGGCATTGCCGATGTTCGCGGTGGCCGAGGCAAGCTGCGCCTCCTGACGTCGAATATCCGGCCGCTGCGTCAGCAGCTCCGACGGCAGGCCGGGCGTGACGCGCGGGATCGCGATGTTGTTCAGGGAGCCGCCGAGCACACGCACGCTCTCCGGCGGCCGCGACACCAGCACCGCGAGCGCGTTGACGTTCTGGTCCAGCATCTGCCGCAGCGGCGGCACCAGCGCCTTCTGGTTGGCGAGCACGCTCTCCTGCTGTGCGACGTCGAGATCGGTGCCGGTGCCGGCCTTGCGGCGCTCACGGATGGCATCGAGGATGCGCTGGGCGCTCGCAATGTTGCGCTGGGCGGTGCGAAGGCGGTCCTGCGAGGCCAGCACCTGGAAATAGGCATTGGCGACACCTGCCAGCGTCGTCAGCGCGACGACGTCGCGGTCGAAGCGGTTGGCGTTGGCGGTCTCTTCGGCCGTTTGCAGCGCATCGCGGTTCTGGCCCCAGAAGTCGAGCTGGTAGCTCGCGCTGAGCGAGGCCGAGTAGTTGACGACCTCGCGGCCGCCATTGGTGAGACCGGAGGACGACGAGCCCGAGGTGCGCGAATAGGTCTCCGACCCGCCCCCTGACAGGCTCGGCAGCAGTGCCGCGCCCGCTTGCCGCGCCTGAGCGTCGGCCTGGACGATGCGCGCGACGGCGGCGGCGATGTCGAGGTTGACGGTGTGCGCCTCCTCCATCAGTTGCGTCAGCTCCGCCGAGCGGAAGCCGCGCCACCAATCCAGCGTGGGCGGCGCATCGGCCTTGACGGCGTATTTGTACTGCGTGGGAACGTCGAGCGCCGGATCCGGTAGATCCTGCGTCAGCACGCAAGCGCCCGAACCGGCGGCGAGGCAAAGCACTGCAAGCCAGCGCGTCGCGCGCCGCGTCCGGGACGCGGAACCTGGAGACCGCCACATGGCGATCGCAGGAACATCCTGTGTCACATCCACCCCCCGCCGGGCAGATCGAGCCGCCATCGCGACGGATTAGCCGATTCGCGGCGGGACAGTTGGGGGTCTCTGGATAACTCGTTCACAGCGGTGATGCTTTCTGCGGAACCGGACACCCATCCTAGCCGGGCGCGGAACAGCGGGACAGTCCCGCAGTTGCGAGATGGCCGCCAAAATGCGACGATTCCAAAACTATGAAAACATAAAAGCCACTGTCCTGCAGGTGTTTCTTGAATTCCAATGCCGTTCCGGAGCGCGTTCAAGCTTACCAAGATTTCATGTGATATTGCCGCCACACCGATGCCAATCCCCTCAATCCGCCCGCACCGCTCGCGATGCTGCTTCAGCGCAGTCCAGAAGCCAGGCCAGGACCAGTCGCACGAAGTCGATTGTCGAAAACGAATAGGCATCCGTCGCGCAGATATGTCTGCCGCCTTCCGCACGTTATCCACGCTCGCAGACATCGGCGCGTCCCGGCCAAAGGCGAGGATGGGTCGTGAGAGTGCTGACGACGACCGTTATTTTCCATGTCCAGGCAGAGACCGGCCATATCCTCCTACCGAAGCCCGCCACGTAGCCCAGCATTCATCCTCGGCGATTGCTGCACGGAAAAATGTCACTGCTTCGGCGGGCACTTCCGCTTGTTTCGCCGCAGCGCAAAAGCCTTCCCCTTTTGCCTCCCAAGCACTAGGTTCTGGCCAACCTGATCAACCCCTTTGCCAGTGATTTCCCCTGACATGACCATCAAAAACGACGTTGTCGAAGCCATCGGCAACACCCCGCTGATCAAGCTCAAGCGTGCTTCCGAACTGACCGGATGCACCATCCTGGGCAAGGCCGAGTTCATGAATCCCGGCCAGTCGGTCAAGGACCGCGCCGGCAAATGGATGATCCTGGAGGCGGAGAAACGCGGCGAGCTCAAGCCGGGGGGCCTCGTGGTGGAAGCGACGGCCGGCAACACGGGCATCGGGCTTGCGGTCGTCGCGAGCGCCCGCGGCTACCGTACGCTGATCGTGATCCCGGAAACGCAGAGCCAGGAGAAGAAGGACTTTTTGAAGCTGTGCGGCGCCGAGCTCCTGGAATCGCCGGCCCTGCCCTATTCCAATCCGAACAACTACCAGCACGTCGGCCGCCGTCTCGCCGACGAACTGCGCAAGACCGAGCCTAATGGCGTGCTGTTCGCCGACCAATGGAACAACCTCGACAATGCGAAGGCGCATTACGAGTCCACCGGCCCCGAGATCTGGGACCAGACCGGCGGCAAGGTCGACGGTTTCGTCTGCTCGGTCGGCAGCGGCGGCACGCTGGCCGGCATCAGCCGCTATCTGAAAGAGAAGAGCAAGGACGTCAGGATCGCCTGCGCTGATCCGCATGGCGCCGGCATGTATGAGTATTTCAGAACGGGCGATGCCAAGGCGACGCCGGGCGGCTCGATCACCGAAGGCATCGGCCTCAACCGGGCGACCGCAATCGTCGAAAGCGCGAAGGTCGATGACGCCTATCTCATTCCCGATGCCGAAGCGGTGACGGTGATCTACGAACTACTCCAGCACGAAGGCCTGTGTCTCGGCGGCTCCACCGGCATCAATATTGCCGGCGCGATGCGTCTTGCAAAGCAGCTCGGACCGGGCAAGACGATCGTCACCGTGCTCTGCGATTCCGGCAGCCGTTACCAGTCGAAGCTGTTCAACGCGGACTTCATGCGCGCCAAGAACCTTCCGGTGCCGGAATGGCTGGAGAAGCGCAGTAACATCAAGCTGCCGTTCGTCTAGCCCCAGGTCGACCGCGACGATCCCTGCGACACCCGCGCGAGACGCTCGTTCGATAGCGAGGGCGTGACCTCGCGCGTGCGCGGCGGAAGGGGAGCGCCGTAGGAGCTTTCGCTGTGGCCGGTCGGCCAGAACATGAGCGCGAGCATCAGCACGAGGTTGACGAGCGCGCCGACCGCCGTTGCCTGGTGCTCCCGCCCGATCGCCCAGGCCGGAAACCGGCCCGCGACGACATGATCGACGATCATGAGCGCGAACCAGGCCGGCACCACGCAGACCGGATCCCAGCCGATGTCGCGGATGCGCATCGATTGCAGTGTCAGGGTCGCCACTCCGAAGAAGACGATCGCAGCGATGATCGCCCAGCTCCTGGTGAGGTCTTCCGGCCGGATCGCACTGGGCGAGGTGTTGCGCAGCACGGCCATTGCGATCGCAAAGCAGATCGCCGTCATCACGATCGCAAGCGCGACCGAGGCGAGGAAGAAATGCAGCCGCCCGAGCCGGGCGTTCAAGCCGAAGACGAAACCGAGCATTGGCGCACCCTTTTGGCGCCATAGGCACAGAAACAGCTTTCCGAGCCGTGAACCGGCGCA
Source organism: Bradyrhizobium sp. LB14.3 (assembly GCF_040547985.1). Taxonomy (NCBI): domain Bacteria; kingdom Pseudomonadati; phylum Pseudomonadota; class Alphaproteobacteria; order Hyphomicrobiales; family Nitrobacteraceae; genus Bradyrhizobium; species Bradyrhizobium sp. LB14.3. The sequence continues at coordinate 146,795 of NZ_JBEPQT010000015.1, forward strand.
CCCGTACGCCAGCTCATGGTTTCCGGACGACTAAGCTGGCATGCGCAATTTAATGCTTCGCCGCGGACGGCAGGGTCAGGCGCCCTCGCCAACCTTCGAAGCCGCGGCACAATAGTCGCCCCAGAACTGGCGATAACCCGCCTCGACCCTTTGCGTGTAGATTTCGACATTGCCGGCGGGCGAACTCGCGATCCGAGCCGGCAACTCCGCGCGCAACTTCGCCAGATGCGCCGGCTGTGTCGCATATCGGCAGGCGATTGCGGCATAGCCGTCGTCGTCCTCTGCGACCCAGTCGTCGAGACCGACGGCAGCCACGATCGAGCCGCCGGCGCGCGACGAGGCGCCGTTGCCGAGCTTGGCCACGACGGGCACGCCCGCGTAGAGCGACTCCCAGGTGCTGACGCCACCGTTTTGCGGGAACGTATCGAGCGATATGTCGACATTCGCAAACGCCAGCAGATGCTCATGACGCGGGGTCGAGCCCAGGCAGATGACATTTTCTTCGGCAATGCCCCGTGCCACGAACCGCGCGACCAGGCTGTCGCGCAGCAAGGGATCGTCGAGCAGAGTATGCTTGATGATGATCCTCGATCCGGTCACCGCTCGCATCACTTTCGACCACACGCGGATGGCCTCATCCGAGATCTTGTAGATGCGGTTGAACACGCCGAAAGTCACATAGCCGTTGCGGAGCATGGGAAGCTCCGAAGGCGGCACGTCCAGGATCGGATCGGTCGTGATCAGACACGGCAGATCATGAACCTTTTCGGCCAGCAGATGGCGCGCCGACGGCGGAATGAAAATCGGATCCGCAAGCAAATAGTCCATGGTCTGAAGCCCGGTCCCGGTCGCATGTCCGAAACCGGAGACCTGGAGGGGAGCCGGCTTCCGCGCGAAAACAGGGAGCCTGTTGCCGGTCGAATGCCCGGACACGTCGATCAGAATATCGATCCCGTCGGCCTGGATGCGATCGGCCAGTTCGTCGTCCGAAAGCTGCCAGGCGTCGACCCATACGTCCGCCATCGATCTGAATTTGTCGGTCATCTCGTCCCGTAACGGCGAGCACGAGTAGCAGACGATCTCGAACCTGGTGTGATCATGATGGCGCAGCACCGGCAGCAGGCCGAACGCCGCCGAGTGTACCAGAACTCGGCAGCGACATATCCGACTACGATCCTTCTGTCCGGATCGAGCTGCCGGGGTGAGAGCTTCCGTTGCGGCAATCTGGCGCCGATCGCGTCCCACCAATGTTTTCGCGCGGCCTGCTGGACCGCGAAATCGGCATCGGAGAGAAAGTCCAGAAAGTAGATCTTCCGCGCGATCAAGTCCGCATGATCCGGCGCCATTGCCAGCGCGGCCTCGAGATGTTCGATCGCGGATGCGATCTCACCCTGTTGTGCAAAACAGGCGCTCAGCAGCGTCATGGCGATCGCGGAGCGCGGATTTTCCTCGAGCAAGGTCGTGCAGGCCAGGATCGCCTGCGCCGTATTCCCAGCGTTGAGCGAGACTTTCGCCTTCCCTTCCAAGGCCACCTCGAGCTTGGGCGAAAGCGCAAGTGCTGCATCAAAATCCGCGGCCGCCCGTTCCGACCGCGACAGCTCGAGATTGAGCCGTCCGCGGTGTGCCAGGGCCTTGGCCGAATTGGGCCTGATCGTGAGCGCCGCTGCGAGCGCGGCTTCCGCCTCATCGTAGTGCTTGAGGTCAATGCTGACCGTGCCTTTGCCGACGAGCGCTTCCGCGTGACGGGGCTGAAACAACAAGGCGCGATCGAAACTTTGCTTGGCGCGGTCGAACCGGTGCAGCGCCAGCTCGGCAATACCACGGTTGCAAAGTGCGTCGGCATAGTCTGGCTTCAGCGCAATGGCGCGATCGTACAGTTCGATGGCCCGTTCGGGCAGGCTCATGTGGAGCAAAGTATTGCCAAGGCTGGTGAGGGCCAGCACGAAATTCGGCTTCAGCGCGATCGCCTTCTCCTGACATGCGCGGGCTGCATCAAATTGCTTGAGGTCCAGGTGCACGGTCGCGAGATTGTTATAGGCCTCGTGCGAACGCGGATCGATCGCGACCGCACGCTCGAGCAGCTGTCGCGCCTCCTCGATGCGCCCGCCATGACGCACGCACAGGCCGAGCAGGTGAGTGGCGTCGAAATGATCGGGCACGGCTTGCAGGATCTGGCGGCAGAGAGCATCCGTCTCCGCATATCGGCCCTGGCCATAGGCGCTCGCCGCAGCGGCGATGATGGTGTCCGCCTGCTTCTTCAATTTCTTCTGCAATCGCGCGTTCTGGAATGCGCGCGCGCCGGCGCCGCTGCTCTGCAAGGTATCTCTCCGGAGGATGGACCGGGAAGAGTCTAGCTGATTCGCAAGCGTCACCGGCCGGTCAACCGGCCCGGCAACATCCGGGATTTCCGGCTATCACGCAGGAACTGGCTCAGAAACAGCTTCGTGCGGGCTGCCTACGCAACGTCGCCGCCTTCGGAGGCGGCGGCACAATAGTCGCGCCAGAACTGGCGATAGCCCGCCTCGACCTCCCGCGTGTAGATTTCGACATTGCCGGCGGGCGAAGCTGCGATCTGGGCCGGCAACTCGGCACGCAGCTTCGCCAGATGAGAGGGCTGCGCCGCGTATCTGCAGGCGATCTCGGCGTAGCCCTCGTCATCCTCTGCGACCCAGTCGCCGAGACCGACGGCAGCCACGATGGAGGCGCCGGCGCGCGAGGAGGCCCCGTTGCCGAGCTTGGCTACGACTGGAACGCCCTTGTAGAGCGATTCCCAGGTGCTGATGCCGCCATTCTGCGGGAACGTATCGAGGGAAATATCGACCTTGGCAAAGGCCAGCAGATGGTCGTTGCGCGAGGTCGAGCCCATGCAGGTAATATTCTCTTCGGCAATGCCCAGTGCCACGAAACGCGCGATCAGGCTATCGCGCAGCAAGGGATCGTCGAGCAGACCGTGCTTGAGGATGATCTTGGATCCCGGCACCTCTCGCATCACGCGCGACCAGACACGGATCGCAGCATCCGATATCTTGTAGATGCGGTTAAACACACCGAAGGTAACGTAGCCGTTGCGAAGCATCGGAAGCTCGGAGGGCTGCAGATCCGAGACCGGCTCCATCGTGATCAGGCACGGCAGATCGTGGATTTTCTCGGCAAACAAATGCCGAACCGAGGGCGGAATGAAAATGGGATCCGCGAGCACATAGTCCATGGTCTGAAGGCCCGTGCCTGTCGCGTGTCCGAAGCCCGTGACCTGGATGGGGGCAGGCTTCCGCGCGAAAACAGGGAGCCGGTTACCGGTCGTGTGCCCCGAAACGTCGATCAGGATATCGACATTGTCCGCCTGAATACGATCGGCCAGTTCGTCGTCCGACAGCTGCCAGGCGTCGACCCAGACGTCCGCCAGTGACTTGAACTTGGCGGTGTACTCATCCTGTGCCGGCCAGCAGTAATAGCAGATGATTTCAAATCGGGCGTGATCATGATGATTCAACACCGGCAGCAAGGTGAGCGCCGCCGAGTGTTGCTGGAATTCAGAGGCAACATAGCCGACCACAATCCGCTTTTCGGGATCGAGCGGCCGCTTCGGCAGTTCCCGTCGCGGCAGCTTGGCGCCGATCAAGTCCCACCAATCTCTTCGCACCGCCTGCTGGACCACGAAATCGGCCTCTGCGCGGTAGTCCTGCAAGAAGATCTTGCCCCTGATCGCTTCGGAATAGTCCGGTCTGATCGCCAGCGCAGCATCGAGATATTCGATCGCGGTGTCGATCTCGCCCTGGTGTGAATAAGCGAATCCCATCAGGGCCACTCCGATCTCGGAGCGCGGATTTTGCTCGATCAAGCTCGTGGCGGCCGCAATGGCCTGCGCGGTCTTTCCCTGCAGGAGGCAGGTCTGTGCCTTGCCCCGGAGGGCCAGTTCGAGCTTGGGCGAAATCGCAAGCGCCGCATCGAAATCCGCGAGCGCCTGGTCCAGGCGCGACAGTTCGAAATGGAGCCGCCCGCGCTGGGCCAGGATTCTCGGCGAACCGGGCTTGATCGCGAGCGCCAGGGCAAACTTGGCCGCCGCCTCGTCGTGGTGCCGAAGCTCCATGCTGACCATGCCCTTGCCGACGATTGCCTCCGCGTGATGCGGCTGAAACAGCAGGGCGCGATCGAAACTGTCCTTGGCGCGCGCGAACTGTCCAATCATCATCTCGACCATGCCGCGATTGCAGAACGCGTCGGCACAGTCCGGTTTGGCCTTGATTGCGCGCTCGTGCAGATCGATTGCCTGTCCGAACAGCCCCAAATGCATCAGCGTGTTGCCGAGATTGGTCAGCGCGACCGCGAAATTCGGTTTCAGCGCGATGGCCCTCTCCTGGCACCGCTGCGCCTCCTCGTAGTTGCCGAGGTCGAAATGCACGGTCGCGAGGTTATTATGGGCATCGTGCAAACGGGGATCGATGGCAATCACGCGCTCAAGCAGCTCTTGCGCCTCCTCCAGGCGCCGGCCGTCATGCGCGCACATGCCGAGCAGGTGCGTAGCATCGACATGATCCGGAAGCGCTTTGAGTATCTCACTGCAGAGCGTCTCGGTCTCGGCATATCGGCCCTGGCCATAGGCGGCCGCAGCGGCGGAGAGGACGGCGTCCGCCTGCTTCATCAATTTCTTCTGCAATCGCGCATTCTGGAATGCGCGCGCGCCGGCGCCGCTGCTCTGCAAGGTGTCTCTCCGGAGGATGGCCCGGGAAGAGTCTAACTGATTCGCAAGCCCGGCCGGCCGGTCGGCTGGCGCGGTGATACCCCCGGGATTTCCCCGGGGGCTCAGCGCAGTATCTGGTTCAGGAACTACAATAGTCGCGCCAGAACTGGCGGTAAGCCGCTTCGACCTCGCGCGTGTAGAGCTCGACGTTGCCGGCGCGCGAAGCCGCGATCCGAGCCGGCAACTCGGCGCGCAACTTCGTCAGATGAGCGGGCTGCGCCGCATATTTGCATGCGATCGCCGCATAGCCATCGTCGTCCTCGGCGACCCAGCCCTCGAGACCGACGGCAGCCACGATCGACCCGCTGGCACGCGACGAGGCCCCGTTGCCGAGCTTGGCGACGACCGGAACGCCCCCATAGAGCGATTCCCAGGTGCTGACGCCGCCGTTTTGCGGGAACGTATCGAGCGAAATGTCGACCTTCGCAAAGGCCAGCAGATGCTCATGACGCGAGGTCGAGCCCAGGCAGACGATGTTCTCCACGGCAACGCCGCGCGCCACGAAACGCGCGACCAGTCTGCCGCGCAGCAAGGGATCGTCAAGCAGGGTATGCTTGATGATGATCTTCGAACCCGTCACCTCGCGCATCACTGTCGACCACACGCTGATGGCCTCGTCCGAGATCTTGTAGATGCGGTTGAACACGCCGAAGGTTACATAGCCGTTGCGGAGCATCGGAGGCTCCGAAGGCGGCACATCCAGGATGGGATCGATCGTGATCAGGCACGGCAGATCATGAACTTTTTCGGCCAGCAGATGACGCGCCGATTGCGGAATGAAGATGGGATCCGCGAGCACATGGTCCATGGTCTGAAGGCCGGTACCGGTGGCATGTCCGAAACCCGTGACCTGGATGGGGGCCGGCTTGCGGGCGAAGACATGGAGCCTGTTGCCGGTCGAATGCCCGGACACGTCGATCAGAATGTCGATCCCGTCGGCCTGGATGCGATCGGCCAGTTCGTCGTCCGAAAACTGCCAGGCGTCGACCCATACGTCCGCCATCGATCTGAATTTGTCGGTTATCTCGTCTCGTAACGGCGAACACGAGTAGCAAACGATCTCGAACCTGGCGTGATCATGATGGCGCAGCACCGGTAGCAGAGCGAACGCTGCCGACTGGTTCCTGAATTCGGACGCGACATATCCGATCGAGATCCGCTTGTCCGGATCGAGCTTACGAGGCGACAACGCCCGTTGCGGCAGTTTGGCGCCGATCGCGTCCCACCAATGTTTTCGCGCGGCCTGCTGGACCGCAAAATCGGCGCCTGGGAGATAGTCCAGAAGGAAGATCTTGCGCCCGATCAAGTCCGCATAGTCCGGCGCGATTGCCAGCCCAGCGTCGAGATGCCCGAGCGCCGTCGCGATCTCTCCCTGGCTCGCATAGCAGGAAGCCAGAAGCGCAATTCCGATGTCGGACCGCGGATTTCCCTCGAGCAATGTCTGGACGACCGCCATCGCCTCCGCCGTGTTGCCCTTGAGAATGTTGACTTGCGCCTTTCCCTGCAAGGCCACTTCGAGCCTTGGCGAAAGCGCCAGCGCCGCGTCGAAGTCAGCGAGCGCCTGCTCCAGCCGCGACAGATCGAGATTGAGCCGACCGCGCTGCGCGAGAATCTTCGGTGAATCCGGCTTGATCGCGAGCCCTGCTGCGATTGCGGCGGCCGCCTCTTCGTAGTGCCGGAGCTCGATGCACACCATGCCCTTGCCCGCGATCGCCTCCGCATGACGCGGCTGAAACACCAGAGCGCGATCGAAACTCTCCTTGGCGCGCTCGAACTGGCCCTTGATCAGCTCCGCCATGCCGCGATTGCAGAATGCATCGGCATAGTCCGGCTTCAGCCTGATAGCGCGTTCGTGCAGTTCGATCGCCTGCTCGCCGAAGCCGATGTGCAGCAGCGTATTGCCGAGATTGGTCAGAGCGATCGGAGAATTCGGCTTCAGCGCAATGGCCTTCTCCTGGCATGCGCGGGCGTCCTGAAATTTTTGGAGATTGAAATACACGGCCCCGAGATTGCCATGGGCATCGGGCGAACGCGGATCGAGCGCAATCGCGCGCTCGAGCAGCTGTTGCGCCTCGTCGAGCCGCCCGCCATCATACGCGCGCAGGCCGAGCAGGTGTGCGGCGTCGAAATGATCCGGAACCTCCGTCAGAATCTGACGGCAGAGCGTCTCAACCTCCGCATATCTGCCCTGTCCGAGCGCCTGAACCGCGACGGACATGACCGCGTCCGCCTGCTTCTTCAACTTCTTCTGCAATCGCGCGTTCTGGAATGCGCGCGCGCCGGCGCTGCTCTGCAAAGTCTCTCTCCGGAGGATCGCCCGAAAAGAGGCTAGCCGATTCGCATGGTGCCAGGCTGGCGGGGCAGTTAGACCGGCGAGGCCACCGGATCGCAGGTGCTCAGCGCAGGATCTGGCTCAGGAACAGTTTTGTGCGGGCGTGCTGCGGGGCCGCGAAGAACTCGTTGGGCGTGTTGGCCTCGATGATCTGGCCGGCGTCCATGAACACCACGCGGTTGGCGACTTCGCGGGCAAAGCCCATCTCGTGCGTGACGACCAGCATGGTCATGCCCTCCTCGGCGAGGTCGACCATGGTATCGAGCACTTCCTTGACCATTTCGGGGTCCAGCGCCGAGGTCGGCTCGTCGAACAGCATCACCTTCGGGTTCATCGTCAGCGCGCGGGCGATCGCGACGCGTTGCTGCTGACCGCCGGACATCTGCCCCGGAAACTTGTTGGCCTGGTGCGGGATCTTGACCCGCTCCAGAAACTTCATCGCCGCCTCCTCGGCGTCCTTCTTGGGGATGTTGCGCACCCAGATCGGCGCCAGCGTGCAATTGTCCAGCACGGTCAGGTGCGGGAACAGGTTGAAGCTTTGGAACACCATGCCGACTTCGCGCCGCACGGCGTCGACGTGCTTGAGGTTCGGCCCGAGCTCGATACCGTCAACGACGATCTCGCCCTCCTGGAATTCCTCCAGCGCGTTGATACAGCGGATCAGCGTCGACTTACCCGAGCCTGACGGGCCGCAGATCACGATGCGCTCGCCCTTGCGGACCTCGAGGTCGATGTCGCGCAGTACGTGAAACTCGCCGTACCATTTGTTCAGGCCGGAAATCTTGACGATGGAGTCGGACATGGTGAGCTCGATCAGTTGCGGCGGTGAGCGTTGAGGCGGTGTTCGACGAAGAGCGAGTAGCGCGACATCCCAAAGCAGAAGATGAAGTAGATGATCCCGGCGAAGGCAAAGCCGGTGAACGCGGTCGACGGCGACGACCATTTCGGGTCCGAGAACGACGCCCGCAGCGAGCCCAGGAGATCGAACAGCGCCACGATCGAGACCAGCGAAGTGTCCTTGAACAGCGAAATGAAGCTGTTGACGAGGTTCGGAATGACGTGGCGCAGCGCCTGCGGCAGCACGATCAGCGAGCTCGTCTTCCACCAGGACAGCCCCAGCGCCGCAGCCGCCTCGCCCTGCCCGCGCGGGATCGCGGCCAGCCCGCCGCGGACGTTCTCGGCCTGATAGGCGCCTGTGAACAGCGCGATGCCGATCAGCGCGCGGACGAGGCCGTCGACCGTGAAATTACCGGGCAGGAACAGCGGCAGCATGTAGGTGGCGAAGAACAGCACGGTGATCAGCGGCACGCCGCGCCAGAACTCGATGAAGGCGATCGAGAATATCCGGATCAGCGGAATGGTCGAGCGTCGCCCAAGCGCCAGCGCAATGCCGATCGGCAGCGAGGTGACGATGCCGGTGACGGAGACCACCAGCGTCACCAGAAGCCCGCCCCACAAATTCGTCGTGACGATCGGCAGTCCGCCGTGATCGAGCCCCATCAGCTCGATGACGATCGCGATGGCGACGAAGGTCGCGATGCTGGATGTCAGGGCCCGCACGCCGGTGCGAACGCCGCCGCCGAGAACGAAGGCGATCAGCGAGACGATCGCGGCCGTGATGGCGAAATCGACCCAGACCGACTGGCCTGTCCCCTGGAGCTGGTCGCGCAGCCAGGTCAGCGGAAAGATCAGCCAGTAGATCGCAGTACCAACAAGCACGATGAAATTGCCGACGACCCACAACAGCGGCGCGGCAGCGGATGTCTTGCCGAGACCGAGCAGAGCCTGCCCGGCGCCGATGATGCTGTCGTCGAACAATTGCAGCAGGTCGGCTGTCGAACTCAGGCCAAATCCCTTGATGCCGCCGCCGTGCAGCAGAAAGAATGCAACCACTGGAAACGCGAAGAAGAACAGGCCGGCGTTCAGGCCTTTCGACGGCAGCCGCGGAATGAGCAACGGCAACAACAGGACCACCGCCAGGACGAGCGTGAGGTTGACCCGCCAGCGTTCGGCCTCGGGGTAGAAGCCGTAGATCAGTTGCGGCAGCTTGGCCTGGATATAGGGCCAGCAGGCGCCGACCGCAAAGCCGGCGTTCTCTGCGAGGCAGGCCGTGCGATCCTTGCCGGTCCAGACTGCATCGACTACCAGGAACCTGACGGAAGGAATGATGGTGAACCAGAGCAGCAAGGCGCCGACGATCGTAAGCAGGACGTTGGTCGGCGAGTTGAACAGGCGCGTCCGCACGAGGCCGATGAAGCCCGTGGTCTTCACCGGCGCGGGGCGCTCATCGAGAAGGTCCTGGCGGACGAAGCTGGGCGAGGCGATATCGCTCATGCGCCGAGACTCCGGCTGACGCGCCAACCGTAGACGCTCATGATGGCGCTGGTGATCAGCGAGATCAGGAGATAGACGCCCATCGTCATGGCGATGATCTCGATGGCCTGCCCGGTCTGGCTCAGCGACGTGCCGGCGAACACGGAGACGAGGTCAGGATAGCCGATCGCGACGGCCAGCGACGAATTCTTGGTGAGATTGAGGTACTGGTTGGTCAGCGGCGGAACGATGACGCGCATCGCCTGCGGCACGACGACCAGGCGAAGCGTGGTGCCGCGGCTCAGGCCCAGCGACGATCCCGCTTCCATCTGTCCGCTGTGGACGGAGAGGATGCCCGCGCGCACGATCTCGGCGATGAAGGCGGCGGTATAGGTCGACAAGGCCAATGTCAGCGCCACGAACTCGGGGATGATCCGCGAGCCGCCCGCGAAATTGAAGCCCTTGAGCTGCGGCAACTCGAAGGTGAAGGGCAGACCTGATATCAGCATGGTGACGAGCGGCAGCCCGAACAGCAGTCCCAGCACATAAGGCCAGATCCGGATCATCTGTCCCCGCTGAAACAGCGCCCGGCGCGCATAGACGCGCAACGCCAGCGAAGCCACGATGCCGAATACCAGCACCGCCAGGAACGCCTCGAAGCCGCTCTCGCCGATCGGGCGGGGAATGACGAGGCCGCGATTGCTGACGAAGGCGATGCCGAACAGCGAAATGCTCTGCCGCGGATTGGGCAAGGCCGCGAGCACCGCCAGGTACCAGAACAGGATCTGGAATAGCAGCGGCAGGTTGCGGATCACCTCGACATAGATCTCGCCGACGCGCGCCACGAGCCAGTTGGGCGACAGCCGGCACAGCGCGACGATGAAGCCGATCAGGGTAGCAAAGACGATGCCCACCACCGAGACCACGAGCGTGTTGAGAAGCCCGACCACGAACACGCGCAGGAACGTGTCCGAGCCGGTATACGAGATCAGTGTCTGATTGACATCGAAACCGGCATTGTTCCCGAGGAAGCCGAAGCCGGCGGCAATATGCTGGTTCTCGAGGTTGGCGCGGGCGTTGGAGACGATTTCATAGGCAATCCAGCCCAGGACCGCGGCGAAGGCAAACTGGACGGCGATGCCGTTCCAGCCTGTCTTGCCGCCCAGCACGCGCCTGATCTTCAGCGCGATCTGGGGCGGCGGTTTGCGAGCCTCGGTGCTCATCGCCGCTGCCAGTGGGTCAAGCGGGATCAGCGGATCGGCGGCGCGTACTGGAGACCGCCCTTGTTCCAGAGATTGTTGAGACCCCGATTGATGGCGAGCGGCGAGCCCGCGCCGACGTTGCGGTCGAACACTTCGCCGTAATTGCCGACGGCTTTCACGATGCGCACCACCCAGTCCTTGGTCAGGCCGAGCTGCTCACCGAAATTGCCGTCGGTGCCGAGGACGCGCTTCATCTCCGGATTTTCCAGCTTCGCCTTCTCGTCGACGTTCTTCGCGGTCACGCCGAGCTCTTCGGCGGTGATCATGGCAAACAGCGTCCATTTCACGATGTCGAACCATTGGTCGTCGCCGTGGCGCACCATCGGTCCGAGCGGCTCCTTCGAGATGATTTCCGGAAGCACCATGTGATCGCCGGGATTGGCAAGCTTCAGGCGGTTGGCGTACAGGCCCGACTGGTCGGTGGTGAAGACGTCGCAGCGTCCGGCCTCATAGGCCTTGACCGTTTCGTCGTTGGTGCCGAATGCGATCACCTCGTACTTCATGTTGTTGGCCTTGAAGTAGTCGGCGAGATTCTGCTCGGTGGTGGTGCCGGTCTGGACGCAGACCGAGGCGCTGTTGAGCTCGAGCGCAGAATTCACCTTGAGCGACTTCTTCACCATGAAGCCCTGCCCGTCATAATAGGTCACGCCGGTGAAGTTGGCGCCGAGCGAGGTGTCGCGCGAGACGGTCCAGGTGGTGTTGCGCGACAGCACGTCGACTTCGCCGGATTGCAGCGCCGTGAAGCGGTCCTTGGCGGAGAGCGGCACGTACTTGACCTTGGTCGGATCGTTGAAGATCGCCCCGGCGATCGCGCGGCAGACGTCGACGTCAAGCCCGGTCCAGTTGCCCTTGTCGTCGGGCGAGGAGAAGCCGGGCAGACCCTGGCTGACGCCGCAGGACAGCATGCCCCGGTCCTTGATGGTCTTGAGCGTTTGCGCATCGGCGGCTTGGGCAGTCAGGCCGGCGGCGAGAGCAAGAGTGAGAGCCAAGGTTACGCGTTTCATGGGCTTTAGGCCTTTCAAAGTCGTCTCAAGGTCTGGAACGTTGTCTTTGGGATCGTCTCTGCCAGGGCTAGCCGTATCAAGACCAGCCTTGCAAGAGTCATGCTGGAAAACCAAGAATCATGCTGGAAAACCTTGCCGATCACTCGCCGATCCCGGGAGGCCCATATCTTAATCCCCGCCGAAAGGCGCCCGCCGTTATGGCTGTGGCGCAAGGCCCGGTCAGGCGATGGATCGAAGCTCGCGGCAGGCCCCTCAACATGCAGCGACTGAATAGCACGTACGCATCTCAGAACGACTGGCGAGCCGGGTCAAGGGGTTGACGGGACTCTTCTGTGTTCTGTTATTAACGAGGGCGGCCCCCGGCCGTCCCGTCAGGCGCCGAGCGCCGAGCGGAAACGCGGTTTTGAAAGCAGACGCATGGATTCCTCGCACCCCTCCGAACAACACGCCGAGACCCGGCTGGTCACCTCCGGCCGCGACACCAAGGCGCAGAAGGGGTTCGTCAACCCGCCGGTCTTCCACGGCTCGACCGTGCTCTATCCGACCGCCGAGGACCTGCATGCTCATCGCGGCGAGTTCCAGTACGGCCGGCACGGCACGCCGACCACCCGAGCGTTCCAGGAGACCCTGATGGCGCTGGAGGGGCCGCAATGCGCCGGGGTCGGCATCGTGCCGTCCGGGCTGTCGGCGATCTCCACCACCCTGCTCTCGGTGCTGAAGGCCGGCGACCACATTCTGGTCTGCGACAACGTCTATCGGCCCTCGCGCAATTTCTGCCACGGCATGCTCACCCGCTTCGGCATCGAGACCACCTACTTCGATCCGATGATCGGCGCCGGCATCGACAAGCTGTTCAAGCCCAACACAAGCGCGGTGCTGGTCGAGGCGCCCGGCTCGCAATCGTTCGAGATGCCGGACATCCGTGCCATCGCAGAGGTCGCACATGCCCGCGGCGCGCTCGTCATCGACGATAACACCTGGGCGACGCCGCTCTATCACCGCTCGCTCGAGCAGGGCGTCGACATCAGCATGCAGGCCGCCACCAAATATATCGGCGGCCATTCCGACATCATGTTCGGCACCATCTCGGCCAATGCCAAGGCCTGGCCGCAGATCGCCGAAGGCATCCGCCTGCTCGGCGTCTGCGCCGGCCCCGATGACGTCTTCCTGGCGCTGCGCGGCCTGCGCACGCTGTCGGTGCGCCTGGCGCAGCATCATCGCTCCGGGCTCGACATGGCGCGCTGGCTTGCGAGCCGTCCCGAGGTCGCCCGCGTGCTGCATCCGGCGTTAGAGACCGATCCGGGCCATGCGATCTGGAAGCGCGATTTCACCGGCGCGTCTGGCCTGTTCAGCATCGTCTTGAAGCCGGCGCCGCAGAAGGCGGTCGACACCATGCTCGACACGCTCAAGCTCTTCGGCATGGGCTTCTCCTGGGGCGGCTTCGAGAGCCTGGTGATTCCCTTCGATTGCGACACCTATCGCACTGCCACGAAATGGTCGCCGGGCGGCCCCACGCTGCGTCTGCACATCGGGCTCGAAAGCGTCGACGACCTCAAGGCCGATCTCGATCGCGGCTTCGCTGCCCTCAAGGCAGCAATGTGAGCCTGCTCACAAGGCATCGCGCCTCGGGACGCGGCAATCGCGCGCCGGCGGACGCGTCAACCCGCGCCGGGGGAACGTGCAGCCGACGCAAACGTTAACGCTGATGCGCCAACAAGGGGTTTGATCCGCTGGCGTTTGGCGTTAGCCTCACCGATCGACTCTAATCCGGACTCGGAGTATGGGAACGTTGGTTCTGCTCGATCTGATGGGCGGCGTTGCGCTGCTGCTGTGGGGCCTGCACATGGTCCACAGCGGGATTTTGCGCGCCTTCGGCCCCGATCTGCGGCGACTGCTGGGCAAGGCGCTCAGCAACCGCTTCAGCGCGTTTGCCGCCGGTCTCGGCCTCACCGCCCTGCTCCAGAGCAGCACGGCAACTGCGCTGATCACCAGCTCGTTTGCGGCCGAAGGCCTCGTGAGCGTCGCCGCCGCGCTCGCCATCATGCTGGGGGCCAATGTCGGCACGACGCTGATCGTGCAGGTGCTGTCGTTCAATATCGCGGCCGCCGCACCCGTCCTGTTCGTGTTCGGGCTCGTCGCCTTCCGCGCCGGCCCGCGGTCGAGGATCAAGGATATCGGCCGTGTCCTCATCGGCCTCGGACTGATGCTGCTGTCGCTGCACATCCTGCTCGACACGCTGGCGCCCGCGGAGAACGCGCCGGGTGTTCGTGCCATGATGTCGGCGATCACGGGCGATCCCGTGCTTTGCATCGTCATCGCCGCGCTCGTGACCTGGGCGGTACATTCGAGCGTCGCCAGCGTGCTGCTGATCATGTCGCTGGCGTATTCGCAGTTCATCACCCCCTATGCTGCGCTGGCCCTGGTGTTAGGGGCCAATCTTGGCAGCGCCATCAACCCCGTGTTCGAAGGCGCCAGGCGCGACGATGCCGCGAGCTACCGCCTGCCGGTCGGCAATCTCGTCAACCGCGTGATCGGGATTGCACTGGTACTGCCGTTCCTCGGCACGATCGCCGAGCACATGCATGCCTGGCAGCCGGATCTCGCCAAGATGACGGCGGCCTTCCACATCGCCTTCAACGTCGGCACAGCCGTCATCTTCATCGGCCTGCTCGACACCATGTCGCGTCTCCTGACCCGGCTGCTGCCCGATCGCGTCAAGGAAGACGATCCGGCCCGGCCGCGCTATCTCGACGAATCGGCACTGGAGACGCCGTCACTGGCGCTCGCCGACGCGGCGCGTGAGGCCTTGCGCATGGGCGATTTCGTCGAGGTGATGCTGCGCAAGGTGATGGCGGCGATGATGACCGGCGACCGCGCGCTGGTCGACCAGGTCTCTAAGTCGGACAATGTCGTCGACGGCCTCGACGAAGCCATCAAGCTCTACGTGACGAAATTGATGCGGGGCAGCCTCGACGAGAGCGAGGGCCGGCGGGCGATGGAGATCATCTCCTTCGCCATCAATCTGGAACATATCGGCGACATCATCGACAAGAGTCTGAGCGAACTCGCCACCAAGAAGATCAAGCGCCGCTTTCAGTTCTCGCCCGAGGGTGCCGAGGAGCTCGCCGCCTTCCACAAGCGCACGATGGACTCGCTGCGCATCGCCTTCGGCATCTTCATGTCGGGCGACGCCAACGAGGCGCGCAAGCTGCTGGTCGAGAAGACGGCGCTGCGCAACACCGAGCTTGCCGCAGTCGAGCGCCACCTCGACCGCCTGCGCGAGGGCCGCCCCGAGACCCTCGAGACCACGTCGCTGCATCTCGACGTGCTGCGCGATTTGCGCCGCATCCATTCGCACATCTGCTCGGTCGCCTATCCCGTGCTCGACGCGGCGGGCGAGCCTTATCGCAGGCACGAAGCAGATACCGCCGCCCTGCCCGCAGCAGGTGCGGCGTCGGCGTTGCCGCGCTAGTCGCCTCGGATCAGCGCTCCAGCGTCTGTGAGCCGCGGCCGCGGTTCTTGATGATCAGCATGATGTTGCGGATATAGATGATGGTCGCGAGCGCCTGGCCGAGGATGATGACCGGCTCGCGCTTGACGACGCCATAGACCAGCGTCATCAGCCCGCCGCCCATGGAGCAGAACCAGAACGCCATCGGCACCACGCTGTTGCCGGCGCGCTCGCTCGCGATCCATTGCACCAGAAAGCGCGCGGTGAAGAACAACTGCGCGACGAGGCCGAACGCCAGCCAGAAATCGAACTTGGCGACGAAGACGTCGTAGAGATAATTGTTCAACGCCTGACCGTACTGGATGATCATGCTTGCACCTCAGACACATCTGGCGTCGGCTTCTTGCGGCGGATCAGCCACCACACGCCCACGAGATCCATGATGCCGATCCACAGCCGGTCGAAGAAACCGTAATTGGACACGCCGGAATGGCGCGGCCGGTCGATCACGTCGACATAGGCGATCTCAAAACCCTCGCGGCGCACCAGCGCCGGCAGGAAGCGATGCAGCCCGTCGAAATAGGGCATCATCAGGAACACCTCGCGCCGGAACGCCTTCAATCCGCAGCCGGTGTCGCGCGTACCGTCCTTCAGGATCGCGTTGCGAACGCCGTTGGCGACGCGCGACTGTAATTTCTTGAAGCCGGTATCCTTGCGGCCGACGCGTTGTCCCGCGGCCAGTCCGACCTTGCTACCCTTCTCGACCGCCGCGATCAGGTCGGGCAGGAAAGCCGGATTGTTCTGGCCGTCGCCGTCGAGCGTCGCCACGATGGGGCCGCGCGCGGCGCGCACGCCGCTGCGCACTGCCGCCGATTGACCGCCCGATTTGGCATGACGAAGCTGCCGCAGATTGTCCCGCCGCTGCATAATGGCAGCGAGCCGGTCGCCGGTCGCATCCGTCGAGCCGTCATTGACGTAGATGATCTCATAGGCCCAGCGGCCATCGAGCGCCGCGCCGATCTCCGCGATCAGCGGTGCGATATTGTCGGCTTCGTTGCGCACGGGGACGACGATGGAAACCGAAGGCTGGGACGACAAATCGAAGCTCGTGGTTGGAATGGGCTTGGCTCGGGAACCGGCGGTCCCGGCAGGCAGCCGCTTTTATGGGGCGGATGCCCCGTGGGCAACCCTTTTGAGGTGGCCCGAGACCGCCCCTGCAAGCGGCACAATGGTGCCGTCGGAACGGATGGCAAAGCCGAGCCTGCGGGCCGCGAACCAGTAGCGCACCGCCATGGCGCCGACCATGCCGACCAGGGCGCCGGCCACCACATCACTCGGGTGATGCGCGAGCAGCACCAGCCGCGTCAGCAGGATCACGATTGCGTAAGTGAACATGAACACGCGCAGGCGCGGCCA
Organism: Bradyrhizobium sp. LB14.3; assembly: GCF_040547985.1. Classification (NCBI taxonomy): domain Bacteria; kingdom Pseudomonadati; phylum Pseudomonadota; class Alphaproteobacteria; order Hyphomicrobiales; family Nitrobacteraceae; genus Bradyrhizobium; species Bradyrhizobium sp. LB14.3. Next base: position 163,311 of record NZ_JBEPQT010000015.1, read on the forward strand.
CAGCGCCGACACCGCAAACGCCAGCGCGAACGCCGTCACCGCATGACTCGACGGCAGGCTGGCATAGGCCCCCGTCCCCTCGAACGGGATGAAATTGAACGGATTGGCCTTGCCGCCGACGAACGGACGTCCGCGACCGATGAGATATTTCAGAATCTCGGCGACGAATACGGACAGGGCAACAGAGAGAAACATGAACTGCAGCCGCGTGCCGAGGCCGAGCAGTAACGTGCGGCGGGTACCGTGCCATCCCGCTGCAACCAGCGCCAGGACCACCAGCGCCCCCCCGAGCACCGAGAGCACATACTCGTCCTTGCCGAAATCGGTGAGGATGCGGATCGGCCACAGGCCGGGCGCGCCACGCGCCGGCATCAGCTGGATCTCGGTCTGATCGAACGCGAGCATCAGCACGATGACCAGGGCTGCGCCGGCCGCGCTGAGCCATAGCGAATGCCGCGCCAGCTTTCGTGCGGCCTCGGCGCGGCGCGAATGCGAGGGCGTACGCACGAGTTGCGCCAGGGCGCGCCCCGACGCCGCGAGCAATTGCGCGGGATAGCTCGGGCGCGGCGCGATGTCGGTTGGTGCCGGCATCCTACTCGGTGCCATCCGAGCGGAAGATCGAGATCGAGATCGCGCGCCCTTGCGAAAAATTATAGCCGTCGATGCGCGTGCCAACCTTGTAGCGCAGCCCGATCGCCTCGGCGCGCTGCACGAAGCCGCGCTCAGAACGCTGCTCGACCAGCGCGAAACGGCAGCTCCCTTGCCGCAGGAAATCCGCCGCGCCCGAACCGTCGGTGAGCAGCGTCTGCGTGCCGGTCAGGAAGACGAGGCTGGGCTCGTGATAGCCGGCCGCGGCCGCCTTCGGCCCGACGCAGGTGACGTTGCGAAGTGCGCGTGCGACCTCGATGCTCGGAAACACCGGCGTCAGCGACGGCAGCACGATGCCGTAGACCACGACCGCCAGCATCAGGGCTGCGACCAGCGCGTTGAGCAGCGAGCGTTCGGCGTGGTTGTTGTCGTGAAGCCACCAGGCGAACAGCCCGAAGATCAGCGAGGCCGCGATGAACGGCCAGGCCACGAAGGCCGGCTGCCGCGTCAGCATCACCGCGCCGACAACGGCGATGATCGAGCCGGCCACCGGAATCGCGAACCACCAAGCCGAGCCGCGCATCAACCAGGACCAAGACAGCACGCGCCGCTCCAGCGCGCCGACGGTGAGGATCGCGATCGCAGGGTACAGCGGCAGCACGTAATGCGGCAGCTTGGTCAGCACCGCCTCGAACACGATCCAGGACGGGACCAGCCAGGCCAGCAGGAATTGTGCGCCGGGCTCGCGCCGCGCGCGCCAGACTGCGGGCGCCGCCATCGCCGCCAGCGGCGCTCCGGGCCAGAACGTGATCCAGAACAGCACCAGGTACAGTCCAGGCGGCGCGCCGTGGGATTCCTGGGCGCCTAACTTGCTCAGCATGTCGCCACCGACGGAATCGGCGAAGAAGGCATCGCCCGCGCGCCAGAAGATCGCGACGAACCAGGGCAGCACCAGCACCAGCATCCACATCAGCCCCCAGAGCGGACGCAGCTTCCACAGCCAGGAGGCATCGCGGTCCTGGATCGCGAGCGCGACGATGGTCAGGCCGGCGAACATCAGGATCAACGGGCCCTTGATCAGGATGCCGACGGCGAGCGCGGTCCAGAAGATCGCGGGCCAACTCCAGGGCGGATGCGTCTCGTCCTCGGCGCGCTGCCACGACAGATAGGCCCGTGCCATCGCGCCCATGGCGGCGACCACGCAGAACAGCAGCATCGCGTCGGTTTTCGCGAGCCGTGCCTCGACGCCGAGCAGCACGGAGGCACTCATCAGGAGCGCGGCAAGCACCGCAGCGCGCCGCGTGACGAAGCCGAGCGCCGTCCAGTAGGTCATGAGCACGGCGCCGATCGCGCCGATCAGCGAGGGGAGCCGATAGACCCAGATGCGCAATTCGGCCCGCGGCAGACCGAGCGCCGACGCCGTCTCGACCGCGGCCGATTGCAGCCAGTAGATGCCGACCGGCTTCTTGTAGCGGACGTCTTCCTGGAAGCGGATGTCGACATAATCGCCGCTCTCGACCATCTGCTTGGTCGCTTGCGCAAAGCGCGCCTCGTCCCGGTCAACCGGTGGAATCGTGAAGAAGCCCGGCAGGAACAGCAGCAACGCGCAAACCAAAAGGAAGCCGACCGCGCGGGCGTGGCTGGCTGTGGCGATGTCGAACATGGACACGAGCCGGCTACCCGGATTCACCGGGGATTTCGGCTCGCGGGGAGCTCCAAAACGGGGTGTTGGGTAGGTCTCGGCCATTGGTTCCGCTTACGCTGAAACCGTTATTGCCACAACCGCTTGAGGCAGGGTCATTGAATTCGAATGACGACTGTGTCCGCGGCGCCCGTGGCGTCGATGACGGTCAGGCGCGCAAAGCCCGGACCGGGCGGATCGATCAGCCGCTGGCGCCGTCCGTCGATCTCGCCCAGCGCCGTTCCGTTAACCATGACGGTCATGGGCAGGACTCCGCCCGCGACCTTGACCGGCATGACCGCACCGCCCTCGCCACCCGAGCGATCGACATCGATCCGCGAGCCGTTCAGCGGGAACTGGATGTGCAGAGCCTGTTCGCCCCCAGCCCGTACCAGATCACCGACCGGGCGGAACCGCCGCAACGGCAACGGCAGCTTCGCGTTGCTGGCGACCAGGGTTCCCTTCGGTGGCTTCGGCAACGGGACCAGCGTCTTGCCGGTCCGGGCGAAGGCGTCGAACAGGATCGGCGCGGCGGCGACCCGGCCGATCAGGCCCGGCACCGGCGCGCCGTCGGGCCGGCCCACCCAGACGCCGATGGTCATGCGGCCGTCGAAGCCCATCGACCAGGCGTCGCGGTAGCCGTAGGAGGTGCCGGTCTTGAAGGCGATGCGGTTGTGGGCCGCGTTCTCCGGCGGCGGGGTGCCGAGCAGCACATTGCCCACCTGCCAGGCCGCGACCTGATCGAGCAGCCGCAGCGGCTCGCGGTCGTCCCCGTCAGCCATGACCTCGCGCAGCGGCTTGGTGGTGCCGAGCCGGGCGAAGCCCGCATAAAGCTGGGCGAGGTCCTGCAGCGTCACGCCGACACCGCCAAGGCCCATGGCAAGTCCCGGCGCCTCGTCCTTGGGCAGCACCAGATTGCCGCCGGCCTGACGCAGCCGCGATGCCAGCCGGCTCGCGCCGACGCGGTCGAGCAGGACGATCGCGGGCACGTTCAGCGACATCTGCAGCGCCTTCTTCACCGGCACTGTGCCCTGGAAAGTCATGTCGAAATTTTCCGGCGCGTAGGAGCCGAAGCGCACGGGCCGATCGTCGATCAGGCTGTCGGGATGAACAAAACCGTCCTCGAAGGCGAGCCCATAGATGAACGGCTTCAGCGTCGAGCCCGGCGAGCGGATGGCACGGGTCATGTCGACCTGCCCTGCCCGGCGCTCGTCGAAATAATCCGCCGAGCCGACGCGCGCGAGCACGTCACCGCTCTCGTTATCAACCACGATAATGCCGACCGAGATGCTCGGCCCCAACGCAATGGCGCGGTCGCGCGCCAGCGGCTCCAGCACCTTCTGCAGGTTGGCATCGAGCGTCAGCTTGATGACGGGCGTGTCCTTGACCGTCGCCAGCGCCGTATCGGAGGCGTGCGGCGCCAGGATCGGCATCGGCTTGCGCAGCTTTGGCACGGGAACGGCCTTGGCCTGCGTCGCGTCGTCGAGGCTGATCTGATGCTCCTCGACCATACGGTCAAGCACGCGGTCACGCGCTTTGCGCGCCGCATCGGGATAGCGATCGAGCCTGCGGGTCTCCGGCGATTGCGGCAGCGCGACCAGCAGCGCGGCCTCAGCCAGCGGCAGCCGCTTCGGCTCCTTGCCGAGATAGGCGATCGAGGCGGCGCGAATGCCTTCGAGGTTGCCGCCGTAAGGCGCGAGCGCGAGATAGAGATCGAGGATCTGCTCCTTGCTCAAGCTCCGCTCGATCTCGATCGCACGAACCATCTGCCGCAGCTTTGCGTAGAGCGAGCGCTGCCGCCGCGGCTCCATCAGCCGTGCGAGCTGCATCGAGATGGTCGATCCACCCGAGACGATGTGGCCGCGCGTGGCGAGTTGTAATGCGGCCCGCCCGAGCGCCAGCGGGTCGATGCCGTCATGGGCGTAAAAACGCTGGTCCTCATAGGCAAGCAGCAGCTTTAGATAAGTCGGATCGACGTTCGCCTTCGTCTCGACCGGCAGCCGCCAGCGCCCGTCCGCCATCGCATAGGCGCGCAGCAGCTTGCCGTTGCGGTCGACGATGGTGGTGGAGACCTGGCGGGCTTCGTCGAAGGGCAGCGGGCCGAGGGAGTAGACCCAGGCGACGAAGCCGACGACGGCGAGGATGAGCGTGAGCGCGAGGCCGGAGAGGAGGCGATGGCCCCTCCCCCTTGCTCCGTCATGGCCGGGCTTATCCCGGCCATCCAAATGGTCTCTCACCACATCACTCATCTCGCCATCACTCACTTCGCCGCCCGCACCTCGACGGTGCCCGTCCCGGTGCGACCGTAGCGCGAGGGATTGTACATGTCCTCGACATAGGCCTGCGGCAGCACGTATTTGCCGGGCGAGACCACACGCACGACATAAGCCACCGTGAAGATCGCCTTGGAATCCGAGGCCCGATCGACGGCCGCCGTGAAGCGGTCGTCGCGGAACTCGGTATCCTCGGGCTCCTGGCCGTCCTCGATCCAGCCCAGCGTGCCGCTGTCGCCCGACGACACCAGTTTTGGATTGTCGATCTCGAGACCGGCCGGCAGATAGTCGGACACCATGATGTGGCCGTACTCGGGCTTCTCCTCGGTGATCTTCAGCACAACAGCGAAGCGGTCGTTCTGCTTGACCTTGCTGATATCGGCCGGCTTGCCGTCGAGCGTGAAGAAGTTGCGCTCGATCTTGAAGCCGTTCGATGCCGCAGGCTCGGGCGTCACCGGCGAGCCCGACACCGAGATCACGGCCTGCACCGGCGCGTCACCGGTGTTGGTAATCTTCAACGGCTTGCCTTCCAGTGTCGTGGCCTTGTAGCTGCGATAGAGCGCGGTCTTGACCGGCTGGCCATCGACCTCCATCGACAGGTTCTCCTTGGCGAGCGCGCGCGCCGCCAGCACCAGCCACGCATTCTCCTGCGTGGAGGTGTAGGGCGTCAGCCCGCGCGCGGTCTCAACCCGCGTCACCGCCTGCGTCAGCGTCGCCTTCGGCGCGTTGCCTTCGCTGGCAAGCGACACCAGCGCTGCGGCATCGCGGAGCTGCGAGCCGTAATCGGTGCGGCCGAATTCCAGCACGGGCTTGGGCGCAAGGCTGTCGAGGGCTGCGCCATAGACCCGTTCTGCGCGGTTGCGGTCGCCGACCAGCGCGAGCGCGGCCGCGAGCTGCGACTTCGCGATTGGCGTCGCGAGGTTGGAGAGCTTGGTGTCGGCGAGATAGCGAAGATCGCCGATCGGCGCTGCACCGTTGCGCGCGAGCACGTAGAGACCGTAAGCGAGGTCACGGCCGCCATCCTTCTCCGGCTCATTGCCGTTGACGACCGAATTGCGAATGCGGTCGAGTGCGGTCTTGAACAGGACATCCGGCACCACAAAGCCCTTTTCGCGGGCCCGGGTCAGGAAGTCCGTCACGTAGGCATCGAGCCAGGCGTCGTCGCCGCCGGCCGACCACAGGCCGAACGAACCGTTCGAGCCCTGGCGCGCCAGCAGCCGTTCGATGGCATCGCGGATGCGCTGGTCGACCTCGGTATCCATGGCCAGATGCGCGCCCGTAGCGAGCTCGTTGACATAGAGCAGCGGCATGGCGCGGCTGGTGATCTGCTCCGAGCAGCCATAGGGATAGCGGTCGAGCGCTTTGAGGATCGTCGCCGCATCGAGCGCGGTCGACAGGCTCGCCGAGACCGAGACACTGCCGGTGCCCGGCACGAGATCGGCGAACATGTCCGAGGTCAGCGTCAGGCTCTCGCCCTTCGCCAGCGTCCGGATCGAGCGCCGCGCCAGCACCTGGGTCGCCGCCTTGACGTCGAGCGCATAGTGGCGCGCCAGCGCCAGGCCATTCGGTCCCTTGATGTCGACGTCGAGCGTCGCCTGCCCCGCCGCGGTCGCGTCGACAGCGAGCGTGAACGAATTGCGCTGCTTGGCGGCGAGCTTCACCGTGGTTGCGGGATTGCCGGTCGTCTTCACCGGGCCGCCCGTCTTGACGTCGATGACGTAGTCGCCGGCCTGCCCTTCGACATTGTCGATCTCGAGATTGACCGTGCCGTGGTCGCCGTTGAGCAGGAAGCGCGGCAGGGTCGTGGTCAGCACGACAGGGTCGCGGATCACGATGTCGATGTTGGCGCGGCCCAGCTTGGCCGCGGTCCACGCCACCGCCATCACGCGCGCGGTGCCGGCGAACTCCGGAATGTCGAAGCTCACTTCCGCTGTGCCGTCGGCGGCAACGGTGACGATGCCCGAATAGAGCGCGAGCGGCTTTTGCGCGGGCGGCGAGCCCTGGAGCTCGGCGGAACCGGCGTCGCCGCCGGACTTGATCTGTCCGCGCGTGCCCGACATGCCGTCGATGAGTTGCCCATAGAGATCGCGGATCTCTGCGCTCAGGCGGCGCTGGCCGAGATAATAATCGTCCGGCGCCGGTGACTTGTAATTGGTGAGATTGAGGATGCCGACATCGACCGCGGCGATGACGATCTTGGCGTCCTCACCCGGATTGAGCCCGTCGAGCTTGACCGGGATCTTCAGCATGGCATTCGGCCGGATCAGCGCCGGCGGCGTCAGCTTCACCTGGAGTGTGCGGGTCTGCTTGTCGATGCCGAACCATTTCAGGCCGATCGCGCGACCCGGCATGCGCTGCGCGGCCGCATCGAGCGGACGGCGCAGCGTCGCCACCACATAGGCGCCGGTGCCCCAGTCCTTGCCGACCGGGACCTTCACCTGCGCGGTGCCCTCCTTGACGTCGATGGTCTGCGTCGTCAGCAGGCGATCGCCGAGCACGTTGACGGTCAGCTTGCCGGCGCTGCGGACGTTGACCGACACGGTCATGGTGTCGCCCGAAGCGTATTGCGGCTTGTCGATCGAGGTCTCCAGCAGGTCCGGCGTGTCGGCGCTGCCGTCGGAATACCAGCCGACGTCGAACTGCACCGAGGTCACCGGGCCGTCGGCGTCGTTCGACTTCACGTCCAACCGGTAGCGGCCTGGCTGCGGCGTCAGCGAAATCCGCGACGGCTTGTCGGCGGCAACGGTGACGTCACCGTCAGCGACGCGCGACGTCGACTTGACCGGCTCGTATTCCCAATAATTGCTCTGGCGATACCATTGGTAGCGCGACTCCATCTTCAGGAGCTCGTAGCGCAGGCCGTCGCGGCGAAGCCTCTCGCCCGCGGGCGAGACGAACACGACTTCGAACTCGGCCTTGTCGCCCTCCGCGACGTTCTTGTCGCCAAACAGCGGCTTGATGCCGATCATGGCGGCCACGGGTGCGACCGGCAGCACGATCTTACGCTCGACGGCGCGGCCGCCGGTCTCGACCATGCGGACGAAGATCTGCGCTTCCTGGGGACGCGTCGAGGCCGGCTGCTTGTCGAGCGTGACCGGGAAGGTTGCAACGCCGTTGGCGTCGGCCGCGGGCAGGTTCTCCAGCGGCGTGCGCTCGTTCGAGGTGGTCTCTTCGTCGGCGACGCCGAACTGGTAGCCGGCAAAGCCCGGACGTTCCGATGCGGGCGCGACCAGCATGTCGCCTTCGAGCGCCAGACTCGAGGCCGGCGCGCCATAGAGGAAATGACCGTCCGCCTTAATCTCCACTGGAGCGTTAGCTTTGATCAACTTGTCCTTGGCAGACAAGTCGAATTCGATCCTGTCGGGAACGTAGTCCTCGACCATGAAGGTGGTCTCGCCGACCGAGGAGCCCTTCGGGTCGGTGAAGGCGCGCACCCGCCAGGTCCCGGTCGGCACGGCCGAGTTGAGCGGCACGGCCAGCGTGCTGCCGCCGGCGCCCTGGTCGGACAGCACAGCGCGGCGGAATTCGACGCCATCAGGGCGCTCGATCACCAGGGTCATCGGCCCGCCGGTGACCGCATTGCCCTGCCCGTCGCGGAGCAGAGCGGTGAGATAGACGGTCTCGCTGGAGCGGTAGACGCCGCGCTCGGCATAGACGAAGGCGTCGGCGCCCGCAGGCACCGCGCGGCCCGAAACGCCGCGGTCGGACAGGTCGAATGCGGAGGTCTTCAGGCTGAGGAAGGCATAGTCGGCCTTCTCGCCCGTGACCGTCAGCATCGCCGGCGACAGGCCGCCCTCGCCGCGCGCAAGCCCGGCCTCGAACAGCACATGGCCGCTGTCGTCGGTCTTGCGCGTCGCCAAAATCTCGTTGTTGCGCGCGACCAACCGCACCTCGGCTTTGCCGACCGGGTCGGTGGACGCCAGCGAATTCACGAACACGTGGATGCCGTCATTGCCGGAATAGGCTGCGACGCCGAGGTCGGAAACGATGAACCATTGGGTTGCGAGTTGGTAGTCCTCGTCCGAGCCCGGCCCCTTGGCCGCGGCCGTCATCACGTAGACGCCGGGCTGGAGTTCGCCGAGCGCCTGATCGACCGGGAACGCGGTGGTGACGTCCTGGTTCAGCGTCATCGCGGTCGCGAGCTCGCCGGTCCAGACTTTGACGCCGCGCTCACCGCCGAGGTCGCTGAGCTGATACTTGGACAGCGTCTTCTGGAAGTCGCTGTCCACCACCGTGTTGATCAGATTGCGGTCGCCGATCCGGAACACGTTGATATTGACCGCGGGCGTGTTGACGCTGACCACGGGAATGCCGCGCTGGCCGGTCCTCGGCAGCACATAGGCGCGGCTGTTGAAGCGCACGAACGGTTTGCGGTCGCGCACATAGACGTTGAACTCGGCCGATTTCGGCAGGCCCTCCTTCACGGTGGACGGCAGGCCGGCGCGCAGATTGATGTTGTAGCGTTCGCCGTGCTTCAGCCCGTCGACGCAGAGCTGCTTGCCCTCGGCCGACAGTGCCGGCTTGTCCTGGCCCGCCAGCGCGAGGTACGGCGCAAAATCGGTTCGCTTCGCCAGTTCCTCCGAGAACTGGAAGCAGGCGCGCGGGCTCGCCGAGTCCGAGTCCACGGTGTAGTCGAGCAGCCGAAAACCGTGCTCGTCGCGCATCTTCTCATACTGGCCGCGGACGTCGGCGACCTCGCGCATGTCGAGCGACAGCCGCAGCGCATCCAACGACGGCCGCCATAGTTTTCGTTCGGACAGCGACTTGCCGAGCACGGCGAGCGCGTCGGCCTCCTCGCCCGGATTACCGGTGCGCTGATAGGCGATGTAGGCGGCGGTCGAGGCGCGCTCCAGCAGGAAGGTCTGCTCGCTCGAGCTCTTCGGCGTGATCTGGAAGATGACTTTTGCCAGGCGCAGCCAGTTGCCGGCATCCTCCGGCGCGGTCGCCGCGATCTGGCCGAGCACCAACAGGCCGGTGCGATAGTCGTTGCGCCGGAAGGCAGCATCGGCGTCGGTGCGCAAGCTCGCGCCGGTCTTGGCGACCGGCCCCGCCTCGCCCTTGATCTGCGCCTCCAGCTTGATCGCGGAATCGGCGAGATCGTCGCGCTTGAAGGCCTTGTCGGCGGCCTGCGCTACGCTAAGGCCGAACGCCAGCGTGGCGCAGAGTGTGACGGCGCGAACAAGACCGATCATGGATGGACTCCCGGAAATCGCGGACGAACGCCGCTTGTCGCATGAAATGCGCGGAAAGGTGACGGACTCAAGGCGATGGAACCAAAGGTGCAAATCGTCGTATTCGCCATGACTAGGCAAGCCCAGAGGAGACTGATCGAGATACCGCCGCGCACGCCGTCCTGATGGCGCAGCAATACCGGACCAGTCGACCGGCGGCCGTGTCCCGGAAGCTAGTCAGCGTTCCCGGCGATGTGGTCCATCGTCCAGTCCGCTGCCGCTCAACCCGGCCCCCTAACACCCCACCGTTCCGCTTTGTCGCGGCTTCGAGGAAAACGGTTCGGTTCAGGCTTGGCTAAAGACGATATTTTTCATAATGGCATGGTAGATGAACAGCTGGCCCCAAACCAGGGCGGCTAAAAACGGTCCCGTAGCTCAACTGGATAGAGCATCAGATTTCTACTCTGAGGGTTGCAGGTTCGATTCCTGCCGGGATCGCCAGTCGGCTTTTGCTACCAATGACTTCAATGATTTGCGGGCACTTTTGCCTAACTGCCTAGGTGGGTTAGGCAATTTGATATCGAATCCTGCTTGCAGCTTCGTCATTGCCGTCGCGGCCAAACCCTTGCGCTCAGCGGCGCGGCAATAGCGCTCGATTTCGCGGATATCGGTGTGGCCTGTGATGGACATGATTTCGAGGGCTGTGCAGCCAGCCTCTGCAAGACGACGGCACGCAGCTTTGCGGACTCCATGCGGTGACGACTTCGGAGGCAGGTCAGCGTCAGCCGCAGCTTCGCTAATCCACGCGGAAAACGCTTTCTCGCTTCGAGCGCGGCCGTACATGGTTGCGATGAAGGCCGGACCGTCCTTCGGGCACTCGGCAATGTAGCGGGCCAAGTCGGCGTGCACCGGGATGCAAAGCTCAACGTGGCCTTGGCTCTTCTTGGTGGTGATAACGAAGCCGTCCTTCGTCAGGTGCTTCCAGCCAAGCCGCACGGCATCGGAGCGGCGCAGGCCGGTGTGAAGCAATACCTCGAAGGCAAGCCGCAGCGGCGTACCAACATGACGCTTGCGGAATGCGGTGATGTCCCCCTCCGTCCACGTTCTGTGGCCCGTGGTCTTAAGCTTCACGCGCTTGGCGACAACAACCGGGTTATCGCTGCGCATCCCGGCCGACACCGCGTAATCCATGACGGCCTTCAGACGCTTCCGGAAATTGCTCGCGGCAGACGGCCTGTCGGCCATCTCGTCGATGAGGTTGTTGACGTGCCTGGCCTGAATGCCAGCAATCGGCCCCTCGCCGTGCTTGTCGACGAAACGATTCAGGACGTTGCGATAAATGGTTTGCGTGCTCTCGGCCAGCGCCTTGAATTCGGCGCTCCCGTAGTAGCCCCGCACAGCAGCAGCAATCGTGCCGGCCTTGATACGCCGCACCTCCGGCGTTGGCTCGTCGGCGCTCATAGCAGCGCGATAGGCCGTCCAGAATTCCGGGGTGTAAAGAGGCGCAGGCAAGGCAACTTGCGACCTGCCCGGCCGACGCAGATAGACGCGCGGCTGCCCGTGCCTGTCCAGATACTCGTTTACGTATTTGGGTTTCCGCTGCCGCATTGCTTATCCCAATAGTCGTCGTTTTCGTTCCCGACCGAAACACCATCGAACAAGCGGTCGAGGTCGCTGCGGTCCCATAACACTACGCCGAGCATCTGCCTCGGCGCCGGAATGTTGCCAGCCTTGCGCTGGGTATCGAAATAGCTGGGAGAGATCCCGAGGTACCGCGCCGCATCGGCACGGCGTAAGCCGCGCGGCTGTACGCGGCTGTTGTCATTGGCTGGAACGGGCAAGAGCGAGCCCCTGAATAGTAGATTGCTCTGCTTACCTCGCCGGCTGAGGCCCGACGCACGAGTCATTTTATACACGGTCGCTTTAGAACAAATGCGGCACAAACCGACGCTGCAACCGATTTGTAATTCTTTGTTACTTGCGCTTGAGAAAGCGGATGGCCCGCCCCTTTCAGGAGCGGGCTTGGCGTGGGCTTGATGGGGTGGCGCTGAGCTGCCGGGCCGCCGATTGGTATCTATTCCGCCGCCTCGGCCAACTCGCTCTTCGCCCATGCCGAGCGCACCGGCAGCGCCAGCAAGTCAGCAGCGAAGCTGTCCCGCACGCGCTCCAGCCAGCCGGACGTCGGATCGTGCGGCAGCCCGCCGACTAAGCAGGCCACCTTGTCCGAGAATTCGAGCCAAGTCGTCGCCTCGGCTTCGGCAAGCTGGCCGAGCACGTCATTGGCGGTGTCGTCCAGCATCTCAACGACGCGCTGTGGCAGTGCGCCGTGCATGAGTGTAACGATGCGGCGGTGTTGGCGGGTCAGTTTGGATATAGTGGTGTCAGCCATGGCGCAGAAGATCCTTCGCGCTGGGGTTAGGGCCGGAAGCGAGGCAGCCACCTTGCTCCGGCCTGTCTTTTCTGATATCAGGTAAGAATGGCGAAGTCAACAGTTTCTAATATCAGAAAAAAACGCCCCCTAGGAAGGCCGCGCGTCGACGCTGTACCTGTGATGGTGCGGATGCCGCCAAACGAGATGCAGGGGGTCGACCGCTGGATTGAAGGGCGGCCTGCACCAAAGCCATCACGTCCCGAGGCAATCCGCCGGCTGGTTGAGATCGGCCTAGGTAAGTCCCTATCAAACCCTGCGATGGCGTCGACCGGAAAAGTCTCCGCCGAGCGCGCCAAAGAGCTGGCTGGAAAGACGATTGACCGAATCGGCGATCCTGCCGCTTCGGCCGAGGAAAACGCCACTCGGAAGCGGCGGTTGATCAAGGGGCCTTCGGAGTTCCGGGAGCAACGTGTCGACCGCGGCAAGGGAAAGGCATGATCGAGGACAAGATTTCATTGTCCGTATTTACAATCGAGGTCGATCGAAAGCCGGTCATTGCTTTCTCAGCTCGAAAATATTCGGATGCTGAGACGATCTGTGCCGACCAAAGAATCCGCGACAAGCTCAGTTCGACTCGGTCGGCCGGCAAACCTCTTTGTGACGAACTCGCAACCTTGGGCGTGCGACTGTCCAATGCCGGCGAAAAGAAGCTTTACCGAGAGCAGACCGCGGCGCGATCGGCAGATGCTGGCTTACCGGTATATTTGGTCGAAATAGATGGATAGCCAAAACTGATGTCTGACCTAGAAGAACGCGCCACGCAAAAGCGCGAAGCAACTGTCAAACAGCTATTGCGCCGCGCAGCCAAGCGCACCCGACCAAGCCAGGTCTTTTCTGTAGTTCCTCATACCCGCGAGACAGATGCCAACCGGGAGTTTGCGCCAGATCGCGACGGAGATGCCATCGTATGGTTCCTGATCGCGCTCCCGGTATTCATGGTCGCCCACGCACTCTGCGTGAAGATGGGCGCCATCTGACGCAAGTCGCGTCGACTAGGCCAATCGTATCAAGCACCTCCCCTTGCCCTCGACCTGCGGTTGCGATTTGATGGAAACCCCATGACTGATCTACGCCCCTACGCACGACCGCTTAAGCCCCCGCTCACGGCAGGCGCGCGATTCATCAGAGGCTTCAAACGCGTCGGCATTGTACTCGGCGTCATCGTGTTGGTCGGTGGCTTCGCGATCACAATTCCGATCGCCATAGGCCAGCAAAACAGTGCACAGGGTCGCTACGAGCAGGCCGTCTGCATGAATGATAGAGTGCGGAACAACTGGCCGATCAAGATGAAAAGCTATGATCAGACGAAGATCGATTTTGATGCGACCGGCTGCCCGTCAGGCCCGTTGTATCATGAAGGCCTTCCTACGGTCCTCTCCTATGCCAAAGAGAAGCCGGCGCCGTTGCAATATGCGATTGAGCCATTCGCAATTGGTGCCGTAGCGTCGATCGTCTCCGCAGCGGCTCTGTTCTATGGGTTTTGGCTAGTCGGCTGGCTCTGCGCCGGCTTTACTCGCGACTGACAGGTCGAACGAGCACCTCCGCAAGGCGCTTAATTGCGCAGCGGAAGGCGGGTCCTGAGTCGCGGCATTGCAAGGGATGACTAGTGACAATCCACTGGCAAAGCTTGCGCTCTCGCCTCGGTTGCGATTGAAATAGTCAGTAAACAGGGCGGGAGAGAAAGTTGGCAAGCGAGACGGACTTAGCCGCTGCGGTCGCCACAGAGCTAGTTAAACAAGTACCCATCAAAGAGGTGTACCATGATGGCTTTTCCCCAGCAGTGCAGGAGAGCGGATCTGCGCTGCTCGATTTTGTGAAGACCCTTAGGCTCGCACTTGCGCCTTTGCAGTTCACGGCCGCACTTCAGGATCGGTATGTGGCATTCCTGAATCGGTCCCTAAGGAAGGTACCGGAAGAGCGGCGCATTCTTCCCACCCCTCAGATTGCAGGGCCGATCTTAGAAGCGATTAAGTATGAGCCCGACGACACCATGATCGCAGATATGTACAGTGAGCTATTGTCCCGGGCGTTCGATCGGAATGCAGCACGTCATGCGCATCCAGCGTTTGCACCTCTAATCAAGCAACTTTCGATCGACGAAGCGGTCATATTGAGGGTGATATACGAGAAATTGCTTCAGAACGACCATTACGGCTTTCAATTCACCGACGACTACGACCGCCACACAAATCGCTTCTCTAATCGAGCGGTTGAACTGGACGAACTTCCACGAGAAGGTCTAACTACCCCAGAGAATGTAGCAATTTACGTCGAACATCTCGACAAATTGGGTCTTGCTGCAGTTTTGCAGTTCAAGAATGCGGAGCCAATCTTCTCAGGTGGCGCGCAAACCGGCTCCAGGACATTTGCGAGGTATCAACTTACTGCCTTCGGGCACGAGTTTATGAAGGCAGTTCGGCCGCTGGCTGCATAGCGTCTGTATCTGCGATCAAGGGAATCCCCTTGCAGGATTTGGCGATGAGGCGCGCAAGGAGCTAAAACAGATTTGGGGTGATGCAACATAAGACTAGTTGCCCCCTCCGGCTCGTTCGCCTTATGGTCGTGACGGGTCTAGGGGATTCCAATGGGGCTGTTTAAACGCAAAGAAAATGGGACCGCACGTTTCGGCTGCGCAGCCAGCAGAGCACAGGGCGCGGCCTACTCACGTCTCTTTTCTGGCTCTGGGGCGTCGTCGGGCTTCTGTTCAACGCAGGCACGTTGTTTGGCCTCACCGGCTCGATTGGTGTTGGCACCTCGGCGCTTCTCGCAGCCTCCGCACTGATTTGGATCGGCGGCATGGTGTTTTTTGGCATCGGCGCCCTACTCGCTCACACAGATTTCGATGGTGAGCGGCCGAACAAAGAAGACTACGGCGACGTTCGGGTTAGTCGGTAGATCATGAGCAAAACCGATCTCGCCGAGCGCTTGACGCAGATGGTTGACGCGGCTGACAGAGATGGCGCCGCTCAACAAACGGCCATTGCGAGGCAGCATGCGGCCGACGAAATGCTCCAAAGCGGCAACTTCTTTCTAGCAGAGAACGATGCGCTTGAAGCAATCTATGAAAGCGCGCTCCATGCGATGGTGGATCACGCCGTCAGCGTCGCTGCTCCGAGTGTAGCTGCGAGCGCCGTCACAACCTCTGGGCTGGAATTGGAATCCAAATTCCTTCGTCGTTTCGAAGGAATCTTGGGTGGCTCAGCAAGTGGGAATGCCTGTCCGCCGAAAGCGGCGCAAAAGTTGCTCTCGGACTTTCGCGCGCGTTTGAGAGAAAGGCTGAATCAAGCTGTCAGCGACGCAGACAACAATGTTGCCGGAAAACCTGTCCGAGGATGGCAGGGGTGGATTATTCGATATGGCTGGAACGGCATCAATACCTTGATTGCGCTGGTGGCGCTCTATTTGTCCTGGATAAAGAAGTAAGCCACCTTGGCCTAGGCGAGATATTTAACCGTGTCCAAACTGAATTTGTCGCGAGCATCGAAAAAGCAAGCAGCGCAGGCAAATAAACGGCTCTTGGATCAGTACGCCGGATTCATGAGTGAAGTAAAGCTGCGTGTTTTTGCAGTTGAGGACGCCGCGAATGGCGCTATTCCACTTCATCCACATTTCGTGAAGGAATTCTGCACACTGCAAATTCGCATGTCGTGCGAGTGCATCGCGCTAGCATGTTTGGTCGCCCACGAAGAATTAGAGGAGGCTAAAAGCAACACGATGCAAAAGGCCTACGCTGCAGACCAGATCATAAAGCGTATGGAAAGCATTCATCCTCGATTTTTTCCGCAACCGGTAACCGGCCGGCGCATCGCCCCAGGCCGCCATCACTTTTCTGACTTCGAAGGCGAATATCTAACCCAACAGGAGATTCTAACGGTTTACGCACGGTGCGGAGGAAGGCTTCACAAAGGCAGCCTGAAATCACTCAAGACGAGGACCAAAGCTCCCAGCAATGATCTTTCCGAAGAATTGTCGATTGCACAAAAGATTGTAGGTCTACTCGGAAGTCATGCGACACTCTCTCGCGACGAACGCAGCGTCATATTATGCAACTTTGGCCAGACCAGAGATGGAGTCGTGCAGGTCTCATCAGCTCGCGAGCGTTGACGACTGGTAGTGATTGGCCCGACCGTCATTCCCCATTGTTTCGTAGTGATGCTGGCACAGTCCCCATCTCGAAAATCGAAACTCCGCGGCAAGCTGATTTTAGGAAGCAAGTTCATCGCCTGTTTCAACCCCCAACCCCTCACCTCACAGCGCCAAACGCGGTTCTGCGCCGCCAACACTACCCACCACATGCCGCTGGATCTCGGCACCGGAGGCGTCGACGACGATTACGACCGTCCCCGCACCGCGGTCGTAATCGGGATCGCTGGCGATATCCCGAGCGACACGAGCGCCGTATTGGACCGCCATCTCAGCAGAGCCAAATAGCTCCCCGACGTCGTCCGGCTGTATTTGGCGATTGTGGATGATCGGAAAATAGTAGCGCTGCACAGCAATGCCTCCGTCCTTTAGCCGCGATCGTGCCCACGTCTCGGGACGGCGCGCACCTGTCGGAAACGACAGGGTTCGTCAACTAGCGCCATTGACCAGGGATGGCCCAACAGGCCGGCAATGGAGCCGAAGGGAAGCAATACCCTGTTGCGTTGCGCTCCCTTGAAGGGAGTGAACTGACGGCCCTGAGAGTGAGCAGACTATTCAGTCGCGCTGGGCTTCTTCCGTTGAATGCGTTCCTCGCGTCGCTTCTTACGAGTAAGTTCGAGCCACATGTTGCTCGCGAATATGAACGCAACGAGCAGAACAACGACGGCAATGGCCAAGATTGCGAGAATTTTCATTAAACTTTTTGGATTGCGGTGACACTGCACGCAGTTAGGCAGCGTTTCCGTCAATTGTGTGACTCATTGCGCAGGTGAAGCAGGGTACGATTGAGAGAGCCGGCTCCGGAAATCTGCACAGGACGTTAAGTGGAGTTTCTGCCTGACGACGGGCACGATAGGCCCGCGAATCAGGAGAGACGATGAGCAGACGAGCACGCCGGAATCACTCACCGGCCTTCAAGGCGAAGGTGGCTCTGGCCGCCGTCAAAGGCGATCGGACCATAGCCCAACTGGCCGAGCATTTTGACGTTCACCCCAATCAGATTACGGCGTGGAAATCGCAGCTTGAGGGCAATGCTTCCGGGATTTTCGGACCGGGGGGCGGGCCGCCGGCCGCGCCTGCAGTCGATGTGAAGTCGCTGCATGCCAAGATCGGAGAGCTGACGCTGGAGAATGATTTTTTAGAAGGAGCGCTCACCAAGGCGGGATTGCTGAGCGCAAAGCGATGATCGACCGTGGACACGATCTGTCGATCACTAGGCAGGCGGAAGTTTTGAAGATCAGCCGCGGCAGCGTTTATTATCTGCCGCGTCCGGTGTCGTCTGCCGACCTCGCGATCATGCAGCGGCTCGACCGGCTGCATCTGGAGTTTCCTTTCGCCGGTTCGCGCATGTTGCGAGGCCTGCTGGCTGCCGAGGGGAGCAAGATCGGCCGACGGCATGTGAAGGCGCTGATGCGGCGGATGGGGATAGAGGCACTCTATCGCCGTCCGCGCACCACCAAGCCCGAACCGGGCCACAAGATCTATCCGTATCTGCTGCGCGGTCTGGCGATCGAGCGGGCCAATCAGGTGTGGGCGATGGATATCTTCAACACCGACGAGGGCAGCCAGTTCACTGGGGCGGCCTTCACCGGCGTCCTCGCCAGCCACGACATCGCGATCAGCATGGACGGCAAGGGTGCCTGGCGGGACAACGTCTTCGTCGAGCGGCTATGGCGCAGCGTAAAATACGAGGAGGTCTATCTGCGAGCCTACGAAACCGTCGGCGAGGCGCGACATTCGATCGGCCGGTATCTCGACTTCTACAACGCACGAAGGCCCCATTCGAGCCTTGACGACATGACCCCGGATCAAGCCTACTTCAACCTTCCGCCGCTCCGCGCGGCGGCCTAATCTCGGCAGAGGCTCCACTTATCGACGCGGAAAGTCTGTTCAGACAAGCGGGACCAGCTCTCAACGCTGCGCGCTGTGCTTTTGCTATTAACTGGGCTCGCCTTCACATCATCCAACCCATCTACGATGATCATTATGGCGCTGGATTCTCGATTGATCACTCCATCGGGATTGACGTCAGCGAAGTACGTTGCTGCCGGACTGGCGTTCGCGGTGATAACGACCTTCTCTGGATCGGGCCCGCCGCAAACATTGCAGCAAAGTTGACCGACTTGAAGGAAGCGCCCATTTGGATAACCGAGACGGCCTACAATAGATTATCGGACGATAGGAAGTTTTCGAAAGGCGGACAGGCGATGTGGGAGCGGCGGCTGTGGACCCCCCAAAACAATCGTCCGATTTATTGTTCGACTTGGCATTGGGGGATCTAAGAAATGGCCTGCTGGCGAACTTACCGCTGCCGGGGTGTAGGCTGCATCACCCTATCCGTAGATTCTCCGCCGAGTCTTTACCGCGATTGTTCACGACGTCGAAGCTAACCTTGGCTCCCTCTGCGAGCGAGGTGAAACCAGCCTTCTCAACTGCAGAGATGTGAACAAAGACGTCCCTGCCGCCGTTGTCAGGTTGAATGAACCCGTAGCCCTTCGTCGGGTTGAACCATTTTACAGTCCCCATCGCCACGTCACGTCTCCATTTTTCAAAAACCAAAGCTACTGCCCGAATTTCGACTAAAGAAAGGCTGGTCGCGACACGCGCCCGCGCCTTGGACCACCCGACACGATCGAACCGACGCGCGTCCGCATCAGTTCGCTAAGCGTAGGAGCAAACCTGAGAAGATGGACGGGCCGATGATTTGGGACAGGCTCCGCGTCGAAGCGGCATTTACCGACTTGCCGGCCGTGGTAATCGCGCCGTACCCCGCTAGACCGATGCGAAGGAACAAGTGAGATTTCAATGACCGAACTAAGACATGGGTGCCAGCTCAATTTCCGGGTTCAAGAACCGCCGGTTTCTGATTGGAACAGAGCCATATAGCGTGCGTTAACGTGCCACCACTGGCCAAGGCTTTGTCCGTAGGCGTCGGTGGCTGAGAGACCAAATGGGCTCCCGCCTGCATCGCACGGGGGCGTCCAATGCCGCATCAGAAGCTAATAGCGCGCCTACGCGCGGTGGTCGGTCTGTCTGAACAAGATCAACTTAGGCTCACACGCATACCATACAGGGTGAAATCCCTTGGAGATCGTGAATACGTCCTGCGCCAGGGCGACAAGCCTGGCGTCTGCATTGTTGTGATGAGCGGGCTTCTCTCTCGGCAAAGAGTGGTGAACGCTCGAAACCAGATTTCGTCGTTCTACATAGCCGGCGACATGCCCGACCTGCCTACCCTGCATCTGCCGGTCGCGGATTGTGATCTGTGCAGCGTGGGCAGTTCGACGATAGCCTCTATCCCCCATTCATATCTCAGAAAAACGATGACGGAATCGCCCGCGCTCACGCACGCTTTTTGGCGCGAGACGCTGATTCATGCTGCTATTTACCGCGAGTGGGTTGAGAATCTCGGATCGCGCCAAGCCTTGGGTAGAGTCGCGCATCTTCTTTGCGAGCTTATCACCCGCATGGGATTCGTTGGGCTGGCGGACAACGGCAGTTTCCGACTTCCGCTCACGCAGCAAGATGTTGCCGACGCATGTGGGCTTTCAATCGTGCATGTGAACAGGACGATCCAGGAACTCAGGCGTGAGGGCCTGATTGAATGGCAGAACCAAACCGTGACTCCGCTCCGCCCACAGAAGCTTATGGATGTAGCCGAGTTCAGCGCTGAATATCTTCATGAGCTGAACCCAAGCGAAGGATCAAAGCTCAGCAAAGTTCTTGGAACGTCTCCCCCCGGACTGATTTAGCCGGCATGGCCCGATACCACTTCGACTACCACGAAGCGGAACTCGTTACCGTAGACCGCGCGGGCGAGGACTTCGAGAGCATTGATGCGGCCCGAAAGATGGCAACGATCGCATTGGGCGAGGCCGTGCGCGACTTCACTTTTGCTGGTCGGCCTGGGAGGATAGCTATTCTGGTTAGGGACGACACCGGCCCTGTTTTGAGTGTCTCTGCTACTATCGAGCAGACTTGAACACAAACACCTTCAATTGCATCCGGCGGCGGTTCGGTTGCGTCTAGGGGAGCGTTGTGAATATCAGTCATTTTGAAACCTTTGTTCTGATGTTCTTCATCAGCCGCGCCCGAGGTACGAGCGCGACCTCGACCGGCTCGCGGTCGCCAGCGATTGGCCGGCGGCAGACGAGGCGCCACGCGATACCCCCCAACATTTCAATTGCAGACGCGTGTGAAACTGGGGGCGAGCGGTCGCTAACAAACGATTGGTTCTGAAGCTGCGGACACCCCTCCCTACCCCCTTACAGCAGACACGCATTCCTTCACGCCTTCCCGCTGTGCGGCGTTTCGTTGCGGTGTCGTTGCCGAGCGCGTGCATGGAAACGTCATCTACCTGTAAGCATTGTCCTCTCTGACATCGCTGCTGCCACATGGGTAGCACCCGTGTCCTGATAAGCAGACCGGTGACCACGGACACTTCTTTTGACTTTGCCTGCCGCAATCACACGCAGTGGCGTGTCTTCAGCGCGCCCACGATCACGTCTGCTCACGAGGCAAAAGCTCACTCACACTGATGCGATGGCTCTTGTCCGGCGCCACCGAGAAGATTACTGCCTGCCATCCATTGGGAGAAGACCGAGGTCTGGATGGCCGATAAGAGGATGCCGCTCCAAACGCCTTGCAGCGTAAAGGTGAAAGTTCAACCAATGCACGCGTAATGGCCGACAAGAAAACCCGCGATGGCATCTTCATGAGCCATCGACCGAAGCTGCGGACGATGTTTGCGCGGCTCATGGAAAGCACTGGCTCACATCTTTAGTAGATCTGTCGCCTATCAGGCCATATGGCGCAGATACGAGGCAAGCAAAGCTAGGTAGATGGCTCCCCTTCCTGGAACGCTGAAATCGTGATTGTCTGATCCAAGTTGGGGCGAGAATAATGCGACCGGGGCTGGCAATCCCTTTTCATTTCGGATTTTTAAGGAGACCGGGGGCCGCGCTGGCCCCAGTCATTTAGGAACGGCAGTTCACGCGTTGGGCTTTCTTTAAGTCATCGCGTCCAGACAGCGCGAGACCCTCCAGAGGCCCCAGTCTTTTTCCTTCCTTAGGCTGGGGCCTTTTCTTGCCCGCTGTCAGAATCGATCGAGGTCCAGCGCGTAAGCGCCTGCCCACGCCGCCTGCGCTTCGCCTCCCCATCTTCACACCCCAGCGCCGCTCCGCCGCCGCCTGCATGTCGGGCTTCTTCGCGTTACCATACCCGGTCGCGTGCTTCTTGCTGGTCATCAGATTGAGCGGATACCACGCAGATTCAATTGCTCGCAGGTGTAGACTGCGACGCCGAACATACCGAGCATCACGTCAATGCCGAAAGAAGCGCCGCAAAGGCTTGTCAATGCACACGCCGACCCAATCGAGGTTGGTGTGGTGTTCGGTTTCCTGCGCCGAGGTCAATAGGCGAGCCTGAACTTCCTTTTGGAGGCTCTCGAGTACGTCTCAACGGTCCCTTCAAGGGAACACGCACAAACGCGCTTCGGTGCCGAGGTCCACCCCGATGACGAACTTCCGTCCTATCGCCCCAGCTTCTCACTGGGTGTCAACGGCTTGCGAAGTTGAGCCCTCGTATTGCCGCATCTGCGAATGTTACCCTGATGGTGCCATTGCCGATGGCGATCCGATATCGATTGATTGACTGCGCCAGGTGGGCAGAACACGGCACCGGCAACGACGGCCACGTGGTAACCGGAGATCGGTCAAGCAAAGATTTTATGTAGGAAATACAGCGCGCTACATTGCTTTTGCTTCCCGCTTTTTCTTGATGGGAAGCGCATGGGAAGCGGGCGGCCAGACTAACCGCCTCTGCTCGATAGCAGCCGGCCATGAACTCGAGCCCTGCCCGTTCCTCCGGCATAGCCGCGCCCGCCGCCAGATCCAGGCAGATGCGCTCCATGCGCGCGAGCTCGTCCATGTCCTGCTGATGTTGCCCCATGCAGCCGATCAGACTCCTGCCGCGTGGTCGCCGTCAAGTCTATGGAGTCCGCCCATAGCCCGCGTCCGGAGGGTGGGCGGGGTTTCTAAGGAGCTAGGGATGCTTTTTGATTCGTGTTTCCCTGCCACGGCTTAGAGTGCTCGTGCTCAGCAATCCACTTGACCGCGTCGCCTTCCGTAATAAAGCCCTTGATTGCTTCCGTTTCGCCGTCGGGCCACAGAATATCGACCCCCCAGCCAAGTCCGGGATTTTTCCGAGCCATGAAAGTTGGTCGCTGCTCGAGCATCCGCCGAATATGCGCCTATGGTGCCCAGGTTCAAGCCAGCTATCCTGCCGCAATCAAACTATCCCACACTGACCCCGCGTCCTCCCGCCAGGCCAGGCCGGGCCGGTTCGATTCATGTGCAATGTTTTACGCGCAGTAGCTCGCGCGCGTTCCGAAGCCCTACGGATTGATAATTTGCGAGGTGCATCGAATGCCGCTTTGATTGCGGCATGCCCGCCCCCGTCCGCATCCGTAAGCACGAAGCTGTGCCCCAGACCGGCAGCTACGAAGTCTGCTTCGCCGATGGTCGGCCGAGCGTCAATTTCTACTGGGACGATGTTGCGGGACGGCGGCTCTCGCCTAACCTGTTGACCGGGCAGAAGCGATTGAGAAAGCCCGGGCACTCGCAAGAGCGGAGCTCGCCCGCTGTCGAAAGACGAAATGAGCAAAGGCTGGGGGCGGCCGTTCGAAGATCCGATTGAGGTGGCCGGCACAAAGCTGGTGGCGCTGCTCGACGCAGCCAAGTACGTCACGGCGCTACCGAAGAAAGAGCACTCCGCGCCAAAATGGCAGGCAGCGATGGAGGCGCTGATCCTGGTTGCGGAAGGTGGCGGCCCGACGATGTTTGCCCGTATTGGGGCCATGCGGGCCTTGAACCGACACTACACCCCGGAGATCAATCCGAAGGGGAAGGAGCCACATTGGGGCCGGCGCAAGCTGAATAGGGATCAATGACAGAGGCCGCCCAACTGAGGCCGCCCTACTTCTGGTCTCGCCTGGGCATCTCCCAGAACAGCTTGTTGCAGCCGGAGCACCGAAAGATGGCAATCGCCCCATCCGGCCAAGCAACTGCGTCTATGAATGTCATAGACTTATTGCACGCAGCACAAAGCGGGAGCTGCCTGGTTTCTCGATCCGTCATTCCGCACAACGCGGGAACAGCGGACGAGGTTTCTATCGTTCTGGAAGCTCAGGGTGCCAGATAGGGGATAGCTTTTGCCGAAGCAGTGCCCTCGACGCCGCGATCTGCTCCCGAGAACGGCGGAGCATCTCTCGTGTCGTTTGGCTTTCATCGACCTGGTGGTTCTGCCCCTCGGTAGACGCCTCGAATTCCTTGTTGATGGGCATGAGACAGGCCCTTTCACCTTCCCGTTCCATTCGCGAGATTAGGTCGAGAACCAAATTAGGACAGTCGGTATAAATACGTAAGGCAGGCCAGCCGAACCGCCAAAAACGAAATAGGCCGCCATGAAAGGCGGCCTTAGTTCATCTTCCTGCGGAGCTTCTTGATGAGCGCGCGCTGGTCTTTGGATATCCTCTTGGACCGTCTGCCGCAATTCCTTATCGGACTCCCGATCGTACAGCGAAACGGCCTCAGCCTTGGGCACGGGGGCTGAAGCCGTCCGCTACATGAGGCTCCAGCCGGAACAGGGAGACGGCGCCGGAGCATTCCTTGAATGAGCTCGATCGTCGATTGTTCCCGAAGACGTCGAACTCGGATGCAGGCCCGCCAACGTGACCGGCGGGCCTGTCACAGTGGCACGGGCGTTGCTCATATCTAGTTGGCTGGGATTCCAGGACCCAGTTTGAGACAGGGCGCCGCCGGGACAGTGTATTTCGAGCCCGGCGGCGCATCTTTTAGGGACTAGCGGGACAGCCGCCGGCGGTGCGTCATTCGCGCCTCGCGACGATCGTTCGGACGAGCCCCTTTAGGTCGCCGCAGATCAACCAGTCGAGGCTGATGCGGTACTTTTTCGCGAAGTTCAGCAGATCATCGTGCTGAGCCGCCCTCTCACCTTCGCGACTTCCGACTCCGGCACCCCGTAGTCGACCGCGATCAAATCGATGCGCCGCCTCATCTCCTGTTTGAATTTTGCCCGCTCTTCCCGTTGGTCGGCGTTCATGATTGCCCCCTCTGGTCGACCAGCGCCTGCATATAGCCTTCGATATAACTGCGGCCGAGCGCGTCCAGTTGATTGAGCTTCGCCTCAAATTCCTGCGGCAACAACGCGCGCTTTGGAGGGCGTTGCAATTCGATGACTGTCGCCGATGGCAATGCGGCCGCGGCCGCCTTTGCTGCCCGTTCTTCCGGCGTGCCGTTCTTTGACCTACGCGGCTTCCAAGAATTAACTCGGCGGGTGGCCTCATCGAGGCTGCCAAGCAATCGAAGCGCCGATTTGGGGACAGACTCGGCGGCGCGCCATCCGAACCCAGGGAAATCCCTCCCGTGGGTTATGTGCACTATCGGGGTGCCGAATACTCAGCGAAGCTGTATTTCCCCAGCGACATGCTGCAGCCGATCCTGACAACGCTGAGGGCGGATCAATACAAATACGTGCTGTTTGAGGCCGCCAAGGGCGGCAATGATGCGACCATTTACAATTTTGAGCTTCGAAAGTATCGCGGCGAAGAGTCCGAGCTAGCCGCCGGCTGGGATAATGTATGACCACTCCCGCACCTGAAACAATCGAACGCGAGCAAGGCAAGCTCTGGGTTTCAGATGCCGAGATGATCCGTCGGCTTGGCGTACCAGAAAAGGTCGCGCGGGCAGCGTTGCGGATGCTTGACCGCGACCCGAAGAGCGGCTTCCCGCGCAAACAGATCCTCTGGGGCGAACGAAGGTATCGGCCAGCGATCGTCGCGTATTTCGATCAGCACTACGCGCTACCGGGTGGTGGCGGTGAACAAGCGAAGTCGCGCATGCACCCGCACGGCCGAAAATGGGCAACTCGGTAAATCCGGCTTGATTACGCGGATGAAGCGGCTACTGAGTCGCGGTAGGTCAACAACAACCGCACCGCGCGCACAAAAAAGGCGACCTGTTTGTAACCGAGGGGGCCGCATCATGTGCGTTGCGTCGAGTCGCGGCCCGGGTGTCCACTGACTGACACGATTCTTCTTCCTCGATCGCCCAAGCCTCAAAAGTTTGCGGCCTGCAAACAACATTAGCCATGCGAGCACCTGCTAAACCAGATGACATCATCGAAGTCTACGCTGACGAAAGCAGTCAGAACAAGCACCGCTACCTGGTGCTGGGCGCTATCGTCGTCAGCCTACTCGACACACCGGAGTTGATCGAAGCTATCAAAAAAGCGCGCCGGCCGGAACTGCCTGAAGGCGAGGCGAAGTGGACGAAAGTCTCAAAAGCCAAGATTGCGGCTTACCAGCGGATGGTCGACGTCGTTTTCGATAATCAAGACAAGTGGCATTTCCACTCGCTTTTCGTTGATACTACTCGGCAGAACCATAAGAAGTTCAACGATGGCGATAGCGAAATCGGCTTCAACAAAGAACTGTACCAACTCGCGAACAAGGTTGGCCAACTCTACTCGAAGGCTTATTTCCACATTTATCCCGACTACAGGGACACCAAAAATTCGCCGGAGGAGCTACGTCAGATCCTGTGCCAAGGCGCGCGAAAACGAGGCGACACGCGAGATTGGCCGGTTCGGCGCTGCCAGTTTCGCGACTCGAAAAAGACACTGCCCCTACAGGTTGCCGATATTCTCATCGGCGCGATCGCCTTCCAACTCAACGGTCATGATAAGGCGGCAGACGCGAACCCAGCAAAGCTGGAACTGGCCAAGTACATCATGAAGCGCGCTGGCATCAGCGACATCACAAAGGGCACAAACCGCGTCGCCAAATTCTCCGTTTGGCCGCGCAAGCTCCGAGTGTGAAAGAGATGGTCCCTAGCCTCTAGATCGAGATCGACCCCCACCTTGGGGTGGGTGCCACCGCCTGGGCGGTGGCGTCAGGCTAGGGAGTTGACGATAACATAGTGATTCAGAGGGCGGCTGTGAATTGCCGGGATAAGTATTTTTTTGCTGAGGTTTTACAGGACGTTAATGCTTTTGTCTTTGCGCCGGCGTGATTCGTTTGTTGAATTTAGTTGAAAGACGGCTACGGCGCGGCCTCGGTCTGCAGCGCCTTCTCGCTGTCCGTCAGCATCTTCTTCCCGGCCTTGCCGATCTCATTCATGTTGAAATAGAGGCCGTCGATCAGTTGCCGCTTCTCGGGCGCGCTGCCGTCGGGTTACGACTTCCTGCCATTGGCCTAGTCGGCACGTTGCACGCTAGGCGTACCCGCGGACCCCGCTATGATGCTCTCCTTTTGATAGAAGCGCGCGATGCAGTCGTTCGGGAGCCGGCCGGGGTTGTCGGTCACATCGCTGCTCATTAACGTAGTCGGGTGCGCCGTGTGCTGCGCAACCACCAGCCTCTGCTCAGGAGACAGGGTCAGGCGCGCATGACGTTCCATGCTCTCGAGCCAGAACACGCTAAAGCCGTC
>NZ_JBEPQT010000016.1:0-179873 GCF_040547985.1 Bradyrhizobium sp. LB14.3
ACATTGTGATTGTTGTTGGCCTCGTTGCTCTCCGAAATCGCATTGTTGTAGTCCGCGATTCCGCCGACGTAATACGTGCCGGGCGCCAGATTGGCGGGCAGCCCCAATGAGATCGTCTGATGATCGAAATAGCCCGTCGCCCCGTTCGCCGACAGCCCTGGCGAGGCCACCGTCGTCAGCAGCGTGTCTCCAGTCGTGATCGTTGCGTCGGTCGATAGATAGAGGCCCGAGATCGACGCGGCGGCGGCAGCCTTGCCAAAATTCACCACCCAAAAGTCAACGTTGGTGCTCTCACCCGCCGCTATCGTCGTGCTGCTCACGCTGTCGTACGACGCGGTCAAATCTGGCAGAGGGGGCTGTACAACAACAGTGCTGTCGATAATGCCATCGGCAAATTTGAAATTCTCTACCGCTGTGACGGTGTCGGTGCCATCGGGGGAGCCGCTACGCTGATCGGCGATGGTCCACGTCGCTGAACTCACATTGTAGGTGACGAGGTAATCCGCCCTGTTGCCTGAATAGACGACAGTGTCCGTGCCGGGACCGCCGTCGATAGTGTCGTTGCCGCCATCGCCAGTGATGGTATCGTTGCCCGCGCCGCCCTTCAGCACATTGGCGATGGCATTGCCGATGATGATGTCATTGCCGGAGCCGCCGGTTGCGTTGTCAATCAGCGACCGCGTGTCGCCATTGTAGAGATAAGCGTTGTAGACGTTGCCGGACGCATAATGGCCGTTGCCGAGATAGGCGAGCTGCACGCTGGAGAACACGGACGACGCACCCGGATTGAGGTTGATGCTCAGGTTCGTCGTGTAGTTCGACAGGTCGTAGGTATCGACGCCGCCACCATCCCAGATCGTTTGGTAGATGCGATTGGCCGAGCCACCGGCACCGCCATTGTCGGCCGGCTGGCCAACGCCGTTGATGAACTCCTGCCCGGTGCTGGAGCTCCAGGTATAGACGGTGGCTCCGCCCTGGGTAGTGTAGTCCGCGCCGTACATCGTCTGCAGCGCGAGGATATCGTTGGCCATGTAGGTTTGCGGATATCCATAGGCTTCGTTGGTGTAGCCGCTCGTCGTCGAAGCACCGACATAGCTGCGATAGCTCATGACGGTGTATTCGCTGTCGTCATGCGCGCTCGGCACCGCGACGTTGGCGACGCCGCCCGTTTCCTGGCTATGCTTCAGGCCAAGGGCGTGTCCGAGCTCGTGCAACGCCGTGGTGAAATAGTAATTGCCGAGCTTGGCCAGCGAGTAATTGTATTGGGTCCCGAACCACACGTCGCCGCCTGCCGCATAGTTACCTGGGTAGTAGGCGTAGGAGGTCGGATTGGCCGCCGGCGACTGCGCGACCATGATGTCGGCACCGTTCGTCCCGGCGTACTGGATGTTGGCGTTGGTGTAGCCGAGGATCAGCCCGATCGCGTAATTGATCGCCGCCTGCATCTGACTCGGCGCCGAGGCAAAACCCGACGTGGTTGGCTCACTGCTGCCGCCGGAGTAAGGACTGGAGTAGTCGCTTGCAGCGTCCGGAAAGCTGTAGGTGATCGCGCCAGACCATTTGTAGCCCGACAGCAGGCCGTCGATGTCTGCGTTGTTGGTCCTGCTGACGGTGACAGTGGTAGCCAATGGACTCTCCGAAACAGCGCATGGCGCTCGATTGGGGCGCAGGCGGAATATCCCAGCTTGAGATGGACGTTTGGTTTAATTTTGGCGTCCGCACCCGGACCTCTTCCATAATGCTGTGTTAGCCATCAATTCCCGTAATCATACGGGGCAAGGACAAGGATGCCGGTTCCGGCTACCCACGTGATTGGCAGAACAATGAAACTAAGTCCGCTCTCGGTCGGTCTGTTCGGCGCCCTGGTGGCGCTCGCCGGGCCGGACCATCTACCCTTGGGAGGACTGCCCGTCATGGTCGGGAAAGCCAGCGCGGATGAGAGTGGCAAGCAAGGTGGCACAGCGGGACGCGCCCCCTCCGTTCCAATGGCCCGCGACCCCTCGGCTGCGGTAGCGGAGGAGTACGAAGCCGCCCGCCGGCAGGGTACACGGGAGGCGCTCGAGCTCTTCATCGCGCGTCACGGTGACGATCCCCTGGCCGAGAAGGCGCGTACCGAGCTGAAGCAGCTGGCGCGCTGATCCTTCGCGCGCCGCGCCCCCTCAGGCATTGCATTTCGACAGACGGCATCCGCGCGGCCCAGACCTGCCGCGTGATGTCTTGCCGCATGGTCTTTCGGCACTATGGTAGGCCCGCAATCTTTCCCGGAGCCTTTCAAGATGCCCTTTCCGCATGCCTCCGAAGCCCTGTCGCGCTTCACCGTACTCGATCTGACCCGCGTCCGGTCCGGACCCACCTGCGTGCGGCAGCTCGCGGACTGGGGCGCCAGCGTGATCAAGATCGACGCGCTGACCGAGGATTCCGGCGGCGAGCAGCCGGGCGGGCCGCGGCGTGGCTCTGACTTCCAGAATCTGCATCGCAACAAGAGGGCGATGACGCTGAACCTAAAGGACGAGCGCGGGCTTGCCGTGTTCAAGCGCCTGGCCGCCAAGGCCGACGTCGTGGTGGAGAATTTCCGGCCCGACGTGAAGAAGAAGCTCGGCATCGACTATGAGACCCTGCGCGAGATCAACCCGCGCATCGTCTATGGCAGCATCTCCGGCTTCGGCCAGGACGGACCCTACCACAAGCGGCCGGGCTTCGATCAGATCGCGCAAGGCATGGGCGGGCTGATGTCGATCACCGGCGCGCCGGGCGAAGGCCCGATGCGGGTCGGCATTCCCGTCGCCGACCTCACCGCGGGCCTGTTCTGCGCCATGGGCATCCTCACCGCGCTGCTGGAGCGCGAGGTCTCGGGCAAGGGCCAGTGGGTACAGACTTCTTTGCTGCAAGCCCAGATCTTCATGCTCGACTTCCAGGCCGCGCGCTGGCTGATGGAAAAGGACGTGGCAAAACAGGCCGGCAACAATCACCCGACCAGCATCCCGACCGGCGTGTTCAGGACCTCGGACGGCTACATCAACATCGCCACCACGGGCGGCCGGATCTGGGAGCGCTGCGCGCAGGCACTCGGCGCGCCGGAACTTTACAGCCATCCCGACTATGTGACCGCGCCGGCCCGCTCCAAGAACCGCGATGCACTCAACGCCGAGATCGAGAAGCGTACCTTGACGAAGTCCACCGAGACCTGGGTCAGTGAACTCAACGAGGCCGGCGTGCCCTGCGGGCCGATCTACGCCATCGACCAGATGTTCGAAGACGCGCAGGTCAAGCATCTCGGCATCGCGCAGGAGGTGCCGAACGATGAAGACCGCGACATACGCCTGGTCGGCCAGCCCGTGACGCTGTCGCGCACGCCGAGCAGGATGGTGGCGCGGCCGCCGGAGTTCGGCGAGCAGACCGACGAAGTGCTGAAGGAGTTCGGCTTCAACAAGGAGGAAGTAGCTCGTTTAAGGGAGGCGAAAGTCGTCTAACAGTCTGCTGAAAAAAACCCTCCCAGGGAGGGGACTTGATGATCCACTTTATCATTTCGAATCGGCGGAGACGATCATGCGCGGCAGGTTTACGGATCAGCGCGGCCTGTTTTCGTACATCGCGCCGGATAAACGTGTGCCGGCGAACGATCCGCTGCGGAAGGTCCGGGAACTTGTCCGGGATGTTTTGAGTGATAGACGTCAAAGTGACCTGGCTTTACCCCGTTGCATCCCTCCAATGCGTGTCAGAAGCCCATCAATGATGGGCCAGAACAGCAGCACGATCGCGAGCGTCGTGATCGAGCCGACCAGGCCGTTCGACCAGAACACCTTGAGGTCGCCGCCGGACCCGATCATCGACAGGCGGAAGGCATCCTCCGCGCGGTTGCCGAGCACGAGCGCGAGCGTGAACGGCGCCAGGGGAATGCCGATCTTCTTGAAGACGTAGCCGACGACGCCGAAGCCGAGCATCAGCCAGATGTCGAACATGGCGTTCTGGATCGCATAGGCACCGATAGCGCAGGACACCACGATCATCGGCGCCACCGCGGCGAACGGCACGCGCAGGATCGAGGCGAAGATCGGTACCGTCGTCAGCACCAGCACGAGGCCGACGACATTGCCGAGATACATCGAGGCGATCAGGCCCCACACGAAATCCTTGTGCTCGACGAACAGCAGCGGGCCGGGATTGAGCCCCCACACCATCAACCCACCGAGCAGGATCGCCGCGGTGCCGGAGCCGGGAATTCCGAGCGCCAGCATAGGCAGCAGCGCCGCGGTGCCGGAGGCATGCGCCGCCGTTTCCGGCGCGAACACGCCCTCGATGCGGCCCTTGCCAAAGCTCTCGGGATCCTTGGCGAAGCGCTTTGCCAGATTGTAGCCCATGAAGGAGGCCGCGATCGCGCCGCCCGGGGTAATGCCGAGCCAGCAGCCGATGACGGAGGAGCGCAGCAGCGTCACCCAGTATTTCGGCAAGTCCTTCCACACGCTCAGCACGACACGCAGCGAAATGCTCGCCGCATGCCCGCGCAGCGCGAGGCGCTCCTCCATCGTCAGCAGGATCTCGCTGATGCCGAACAGGCCGATGACGGCGACAAGGAAGTTGATGCCGCGCAAGAGCTCGGACGAACCGAAGGTCATGCGCAGCTGCCCCGACACGGTATCCATTCCGACGCCCGCGAGCAGGAGCCCCAACGACATCGAGATGACAGTCTTGTGCTTGGCCTCGCGCCCCAATCCGACGAAGGAGCAGAAGGTCAGCAGATACACCGCGAAGAACTCGGGCGGGCCGAACTTCAACGCAAAGGACGAGATCATCGGGGCGAGGAAAGTGATCAGCAGCACAGCGACCAGCGAGCCGATGAAAGAGGACGTGAACGCGGCGGTCAGCGCCTCCGCCGCCCTGCCCTGCTGCGCCATCGGATAGCCGTCGAACGTGGTCGCGACCGACCAGGCTTCGCCGGGGATGTTGAACAGGATCGAGGTGATCGCGCCGCCGAACAGCGCGCCCCAGTAGATGCAGGATAGCATCACGATCGCCGAGGTCGGATCCATCGTGAAGGTGAGCGGCAGCAGGATCGCGACGCCATTGGGTCCGCCGAGGCCGGGCAACACGCCGACGAAAATGCCGAGCACCAGCCCGACCATCATCAGCGCGAGCGTCTTCCACGTCAGCAGGACGGCGAAGCCGTGAAGCAAGAGACCGAAAGCTTCCATCGCGGGCCCCGCCTAGTAGCCGAAGGCCGCTTCGAGCGGCCCTTTCGGCATGATGACGTCGAAGGCGATGTCGAAGGTGACGAACATGATCGCCGTGAACACGACAGCGGTGAGCAGCGACTTCCACGGCGCGATCTTGCCGACGAAGCGCATGAAGCCCGCGATCAGCAGGAAACTCGCGACATAGAGGCCGAGAAACTGCGTCGTCAGGCAGAACAGCAGCGTCGGCACGAACACCGCCATCACGCGGCGGGCCTGCGCGCGCGTGACGAAGGTCTCAGCCGCCTTGCGGTGCGCGACCAGGGCCACGATCAGGCCGTAGAGGCTGCCGCCGCCGAGAATGACGGAGAGATAGAACGGGAAATAGCCAGGCTCCGGCCCGGTCGAATCCCAGGAGGCGCCGGTGCGCCAATTGTCGTAGCCGAGCGTGGTAGCCAGCGCGAGCAACAGGAGACAGACGAATATCTCGACCGTGCCGGAGGAGACGACGGAAGGCGAGTCGTCTTCGGGCGCGGTCGGATCGTCGACGACGATTTCAAGATCGGTTTGGGACATGCTCTGCCAGTTCAAATTGCGCTGT
The DNA here is from genome assembly GCF_040547985.1 of Bradyrhizobium sp. LB14.3. NCBI lineage: Bacteria > Pseudomonadati > Pseudomonadota > Alphaproteobacteria > Hyphomicrobiales > Nitrobacteraceae > Bradyrhizobium > Bradyrhizobium sp. LB14.3. The sequence goes on from NZ_JBEPQT010000016.1 coordinate 5,770, forward strand.
CATCATCCGCCTAACGCGCAATTGCGCACAGGAGCGGATGATCCAGTACGCCGTGCAGAAGCCGTCTTTCGTCGAGCTCTGTGCAATACCGGATGCCCGCGTTCCGCGGGGCACGACGTGGAGGATGTGATTACTTCGCGACGAAACCGGCTTCCGTCATCAGCGACTTGTTGACTGCATCGTCCTCTTCGAGGAATTGCACCATGTCCTTGCCGGTGAGGAAGATCGGCTTCAACGCCTGCTTTTCCATGTAGTCCTTGTATTCGGCGGTCTGCGTCACCTTGTGGAACAGATCGACATAGAACGCCTGCTGCTCAGCCGTGACCTTGCCGGGCAGGAACGTCGCGCGCAGCATCAGATACTGGACGTCGACGCCCTCCTCCTTGCAGGTCGGGATGTCGGCCCAGGACTGCGTGTCCGTCACTTTGCTGGTGTAGGAGATGCGCTCCTTGTCGAACACGCAGAGCGGACGCACCTGGCCCGCGCGCCAGACTTCGAGATTTTCGGACGGGTTGTTGACGTTGGATTCGGTGTGGTTGCCGACCAGTTGGGTCGCGGCCTCGCCGCCGGACTTGTAGGGCAGATAGGAGAATTTCGCGCCGGTCTTCTGCTCGAGGAACACCGTCAGCACGTGATCCTCGCGCTTGGAACCGGTGCCGCCCATCTTGAACGGGGCGCTCGCAGCCTTCGCGGCGGCGACGAACTCCTTCACCGTCTTGGGACCTGCGCTGTTGTCCCACAGCACGAACTGGTCGAGCGCGATCACCGAGACCGGGGTCAGTTCACGCCAGTTGAACGGAATCTTCGCCGACAGCGGCAGCATGTAGATCAGCGAATAGGCGATCAGCACCTTGTTGGGATCGGCCTCGCTGGACTTCATGTACATCAGCGCTTCCGCACCTGACGCGCCGCCCTTGAGCGAGACCACGATCGGCTGCTTCATCAGATTGTTCTTCTGGATCGCGGCCTGCATCATCCGCGCCATCTGATCGGAGGCGCCGCCCGCGCCCGCCGCCACCACGATCTCGACCGGCTTGGTCGGTTCCCAGGCGGCAAACGCCGGCGCGCTCAACGTTAGCGCCGCTGCGACCCCGACAGCTTTCACTAGAATTCGCACGAGTTTCGTCCCCTGGTTATTGTTGGCTTGTCAGTAATTTATCGGCGCATTGTGCGGACTAAGGCCAGCGAGTTCAAGCAGGCGGGCATCCCGCCGCCTATGACTTTCGGCTGACGAAGCCCAAGCCGGAGATACGCTACTTGCCCTTCCAGTTGGGCGTGCGCTTGTTGAGGAAGGCGTCCATTCCCTCGCGGAAATCTTCGCTCATATAGGCCTTGAGGATCAGATCCTCGCCCTCTTCGCGCGACAGCGTGCGGCGGATGCGGCGCACCGCCTCCTTGGTCGCTTCCAGCGTGAGCGGGGCGTGGCTCGCCACAAGCTTGGCGGTCTCGTCGGCGCGGCGCTGGAGCGTCTCGACATCGGGCACGATTTCGGTGAGCAGGCCGAGCGCGAGCGCTTCCGGCGCCTCGACCAGGCGCGCCTTGAAGATCATATCCTTGGTGCGGGCGGGGCCGACCAGCGAGACGACGCGGCTGATATTGGACATCGACAGGCAGTTGCCGAGCGTGCGCGCGATCGGAAAGCCGATGCGCGTCGCTTCAGTCCCGATGCGAAGGTCACAGCAGGCCGCAATTCCGGCGCCGCCGCCGGTGCAGGCCCCCGCGATCGCCGCGATCACGGGCACGCGGCACTGCTCCAGCGTGCCGAGCACGCGGTCGATGCGGGCCTCGTAGTCGAGCGCATCCTGCGCGGTTTTGAACGCACGGAACTGAGAAATGTCGGTGCCGGAGGCAAACGCCTTGTCGCCGGCGCCGGTCAGGATCAGTGCCTTGATCGAGCGATCGGCGTTGATCTCCAGGCAGATCTCGGCCATGCGCTCGTACATGGCGAAGGTCAGTGCGTTGCGCGCCTGCGGTCGGTTGAAAGTGATCCGCGCGATGCCGTCCGTGACGGAGTAGAGCAGGTCTTCGTTGGCAGTCGTCGGTGCGTTCATCGCGCTCACTTCTTTTCTAAGCTAGTTCAAGCCATTTGAACCTTCAGACCACTTGGGCCTTTAAGCCACCTGAGCCTTGGCCAACGGCACCACGTCGCGTCCCTTCAGGACGTCCATGGCCGCCAATACACCGCCGCTCCGGTGCGGAATCTGTGCAAGATCCAGGCCCATCTCGACGCCGGCGAGCGTGCCCATCAGCATCAGATCGTTGAAATGGCCGATATGGCCGATGCGGAACACCTTGCTCTTGACCTTGTTCAGGCCGGTGCCGAGCGACATGTCGAAGGCTTCCAGCACCACCTTGCGGAAGGCGTCGGCGTCATGGCCATCAGGCACGCGCACGCCGGTTAGCGCCGGCGAATGTGCGGCGGGATCGGCGCACTGCGTCTCCAGGCCCCAGACCTTGACCGCGGCACGCGTCGCCGCACTGTGGCGCTTGTGGCGGGTCCAGGCGTTCTCAAGCCCCTCCTCTTCCAGCATCTTGACCGCTTCGCGCAGGCCGTAGAGCAGATTGGTGGCGGGCGTGTAGGGGAAGGTACCGAGCTTGTTGAAGCTGATCACCTCCTGCCAGTCCCAATAAGAGCGCATGCCGGGGTTGGCCTTGGCCATCGCGAGCGCCTTCTCCGAGACGGCATTGAAGCCGAGGCCCGGCGGCAGCATCAGGCCCTTCTGCGAGCCGGCGACCGAGACGTCGATGCCCCAGGCATCGTGTTCGTATTCAATCGAGCCGAGGCCGGAGATGGTGTCGACCATCAGCAGCGCCGGATGCTTGACCCGGTCGAGCAGCTTGCGCACGTCGCGCGGCGGCGTCACGCAGCCGGTCGAGGTCTCGTTGTGGACGACACAGACCGCCTTGATCGCGTGCTGCTTGTCGGCGGCAAGCCGCTTCTCCATCTCGGCGAGATCGGCGCCATGGCGCCAGTCGCTCGGGATGAAGTCGACGTCGAGCTTGAACTTCTCGGCGATGCCGCGCCACAGCACGGCGAACTGGCCGGTCTCGCACATCAACACCTTGTCGCCGGGCGCTAGCACGTTGACCATCGCAGCTTCCCAGGCGCCGGTGCCGGACGAGGGGAAGATGATCACGGGCTGCTTGGTGCGGAACACCCGCTGCATTCCGGCGAGGACGGCGAAACCGAGCTCGGCGAACTCCGGACCGCGATGGTCCAGCGTCGGCATGTCCATCGCCCGCAGCACCCGGTCGGGCACGTTGGTCGGTCCTGGAATCTGTAGGAAATGCCTTCCAGTATGCACGGTCATCGGCGTCCTTCCCGGTCTTGCCTTGATTTTGGATGGCCGCCGAATAGCACCATTTGAGCGGCTTGTCCCCTCTTCTAAAGGCGGCTCCCATGCATGGCCGGAGGGCGGCCGCCCCCTACTCTGCGGCCATACTCCCATCTCACCCTCCCTGAATGCTTTTTGTGGTTGTCCCCGCGCGGTTTAAGTGCCGACCACTTTCAGATGCGGCGACGTATTGCCCTGCGGGCGCTGCTCCAGCAGCTTCATCGCGGCATCGACGCCGCCGGAGCGGTGCGGCACGCCCGCGACCGAAAGGCCCATCTCCACGCCGGTGAGCGCGCCGAGTAGCGTCAACGCGTTGCATTCGCCGAGATGGCCGATGCGGAAGACTTTGCCCGCGACCTTCGACAGGCCCGAGCCGAGCGACATGTTGTAATTGTCGAGCACGATCTTGCGGAATTGATCGGCGTCATGTCCCGGCGGCATCAGCACCGCCGTGAGCACCGGCGAAAATTCCGATGGCTCCTGGCAGAGGATTTCGAGGCCCCAATGATTGACGGCGGCACGGGTCGCAGCAGCCAGCCGCTGATGCCGCGCGAACACGTCGTCGAGCCCCTCTTCGAGCAGCATCGCGATCGCCTCGCGCAGGCCGTAGAGCAGATTGGTTGCCGGCGTGTAGGGGAAGAAGCCGTTTGCATTGGGCTTGAGCATCTCCTCCCAGTCGAAATAGGAGCGCGGCATCTTGTTGGTCTTCGCCGCAGCGCGCGCCTTCTCCGAGATCGCGTTGAAGCCGAGGCCGGGCGGCAGCATGAAACCCTTCTGCGAGCAGCTGACGCTGACATCGACCTTCCATTCGTCGTGGCGGTAGTCGACCGAGCCGAGCGAGGAGATGGTGTCGACCATCAGCAGCGCCGGATGTCCTGTACGATCGATCGCGGCGCGGATCTCGGCGATGCGGCTGGTCGCGCCGGTCGAGGTCTCGTTGTGCACGACCATCACGGCCTTGATCGCGTGGGCGGTGTCGTCAGTGAGTCTTGCCTCGATCACGGCCGGATCGGCGCCGCGGCGCCAGTCGCCGGGAACGAAATCGACCTCGATGCCGAACCGTCCCGCCATTTGGCGCCACAGGGTGGCGAAATGGCCGGTCTCGACCATCAGCACCTTGTCGCCCGGCGACAGCGTGTTGACGATCGCGGCCTCCCAGGCACCGGTTCCCGACGAGGGGAAGATCACCACCGGGCCGGCGGTCTGGAAGATTTTCCGGCTGCCTTCGAGCACGGCCCGGCCGAGCTCGCCGAATTCCGCGCTCCGGTGGTCGATGACGGGCATGTCCATGGCGCGCAGGACGCGCTCGGGGACCGGGCTCGGGCCGGGAATCTGAAGGAAATGGCGTCCCTGATGCATGAAAACCTCCCTGTCGGCGGATTCTGGCCGGCCCTGCGAGCTAGTTTGCATTCATTTTTTGTACTTTCAATCAAAATTTGGTATTCGATTGTGGACATCGACGCGACCAAACGAGCAAACTATTGTGCTGCAAATGAAATCCACGATTCCCGACACAGGGGTTCCGATTGCCCCGTCCGCCGCAAATGGCGGCGACCGCCAGGAGGCCTCGCTTCACGGCGAGATCCTGCTGCGGCTGCGCGACTACGTGGTCGAGGGCAACATTCCGGAAGGCGCCCGCGTTCCCGAGCGGCAGCTCTGCGAGATGCTCGGCATCTCCCGCACGCCGTTGCGCGAGGCCTTAAAGGTGCTCGCCGCCGAGGGGCTGATCGAGCTTCTCCCCAACCGCGGCGCGCGGGTCCGCCGGCTCAGCCAGCGCGACCTCGAGGAGCTGTTCGACGTCATGGCGGGGCTGGAGAGCCTGGCCGGGCGCCTCGCTTGCGAAGCCATCACGGATGCGGAAATCGCCGCGATCGAGCAGTTGCATTACGAGATGTATGGCCACTATCTGCATCGCGACATGCACGGCTATTTCCAGATCAACCAGCGCATCCACGAAAGCATCGTCACTGCCGCGCGCAACGAGACGCTGAAGACCGCCTACGCCAACTTTGCGGGCCGGATCCGCCGCGTCCGCTACTCCGCCAATTTTGCCCGCAAGCGCCAGCGCTGGGCGGAGGCGATGCGCGAGCACGAGGCCATCCTCGACGCGCTCCGCCGCCGTGCCGGCAGCGAGCTCAGCGACATCCTGTTCCAGCACCTGCGCAACAAGCGGACGGCCGCGATTGAGCACCTGACCGAGTCCCAAGAGGGCGCTTCGGCCGCGCCGTGAAGGGCAGCCGGGCTTGCTCATTTGCATTCACAATGTAATCGATCAGAAACAAGAATGAATACTCCAGTCCGGCCGTAGGCCTCGCTGGATCAGTCCGGGACCAGGGATGACAAACGCCTCCTCGCTCGAACGGCGCCTGCGCGCGGAAATGACCGGCGACGTCCTGTTCGACGGTTTCAGCCGCGGCCGCTACGCCACCGATGCCTCGTTCTACCAGATCGTGCCCGCGGGCGTGGTTGTGCCCAAGACCATGGACGAGGCCTTGCGGGCGCTGGCAATCGCCCGGGACGACGGACGCAAGGTCACGCCGCGCGGCGGCGGCACCTCGCAATGCGGCCAGACCGTCAATGACGGCCTTGTGGTCGATCTCTCGAAGCATCTGACCCGAATCCTGTCGCTCGACGTCGAGGCCCGCACCTGCGTGGTCGAGCCGGGCATCGTGCTCGACGACCTCAACCGCCAGCTGAAAAAACACGGTCTGTGGTTTCCGGTCGACGTCTCCACGGCCTCGCGCGCGACCATCGGCGGCATGGCCGGCAACAATTCCTGCGGCGGCCGTAGCTTGCGCTACGGCACCATGCGCGACAACACGCTGTCGATGGAGGCCGCGCTCGCGGACGGCACACTGAGCCGTTACGGCGAGGTGGCGCGCGATCTCTCTGATCTCGATGCGAACGACAGCGCACGCGCCCTGTTCCGCGACATGCTCGATCTCGGCGCCCGCGAGGCCGAGGAGATCGCGGCGCGCTTCCCGAAGGTGCAGCGCCGTGTCGGCGGCTACAATCTCGATGCGCTGGTGCCGCGCAATGCGCGCAACAACATGGCGCATCTTCTCGTGGGCTCCGAGGGCACTCTCGCCTTCACCACCAAGGTCGAGCTGAAGCTGTGGCCGGTGATCCGCAACAAGGCGCTCGGCATCTGCCATTTCGGCAGTTTTTACGAGGCGATGGACGCCGCCCAGCATCTGGTCAAGCTGAAGCCGATCGCGGTCGAGCTGGTCGATCGTACCATGCTCGCGCTCGGCCGCGACATCGCGATGTTCCAGCCGATCATCTCTGCTGCCATCAAGGGCGATCCGGATGCGGTGCTGGTGGTCGAATTCGCGGAGGAGGATCAGGCGGATAATCTCGTACGCCTGAAGCAGCTCGGCGAGCTGATGGGCGATCTCGGCTTCGGCTGGAATAACGACAAGCGCAAATGGGGCGGCGTGGTCGAAATCATCGAGCCTGCGCTGCAGAGTGGCATCGCCGATTTCCGCGCCGCCGGCCTCAATGTCATGATGTCGATGAAGCAGGAGGGCAAGCCGGTCTCCTTTGTCGAGGACTGCGCCGTGCCGCTGCCGCATCTCGCCGACTACACCGCGCGGCTGAGCGAGGTGTTTGCCAGGCACGGCACCAGCGGCACGATGTACGCCCATGCCTCCGAGGGCTGCCTGCATGTGCGGCCGGTGTTGAATTTGAAGCTCGAGAAGGACGTCAAGGCGATGCGCGCCATCGCCGAAGAGGCCTTCGAGTTGGTGCGCGAATACAAGGGCTCGCATTCCGGCGAACATGGCGACGGCCTGGTGCGCTCCGAATTCCACGAAACAATGTTCGGCGAGCGCCTGGTCGCCGACTTCCGCGAGGTGAAGCAGCGCTTCGATCCCGATGGCGTGCTCAACCCCGGCAAGATCGTCGACGCACCGAAGATGGACGATCGTTCGCTATTCCGCTTCAAGCCTGAGTATCGCGTCGCCGAGCTCAAGACAAAACTCGACTGGTCCGCTTATCCCGGGGCCGGCGGCGGTTTTCAGGGCGCGGTCGAGATGTGCAACAACAACGGCGCCTGCCGCAAGCTCGAAGGCGGCGTGATGTGCCCGTCCTACCGCGCGACGCGCAACGAGAAGGACGTCACGCGAGGGCGTGCGAACACTTTGCGGCTCGCCATCTCCGGCCAGCTCGGCGAGGGCGCCTTGTCGTCGGACGAGATGATGGAGACGCTAAAGCTCTGCGTCTCCTGCAAGGCCTGCCGCCACGAATGCCCGACCGGCGTCGACATGGCCAAGATGAAAATCGAGGTGCTCGCCGCGCGCGCAGCTTCGCATGGCCTGACCTTGCGCGACCGGCTCGTCGGCTACCTGCCGCGCTATGCCGGTCTCGCGTCGCGCTTCGCGCCACTCGTCAACTTGCGCAATCACAGCCCGCTGCTGCGAAGTCTGTTCGAGCGCTTCGCCGGCATCAGCGCGCGACGCGCCCTGCCCGCCTTCCGCAGTGATGTGTTCGTGCTGCCTGCGGACAGCGTGGGACCTGAAACCGGCCGCGAGGTCGTGCTGTTCGCCGACACCTTCAATCGCATCTATGAGCGCGAAAACCTCGAGGCCGCGCTGCGCGTGCTCGCGGCCGGCGGCTATCGCGTGCACCTGCCGAAGCCCGCGAGCGGCGGCCGGCCGCTGTGCTGCGGCCGCACCTTCCTGTCCGCCGGTCTCGTCGACCAAGCCAAGGTCGAGCTCGATCGTCTCGTCGCCGCCTTCGCGCCCTTCGCCGCGCGCGGCGTGCCGATTGTCGGTCTCGAGCCAAGCTGCCTGCTGACCCTGCGCGACGAGCTGGCTTCGCTGCGCAAGGACAACGATGCCAAGGCGGTCGGCGCCCATGCGCTGACCTTCGAGGAATTCCTGGTGCGCGAGGCCGAGGCCGGCCGGCTGCAACTGCCGCTCGGCACCGTCGCCGACAAGGCCGTGGTGCACGGCCATTGCCATCAAAAATCCTTTGGCGCCTTCAAGCCGGTCGAGCAGGTGCTGCGCCTCGTCCCCGGCCTTGCGGTTGAGATCATCGAGTCGAGCTGCTGCGGCATGGCCGGCGCGTTCGGTTATGGCGCGGACACCTACGACGCCTCGATCGAGATGGCCGAGCTGTCGCTGCTGCCTGCCGTGCGCCGCGCGGATCAGGCGACGCTGGTCGTTGCCGATGGCACCTCCTGCCGGCACCAGATCCGCGACGGCGCCCAGCGCGAGGCGCTTCACGTCGCGCGTGTGCTGGCGATGAGCCTTGATCGTGCCAAAACCCAATCCACAACCACTCCCCTTGCAAAGGAAACCAGCCATGGCTGACCTCACCCTCGACACCGCTCGCAAGATCCTCGAGGCCGCCTTCGCGAAATCCACCGAGCTGAAGCTGAAGCCGCTCGTCGTCACCATCCTCGACGCCCGCGGCGTGCTCAAGATCGCCGCGGCGCAGGACGGCACCAGCCTGATGCGCGCGGAGATCGCGCACGGCAAGGCCTATGGCGCGCTCGCATTGGGCATGGGCTCGCGCGCTTTGTTCCAGCGCGCGCAGGAGCAGGCCTATTTCATCGACGCAGTGAACACTATCGCCAAGGGCGCGCTGGTCCCGGTCCCCGGCGGCGTGCTGATCATGGACGGCGCGACGCTGCTCGGCGCCGTCGGCGTCTCCGGCGACACGTCGGACAATGACGAGGCGTGTGCCGTGGCGGGCATCCAGGCCGCGGGGTTGAAAGCCAACGCGGGGTGAATCCCGTAGGGTGGGTTCGTTAGACGGCGGCTGCGCGAAGCGCAGTCGCTGACGTAACCCACCACTTCTGTCACCGCGGAGACTAAAGAGGTGGGTTACGCCCTACGCGGCCACAACACTTTGCGCCACCCGACGGGCAAAACACGCTAGCCCTCGGTCAACCATCGTTCGCCAAAATATTCGCCTTTACAGAATTTCTGTTTTATCGCATTCTCCGCCACATCTTGATCCGGCGAAAGGGGCGGTCGTACGTCGTCACGAACCGCGGATCGGGCTGCGGTGGACGCGAGCGGCGCCGATGCGGAACGTAGTGTGCAGGGCGGGATGAACCCCGTGAGCACATCGCGGACCGCGCACGACGGACGGCGCCGAATGCGTACGGCAAAACCGCGTGGTCCTGGCCGTCGTTGCTACGGTCAAGCCTTTGCGAATGCGGCATCGCCTCAACCGGGAGGATGTCCGTGATTTTCGCAAGGTGACGGAGGCAAGCAGGAATTCGTCTCCGGGGAGAGCGCGCATAAGCCGTCAAACCACTGCGCAGGGAAGGCCGGATGTCAGGCTGCCCTGTTTCTCTCCTGTGCATTGCGTGTGCAACGTTCTCGCACGGGAGTTATGCGGGGTGCCAGCCGGCACCCGGCCTTCCCTGCGCCCTTTCTCCGGAAAGGGCGTGAAAACGGAGAGCAAACCTCGGGCGGAATACGCCGCGAGAAGGCGAAGGCGTGTTTGCTGTTTGACAATCGAATCTAAGCTGGTGGAAGTCGCTCTCGTGCCCCGGACGCAGCGCAGCGCTTCTTCAGCGGTGCGCTGCAGAGCCGGGGCCTATCCCGCCGCGCTGTACCGAACTGCCTTCTGGGTCCCGGCTCTGCGCAGCAACGCAAGAGCGTTGCAGCGCGTCCGGGACACGAGAGCGGTGCGCCCTCACCGCCCCGTCCAAATCGGCTTGCGCTTTTCGCCGAACGCTTTCAGCCCTTCCTTGGCGTCCTCGGTCATGGCGAGCAGCGCGATCTGGCTTTCGGTGTAGGCGATGCTCTCGTCGAACGACATCGAGGAGATCGCGCGCATGGCGTATTTGCCGCGGCGGATCGCGGTCGGGGATTTGTCGACGATGCGGCCGATCAGCCAGTCGACCTTGGCGTCCAGCTCGGCCGTGGGCACGACATAATTGAGCAGGCCGGCTCCTTGCGCCGCTTTCGCGTCGAACGGCTCGCCGGTCAGCGCCCATTCGTTGACGAGCCGAGGCGGCGCGATCGACTGCAACAGGCTCAACACCTGCATCGGAAACACGCCGACCTTCACCTCCGGCAGGCCGAAGATGACGTGATCGGCGCCGACCGCCATGTCGGTCATGCAGAGCAGGCCCATGCCGCCGGCCATGCAGACGCCGCCGACGCGCGTGATCGCCGGCTTGGTCGCGTTCTGCGACAAACGCAGCAGATCGGCATAGTCGACATTTGGTTTGGAATGATCCATCGCGAAAGCCGCGCCGGAGTTCTGCAAATCCGCGCCGGCGCAGAACGCCTTCTCGCCCGCACCCGTCAGCACGATGATGCGGACATCCTTGTCGTCATGCGCGTCGCGATAGCCGCGTGCGATGCCGGCGATGACCTCGCCATTCAGTGCATTGCGTTTCTCGGGCCGGTTGATGGTGATCCAGAGCGCCTGCCCGCGCTTCTCAGTGATCACGGCTGTGGTGTCGGACATGGCGCACTCGCTTCCTTAGTTCCCGTTTTGCAGCCATTTGCGGCAGCACGGGCGGAAGGTGCAAGGGCAATCTGCGGCGAGCCGCCGCTTTAGCGCCTCGACACAAACTTGAAAGGCGAACGAAGCGCGAGCGCTCAGGCCGCGACCGCTTTCCTGATCCAGACCTTGTTGTCGTGGAAAGCGGCTCCGCCGATCGGCGCGATGGTGTCCGCGCCCGTCAACATGTTGATGCCGCGGTTACCGATATGGTTCTTGTTGGGATGAACCGACTCCGCGATCAGCACACCACGGCGCACGCCCTCGAACAGAATGGCAATCAGCGTGGTCTCGCCGCGGGTGTTGCCGAGCGTCACGGCGTCGCCGTCGGCGATGTCGAGCGCGGCCGCATCCAGGGGATGGATCATCACGCTCGCTTTGCCCTCGCGCGCCTGCGAGGACGGCGTCTCGTTGAAGGTGGTGTTGAGGAAGCTGCGCGACGGGCTGGTGGCAAGCCGGAACGGATGGGCCTGATCGGAGTGCTCGATCACCGCCCAATGGTCCGGCAGCGACGGCATCTTGTCGAAGTCCCCCATCGTCTGGCCGAACGGCGGATGCGCCCAATCGGCTTTGAAGTGGAATTTCCTGTCGGCATGGGCGAAGCCGTCGAGATAATGCGAGGTGCGGAAGTCCGGTTGCAGGTCACGCCAGAGATCGGCTTCAAGGCCGGCAATGTCGCCGTGGTCGCTGAGCTTCAGCGTCGCGTCGATCAATTCGCGCGGCGTCAGCTCGAAGCCGGGATGCCTGGCGCCGAGCCGCGGCGCCAGCGCCTGCAGGACCTCATGGTTGGAGCGGCATTCGCCGGGCGGATTGATCAGCTTCGGCCCGACCGAGATGTGCTGGTGGCCGCCGCCGTAATAGAGATCGTCGTGCTCCATGAACATCGTCGCCGGCAGCACGATGTCGGCCATCTCGGCCGTCTCGGTCATGAACTGCTCGTGCACCGCGACGAACAAATCCTCGCGCGCAAAACCCTGCCGAACCAGCGCCTGCTCCGGCGCCACCGTCATCGGATTGGTGTTCTGGATCAGCAGCGCCTTGACCGGCCCCTTGCTGTGCAGGGCCTTGGAATCGCCGGTGAGAATGCGGCCGATCTGCGACTGGTCGAGCGCTCGGATAGTCTGGTCGATGGCGTCATGGCCTTCGATGATGGATTCGTTGAAGTGCCACAGCGCGTAATTGTTGAAGAAGGCGCCGCCGCCTTCATATTGCCAGGCGCCGGTCACCGCGGGAATGCAGTTCGCGGCATGCATCTGCGCCGCGCCGTTGCGCGAGCGGGTGAAGCCGTAGCCAAGCCGGAAGAAGGTGCGCTTGGTTTCGCCGACCAATTTGGCAAAGGCCTCGATCTCCGCCACCGGCACGCCCGAGATCGCGGACGCCCATTCCGGCGTGCGCGTCTTCAGATGCGCCTCGAGCTCGTCAGGGCAATCGGTGTACTTGTCCATATAGGCGCGGTCGGCATAGCCGTCGCGGAACAGGACATGCATCACGCCGCAGGCGAAGGCACCATCGGTGCCGGGCCGCAGGATGATCTTGATGTCGGCCTGCTTCATGGTCTCATTGTCGTAGATGTCGACCGCCGCGATCTTGGCGCCGCGCTCCTTCCGCGCACGTGCCGCGTGCGTCATCACGTTGACCTGCGTGTTGACGGGATTGGTGCCCCAGATCACGACGAGGTCGGAGAGTGCCATCTCGCGCGGATCGACGCCGGCGATCTTGCCAGTGCCGATCGCGAACCCGATACGCCCGACATTGGCGCAGATGGTCTGATAGAAGCGCGAATATTTCTTCACATGCGTGAGACGATTGAGGCCGTCGCGCATCACCAGCCCCATCGTGCCGGCGTAATAATAGGGCCAGATCGATTCTGCGCCGAACTCGCGCTCGGCCTGGTTGAAGCGATGCCCGATTTCGTCGAGCGCCTCGTCCCAGCTGATCCGCGCAAATTGACCGGAACCCTTCGGCCCGGTGCGGCGCATTGGATACATCAGCCGCTCGGGGTGATGGATGCGCTCGGCATAACGGGCAACCTTGGCGCAGACCACGCCGGCCGTATAGGTCTGCTTTTTGGAACCGCGGACGCGGCCGATGCTGCGTCCCTCGACGACTTCGATGTCGAGGGCACAGGCCGACGGGCAATCATGCGGGCAGGTGGAATGGCGGATTTCGATCTTGGCGTGCTGGTTCATGTCCAATTTGGTAACACCAAAATACCTGTCAGCCGAGCGTATTTATCCGGCAATGCCCATGCGATTTGCTCAGGCCGCCTGCGCTGCCGGTTCCTGCCGCAACCGCGAAGAGCGGCACCGCCACACCGCAAACCGCCCGATATTCCAGGCACCGTCGGCTTTGTGAGGCGTCGACAGTCCGCCTCCCCTGCCGCTACAGTGCCGGCCAACAAGAACGATATCAGGGAGGTGGGTGTGACGGCCCGACAATTTATGCTGGCGCTGGCCGCCGGCCTGCTCAGCGCATTCTCCGCAGCCCCGTCCCTGGCACAAGACTATCCCAACCACGCGGTCCGGATCGTCGTGCCCTTCGGCGCCGGCGGGCCGGCCGATGTCGCGGCCCGGCTGATCGGCAATGCGCTCCAGGAGAGTTTCGGCCAGCCCTTCGTGATCGAGAACCGAACCGGCGCGGGCGGCGTCATCGGCACGGTCGAAGCGGCGAAGTCGCCGGCCGACGGCTACACGCTGTTGATGATGTCCAACACCCAGACCGCAAACGAATCCCTGCTGACGCCGGATAAACGCAAATACGAGCTGATGCGTGACCTCGCGCCGATCACGCCGGTGAACTATTCCGATCTCGTCATCGTGGTGAACCCGCAAGTCGCAGCGAAGACACTGCTGGAGTTCGTCGCGCTCGCCAAGTCGCAGCCGGGCAAGTTGAACTACGCGTCCTCCGGCCAGGGCACGCCCTATCACATGGCCGGGGAGCTGTTCAAAGCCATGGCCGGCATCGACCTCGTGCACGTCCCCTACCGCAACAGCGGCGAGGCGCGCAGCGGCGTGATCGGCGGGCAGGTGCAGATGATGATCGACGCAGTGCCGGCGATGGCGCCTAATATCGGCGAGAACCAGGTCCGCGCGCTCGCGACCACTGGCAAGCAGCGCTCAGCGGTGCTGCCAAACGTACCGACGGCGATCGAGGCAGGCGTGGCAGGTTATGAAGCCACGATCTGGCTCGGCCTGATGGCGCCGGCCGGCACGCCGAAACCTGTCATCGACAAACTCAATGCCGCCGTGAACGCGATGGTGAAGCGCCCCGACATCATAAAGCTCTGGACCGAGCAGGGTGCCGTACCCATGTCGATGACGCCGGACCAATTTGAGAAATTCCTGCGCGGCGACATCGAAAAATGGGCCGACGTCGTCAAGAAGTTCGACAAGTCCTGAGGCTGTAGAGCGACAATGCCTACCATTCAATTCCAGCTCAACGGCGCGGCCACGTCCGTGGATGCCGCTCCCGATCGGACGCTACTCGATGTGCTGCGCGGCCCGCTCGGCGTCACCAGTCCGCATTTCGGTTGCGGAGCGGGCGAGTGCGGCGCCTGCTATGTCATGGTCGGCGACCGCGCGATGGCCTCCTGCGACTTGCCGATGTGGTCGGTCGCGGACAAGGACATCGTCACGGTCGAGGGCCTCGGCACGGCAGAGCAACCGCACCCGCTGCAACGTGCCTTTATCGCCGAACAGGCGATGCAATGCGGCTATTGCGTCTCCGGGATCCTGATCAGCGCGGCGGCGTTGCTGAAGCGCAATCCGTCGCCGACCGAGGCGGAGGTCAAAGCGGCGCTGGATCACAATCTGTGCCGCTGCGGATCGCACAACCGGATGGTCCGCGCCGTACTGCGGGCGGCGTCGCAGATGGCGGCATCATGAGTACGGCGTCCCCTGCCCCGACACTGCCGGTCAGCCTTGCGGCCAATCCAAAGCTGTCCTCCTGGGTGAGGCTCATCGGCGAAGGCCGTATCGCGATCTCGCCCGGCAAGGTCGAGATCGGTCAGGGCATCGTCACGGCGCTGGCGCAGATCGCCGCCGACGAGCTCGACGTCGATATCATCAGGATCGAGATGATCCGTGCCTCCACAGCGACCAGCCCGAACGAGGGCGTCACCTCGGGCAGCCTCTCAATCCAGCAGTCCGGCCGCGCGCTGCGCCACGCCTGCGCCGAGGTGCGCCAGCGCTTCCTCGTCGCGGCATCGGAACGTCTCGGCGTCGATGCGTCGCTGCTCGAGATCGATGACGGCACGATCTCGGGCCCCGGCAATGTCAGGACCAGCTATTGGGAGCTTGCCGGCGACGTCTCGCTCGACCACGACGCCAATGCGGGCGCGACAACGAAGAACTTCGCCAAACGCGCTATCGCCGGACATTCGGTCCAGCGCGTCGATATTCCCGACAAGGTGTTCGCACGGCCGCGCTTCATCCATGACCATGCGCTGCCGGACCTGGTGCACGGACGCGTGTTGCGGCCGCACGTCTCGGGCGCCAAGCTGATCGCACTGGACGAAGCGGCCGCGCGCGCCGTTTCCGGCCTCGTCGCGATCGTCCGCGACGGCGGCTTTGCCGGCGTGGTTGCGGACAGCGAGGCAGCGGCGGAAACCGCGCTGAAAGCCTTGCGCAAGGGCGCGACATGGTCAGCCGGCGAACCGTTGCCCGATGAAAATGATCTGGCGGGCTTCCTGAAGAGCCAGCCGGTCGAGACTGATGTCATCGACACCAGGATGGCGGCAACGACAGGCAAGCCCATTCGGACTCTCCGCCGGCAATACACCCGCCCCTACATCGCGCATGCCTCGATCGCGCCTTCCTGCGCCATGGCACAATGGGCCGGCGACGATCGTGTCCACGTTTGGACGCACAGCCAGGGTGTTTACCTGCTGCGCGCCGATCTCGCGATCGTGCTCAAGCTGTTGGCCGAAAACATCGTGGTCGAGCACATGGAGGGTGCGGGCTGCTACGGGCACAATGCCGCCGACGACGTCGCGCTCGATGCCGTGCTGCTGGCGAAAGCGGCAGGCGGCCGTCCGGTGCGGGTGCAGTGGTCGCGCCACGACGAGATGGCCCAGGCGCCGTTTGGCGCAGCGATGGCGATCGAGGTCGAGGCTGATCTCGACGCGGACAACGAGATCGTCGGTTGGCGTCATGCGATCTGGAGCAACGGCCACGCGGCGCGACCGGGGCGCGCGGCACAGCCCGCGCTGCTTGCCGCGACCGAGATTGCGAACCCCTACCCGCACATGATCTCGACCAACCCGCCCGCTGCCAACGGCGGCGGCGGCGATCGGAACTCCATTCCGCTCTACGACCTCCCAGCCTGGACGGTGACGAGCCACCGGCTGCTGACCATGCCGGTGCGGACCTCGGCGCTGCGGACACTCGGCGGACAGGGCAATGTGTTCGCCATCGAGTCCTTGCTCGACGAGATCGCCGCCCTGCGCGGCGAGGATCCGATCGCGTTCCGCTTGCGTCATCTGCGCGACGAGCGGGCGAAGGACGTCATCCGCGCCACGGCACGACGCGCGCAGTGGAAACCGCAGAAAGAGTCCGGCACGGGCCACGGCGTCGGCTTCGCCCGCTACAAGAACACAGGGGCCTATTGCGCCGCGATTGCCGAGATCGAAAGCACTGATGATGTCCGCGTCAAGCGGCTGACGCTTGCGGTCGATGTCGGCGAGGCCGTCAATCCGGACGGTGTCATCAACCAGATCGAGGGTGGCGCGATCCAGGCGACAAGCTGGGTGTTGAAGGAACGTGTCCGCTTCGACCGGATGCGGATCACATCGACGTCCTGGACCGACTATCCGATCCTGACCTTCAGCGAGGTGCCGGCGGTGGATGTCGAGATCATCCAGCGGCCGGAGATCGAGCCGGTCGGCGCCGGCGAGGCCGCCCACGGCCCGGTGACCGCGGCGATCGCGAATGCGGTCTACGATTGCCTCGGCGTGCGCGTGCGCGACCTGCCGATCACGCGCGCCAAGATCATCACAGCCATGGAGCTCGCATCGTGACGTCACTGAACATTTTGAGCGGAGGTGCGGCGCAAGGCCTGGTACGCGGCCTCAGCGAGCCCTTCAAGGCGCAGACCGGCCTCGGTATCGACGGCGAGTTCGGCGCGGTCGGCGTCATGGCCGACAAGCTGCGCGCGGGGACGGCGGCCGATCTCGTCATCCTGACGCAGGCGCTGCTTGCAAAGCTCGCGGAGGGGAATCTCGTCACCCCCTCCTCCATCGCAGATGTCGGCCGGGTCGAGACCGCGCTGGCGGTCCGCAGCCGCGATCCCAAGGTAACGGTGAAGACCGAGACCGATTTGCGCGAGGTGCTGCGCAGCGCCGACGCGATTTTCGTCCCGGATATCAAAGCCTCGACAGCGGGACAGCACGTCGCAAAAGTCCTGGATCAGCTCGGCATCGCCTACGAGGTTGCTTCGCGCCTCAAGATTTTTCCCAATGGCGCGGCCGCGATGCGGGAGCTTGCGTCATCGACCGCGACGCGTCCGATCGGCTGCACCCAGGCGACCGAGATCATCGCGACCGACGGCATCGCGCTATCAGGGGCGCTGCCGCCGGGCTGCGAGCTCGTGACGATGTACACGGCCGGCGTGACCACGCGGGCCGCGCATCCGCAAGAAGCGGCCGCGCTGATCGCGCTGCTGACCGGCGCAGATCACAAGGAACTGCGCCAGCGTGCAGGCTTCACCGGCTAGACAACCGCCCTATTTGTGCAGCTGGGTGAGGCCGGTCGGCGGCCCGTCCACCGCGGTCCAGCCGCCGTCGACGAACAGCGTGCTGCCGCTGACATAGCTTGCGGCGTCCGAGGCGAGATAGGCGACGGCGGTCGCGACCTCGTCGGCGCTGCTCCAGCGGTTGAACACGGTGTGGCCGGCGTAAAGATTGTAGATGTCTGGACGCTGCTTGAACGGGCCGGTCAGCGCGGTCTCGGCGATGCTCGGCGCGATCGCATTGACGCGCACGCCGGAGCGTCCGACCTCGGAAGCAAACCCCTTCACCAGCAGGCCGATGGCCGCCTTGGTCGAGCCGTAGACGCCCAGGCCCGGCTCGATGGTCACCGCACGCACCGAGGAGCAGGCAATGATGCTGCCGCCCTTCTGCTCGACCATGATGCGGCCGAACGCCTGGAAGAACCAGACCGTGCCTTTGATGTTGAGGTTGAGGACGCGGTCGAGATCCTCCTCGGTATAGTCGAGGATGGTCTTGCGAATGTTGAGCCCAGGCGTGGTCACCGCGATATCGAGCCGCGGAAATTTCTGCATCACGGTTTTGGCCAGCGCATTGACGTCCGCAGCGCTCGCGGCGTCACACGCAGCCGCCTCGGCCCAGCCGCCCTTGTCGCGAATGCCGGCGGCGGTCGCTTCGGCGGCATCAAGCGCGCGATCGGCGCAGACGACACGGGCGCCGAGCCCGGCCAGCGCCTCGGCTGACGATTTGCCGATGCCCGATGCGGCGCCGAGCACCACGGCCGTTTTGCCGGTGAGATCGAAGAGCTTGCGATAGTCAGTCACGGATAGATTCTCCTGTGTTGCTGCTATCCCTTGTAGCCCATCAGCAGGCGGGGTAGCCACAGCGAGAAGGCGGGGACGTAGGTCACGAACATCAGAGCTGCGATCAGGGCGGCGTAGAACGGCAGGATGGTGCGCATCACCGCGCCCACCGAGATGCCGCCGATGGCGCAGCCTACGAACTGCGTCGTTCCGACCGGCGGGGTGTTCAGCCCCAGCGCGCAGTTGATCAGCATCAGCATGCCGAACTGCACCGGATCCATGCCCGCCTTCATCGCGATCGGCAGGAAGATCGGCGTGCAGATCAGGATGGTCGCGGCCATGTCCATGAACGTGCCGAGCACGAACAGGATGACGTTGATGAGCAGGAAGATGACCCAGGGCTGCGTCGAGACCTTGCTCATCATGTCGCCGGCGAAGTCGGCCACCTCGTATAGTCCCATCAGATACTGGAACATGGTGGAGACGCCGATCAGCAGCAGCACCACGCCCGTCGTCTTCACCGCCTTGGCCGCGGCGCGCAGGAAGTTCGGCAAGGTCATGGTACGATAGATGAAGAACGTCAGCAGGATCGTGTAGGTGACCGCGACGGCCGCGGATTCGGTTGCCGTGAACACGCCCGACAGGATGCCTGAGAGGATGATGCCGACAATCAGAAGGCCAGGCAGAGCGGCCGCAAACGAGCGAAAAACCGCTGGCCAGCCCGGGAACTTGCCGGCCGGATAGCCTCGCTTCACCGCGACCCCGTAAGCGGCGGCCAGCATGCACACCATCAGCACGAGCGCCGGCAGCAGGCCGGCGGCGATCAGCGCGCCGATCGATACCTTGCCGCCGGCGGCGAGCGCATAGATGATCATGTTGTGACTGGTCGGCATCAGCGCTCCGACCAGCGAGGCATGGGTGGTGACGTTGACGGCGTAGTCGGTGTCGAAGCCTTCCTTTTTCATCATGGGGATCATCACGGCCCCCATTGCCGACACGTCGGCCACGGGCGAACCGGAGACGCCGCCGAACAGCGTGCAGGCGACCACGTTCGACATGCCGAGCCCGCCGCGGATGTGCCCGACGAGATTCTTGGCGAGCTGCACGATTTTGTCGGCGACGCCGCCATGCAGCATCAGCTCACCGCTGAAGACGAAGAACGGGATGGCGAGGAAGGAGAAGATGTTCATCCCCGACATCATCTGCTGGAAGATGACGGCGACCGGCAGGCCTTCGTAGAGGATGGTGCAAATCGCCGAGAGACCGATCGCGAAGGCAACGGGTACACCGATGACGAGAAAGCCGAAGAAAGTGGCGCCGAGAATGATCAATTCCATGAGGGGACGACCTCTTCGCCGCGCAGGAGAGCAATGATGTGCTCGATTGAAAAGGAAACGATCAAAACGCCGGAGGCGATCAGCGGCACGTAGCGGATGACCTCCGGCAGGCCGAGATTGGGGATCTTCACCGTTCCGACCGACGCCCCGAGGATCCAGCCGTTGTAGGCCATCGCAATGCCGAACACGGCCACCAGGACGTGGATCACGAGTTCGATCTTCTCACGCACTTGATCAGGAAGCATCACCAGCAAGCTGTCCATTCCGATGTGTCCGGCATCGCGTACGCCGACAGCGGCGCCGATCAGCGTGACATACAGGATCAGAACCAGCGCGAGGTTCTCCGTCCAGGTCGGGCTGGAATTCAGCACGTAACGTCCGAACACCTGGTAGAACACGATGGTGACGATAACGAGCAGTCCGGTCACAGACACATACATGCCCAGCCGAGCGACGACGGCGTTGATCCGCGACAGCAAGCCGGTCGACGGTCGTCCGGCGACTTCCTGCTCGTGGCTTGCGACGTGAGGGTCTGTCATCAGCTCTCCTTGCGGGGCCCGGTGTCGCCATGCGGCGACGCCGGACCGACGCTATGGTCTTACTTCGTGTCCTGGATCCGCTTGACGAGGCCCTTCAGCTTCTCGTCGCCGGCGAACTTGTCGTACACCGGCTTCATCGCATCGACGAATTCCGCCTTGTTGGCGATCGTCACGACCTGAACGCCGGCCGCCTCGACCGTCTTGCGGGACGCCTGCTCACGCTCGTCCCAGAGCTTGCGCATGACGGGCACCGATTCCTTGGCCGCCTTGCGGACCATCGCCTGATCTTCCTTGCTCAGCGTGTCCCAGACCGTCTTGGACATCACGAGAACTTCGGGCGCCAGGGAGTGCTCGGTGACGTTGTAGAACTTGGCGGCCTCGAAATGGCGCGAGGATTCGTAAGAGGGCCAGTTGTTCTCGGCAGCGTCCACCAGACCCGTCTTGAGCGCGGTGTAAACCTCGCCATACGGCATCGGCGTCGGGTTGGCCCCGAGGCTCTGGATCATGCCGACCCACAGGTCGGATTGCTGGACGCGAATCTTCAGTCCCTTGAGGTCGGCGAGCGACTTGATCGGTGCCTTGACGGTGTAGATGGACCGGGCGCCGCTGTCATAATAGGCGAGGCCGATCAGGCCTGCGGGCGCCATAGCCGCCAGGATCTCGTCGCCGATGGGCCCGTCAAGGACCGTGCGCATGTGCTGCGTGTCCCGGAAGATGAAGGGCAGGCACAACGCGATCGTTTCCGGCACGAAGTTGTTCAAGGGCGATGCGTTGATCCGCATCATGTCGAGTGCGCCGATCTTGAGCTGCTCGATGGTGTCCTTCTCGGAGCCCAGGGCTCCGTTGGGAAACACCTTCACACCAAGCTTGCCGCCGCTCGCCGTCGCGAGCTGCTTGCCCATGAACTTGACGGCCTCGACGGTCGGATAATCAGCGGGATGGATGTCGGCGGAACGGAAATCGCGTGCGGTCGCCAAGGGGGCTGAGACCGCAAGCAGAGCGGCTGCAATGATGCCGGTGAGTGTCTTCATCTGGGCTTCCTCCTGAGGTGATTATATCGTTGGGCAGATGCTGTGGGCCGCCTTGGGTCGCTCCACTTCAGGTGTGAAGTCAAGCGCCATTGTCGTCCGTAGGGCGGGCGGCATTCTGAGTCCAAGCCAAATCCGGCATCGATCAATGCTAGAGTTGCATCGATGGATCAAGCGGGTTCGGAGAGGCAATCTGGGAATAGTCAGCTTTTTCCGAAACCATCTGGCCGCCTGCCGCGGGAAACGTTCACGCGCGTCGCTTGACGCCCCCGGTGCGGCCCCTCCAAGATGCTTCGAAACAAAACGGACCGTCCCGAGGAACACCCATGCCGCGGAAGCTGATCGACATCTCCGTGCCGCTCAGAAACGACGTGACGGCCGATCCCCCGGGCAATCACCCGACGATCCAGTATATCGATCACCAGCAAGGCCTGCCGCGCATGCTGCAGTTCTTCGACGGCCTCAAGGCGCAAGACCTGCCGGACGGCCAGGGCTGGGCCGTCGAGCAAGTCTCGCTGTCGACCCATAACGGCACGCATCTCGATGCGCCCTGGCATTTCCATCCGACCATGAATCGCGGCGAGCGGTCATGGACGATCGACGAGGTGCCGCTGGAATGGTGCTTTCAGCCCGCCGTGAAGCTCGACTTCCGGCATTTGCCCGACGGTTACGTAGCGAGCGCCGACGACGTCGAGAAGGAGTTGAGGCGGATCGGGCACACGCTGTCGCCGCTGGAGATCGTCGTCGTCAACACCAGCGCCGGCGCCAAATTCGGCCGCGCCGACTACGTCAACTCGGGTTGTGGCATGGGCTATGAGGCCACCATGTATCTGCTCGAACGCGGCGTGCGGCTGACCGGCACCGACGGATGGAGCTGGGACGCGCCATTCGTCTATACCGCGAAGAAATATGCGGAAACAAAAGATGCCGGCCTGATCTGGGAAGGCCACAAGGCGGGACGGCACATCGGCTATTGCCATCTCGAGAAGCTGCACAATCTCGACCAGCTGCCCTCGACCGGGTTCACGGTGTCATGCTTTCCGGTGAAGATCGAGCGTGCCTCCGCAGGCTGGACTCGCGCAGTCGCAATCATCGACAGCTAGTTACCGTCGAGGCCGCTCTCGGCGAGTTCGCGCAAGGCATCAATGTCGAGCACGACGATGGCGCCGTGCTCGAGGCGAACCCAGTTGCGACCTGCCCAGACGCGCAATTGCTTGTTGATGCTCTCGCGCGTCATCCCCACCATCTCGCTGATCTCCTGCTGCGTGATGGTGAGCGTGCCGCTGCCGGAGTCGAGCTTGCGCTCCTCAGTGAGACCGAGCAGCGCGCTCGCGAGCCGACCCGGTAGATCTTGCAGGATCACCTGCTCGACTTGCTGGCTGGTCCAGCGCAAGCGCGCGCAGAGCAGCTCGATGAATTTCATCGCCAGCGCCGGCTGGCTCTTCACGAACGGCAGGAAGTCCCGGCGGTCGATGATGTAGAGCTCGCAATTGGTGTTGGCGGTCGCGTCGGCCGACCTTGGCGCGCCGTCGAGCACGGCGATCTCGCCAAAGATTTCTCCAGGACCGATCAGGTTGAGAATGGCATTCCGCCCATCAGGCGACGAAGAGGAAATCTTCACTGTCCCGGCGATCACCGCGAACAAATTGTTTCCGGGATCGCCCTTGGCGGCGATCGTCGCACCGCGCTTCACCATGGTGTGCTTGGCGTAGCGGCAGAGCTGATCAAGCGCGTCCGGCTCCAGATCCGCGAAGATCGGGTGCTTGCGCAGGACCGATAGTTTGTTGCCCGCCGACTGTCGCGGGTCGCCGGTCTTGTCCTGAGGCACGCCGCGGGGCTCCTAAGACTGCAAGGCACTGAAGTTCCTGCGTAGTCAACGTTATCAGGCTTTTCAACCAGAAAGCACGCGCGCATCTGTAGACAAATGCCGCGAAAATGCGGCGGTCGGGGCCCCAAGTCGGCATCCGAAGGATGCGCCGATGCATTTGATAGATTCAGAGTTGCAGGTAACGCAATTCTTATTGCGTTGAGACGCTGCCGAACGCCCGGAGCTGGCCCGGGGTGAGCATCGCGATTTGGCGCGCCAGATCACGATGATCGCGCGAGGGCCTGCGAGAGCGTTGTGGACAGAAGGTCAGGCCGCGGCCAGAGCCTCGACGCCGGCCGTCGGGCAGCAGCTTGTATAGCCGCATGACGCCCTCGAGGAGATTGTAGAACGAGGTTGTGATGTCCTCCTCGGAGAACACGTCTCGCCGGAGGCAAAATGGACGCGGCGTCCGAGATGCTCAGAGTTTCAGCCTGACGTCGCAAATATCGGGCTCGGCGGGATCCGGCCTCACCTCGAAGCCGAGCTGGCGACACATCTCAAGCATCGTGGTGTTCTCCCTGAGAACATCACCGGAGATCGCTTTGAGCCCTTCCGACTTCGCGTAGTCGATGATCAGTTGCATCAGCGCCCAGCCCAGCCCCCTGCCCTTGAGATCGGACCGCAGCAGGATCGCGTATTCGCCGCTCTCGTAGATCGAGTCCGAATGGAGCCGGACCACGCCCACCATCTCGCCGGTCGCCTCGTCGAATGCGATAAATGCCATCGCGCGCGCATAGTCGAGCTGAGTCAGGCGCGCGATGAACTCGTGGGTGAACTCCTTCATCGGCGCGAAGAAACGCAGGCGAAGGTCGTGCGCCGTGACGTGACGCAGGAATTCGTGGATGGTCGGTTCGTCTTCGGGACGCAAGGGCCGCACGAAGATGCGCCAGCCGTCCTTGAGCTCGAGGCGGCGTTCCCATTGCGACGGATAGGCCCGAACGGCGAGGTTGGCAGGACCTGAGCCGGCAAACTTCCGTTGCAGCGGCCCGACCGCGACGCGGGCATCGACCGCGGTGACGCCGGTTTCATCCGCGAGCAGCGGATTGATGTCGAATTCGCGGATCTCGGGAATGTCGGCGGCCATCTGCGCCAGCTTGACCAGGACCATGGCGACGGCGTCGGGCTTCACCGCCGGCACGTCCCGGTAAGCGCGAAGCAGCCGTGACACGCGCGTGCGGTCGATCAGGTCGCGGGCCAGTTGCAGATCGAGCGGCGGCAGCGCAAGCGCCCTGTCGTTGATGATCTCGACCGCGATCCCGCCGCGGCCGAAGACAACGACGGTGCCGAAGGTGGGATCGTCGGCGAGGCCCAGGATCAGCTCACGCGCCTTCGCCTTGACGACCATCGCCTGCACGATGACGCCCTCGATGCGAGCTTCGGGAAGCAGCTTCCTTGCCCGAGCGATAATGTCGGTGGCAGCGGTGCGCACCGCCTCGGGCACGGTCAGATTGAGCACGACGCCGCCAACATCGGATTTGTGGACGATGTCGCGCGACATGATTTTCAGCACGACGGTGGCGCCTTGCGCGAAGATTTCTTTCGCGTAGGCTACCGCCTGCTCGACATCAGTGGCGGCATAGGTCGGAACCATTGCGATGTCATAAGCCTCCAGCAGAAGCTTGATCTCGACGGGTTCGAGCCATTCGCGACCGTCAGCGATCGCAGACGTAACAATCTGCCTGGCAGCCTGGGCGTCAGGCACGAACGTATCGGGCATCGCCGGAGGAACCTGGCTCAGCTCCTCCACGACTTCGCGATGCCTCACGAGGTACATGAAGCCGCGTACCGCGTCGTCTTCAGTCGGGTAGTTCGGAATGCCGGCGCCAGACAATGTTTCGATGATGTTCTGGTCTGCTCCGATCCACGAGGCGAGCACGGGCTTGGCCCAACTGCGGTGCCTCTGGCGATATGCCTTGGCGCGTTCGGTCACCATCGTTGCGATATCGGCAGCCGAGGCGATCGCGGTCTGCACATTGAGGACCAGGACAGCGTCATTGCCGGAATCGGCGAGCAGCACCTCCAGCGCCGCCGCATAGCGCGACGCATCGGCGTCGCCCACGATGTCGACGGGATTAGCGCCGGACCAGGTCGGCGGCAGCGCATCATCGAGCTTCTTGCGGGCCTCCGCCGAGATGCCCGCCGGAATGCCGCCGAGCTCGACCAATCGGTCAATGGCGAGGACGCCGATCCCGCCGCCATTGGTCAGGATAGCGAGGCGCTTTCCGGCCGGGGATTCGACGCGGCCGAGCGTCTCGGCGCAATCGAACAGCTCGCGCAGATCGGAGACCCGCAGGACGCCCGCGCGGCGGAACGCCGCGTCATAGACGGCGTCGGCGCCCGCGAGCGCACCGGTGTGGGTGGCTGCCGCCCTCGCGCCCTGCGCCATGCGGCCGGATTTGACCACGACGACCGGCTTCACGCGCGCCGCGGCGCGCGCTGCCGACATGAACTTCCGCGCGTCCTTGATGGCCTCGATATAGAGCAGGATCGCACGAGTCTTGTGATCCATCGCGAAATAGTCGAGCAGATCGGCAATATCGACGTCAATCTGATTGCCGATCGAGATGATGCCGGAGAAGCCAACGCCGCGCTGCGCGGCCCAATCGACCATGCCGGCCGCGATGGCACCCGATTGCGAAATCAGCGCGAGATTTCCCGCCCCCGGCATGTGCGCGGCAAAACTCGCATTGAGGCTCACGCCAGGCATCATGATGCCGAGGCAGTTCGGCCCGATCAGCCGCATGCCGAATTTGCGTGCCGCCGCGATGGCGGCCTCGTGCGGGGACCCCGGTCCGTGACCGAGCCCGGCCGAGACGATCAGCGCGCCCGCCGAGCCGCGACGGCCGGCTTGATCGATAATGTCGGGAACCGCGCGCGCCGGCGCGGTGATGACCACGAGTTCGGGCACGAATGACAGTTTGTCGAGGCTGTCCACCGCCGCGACGCCGCCGATCTCGGCATGGCGCGAATTGACGAGGCCGAACTGCCCCGTGAATTCAGCCTTCCGAATGTTCTCCAGAATGGCGCGTCCAACGGAGACCGGGCGGGCGCTCGCACCGACGAGCGCAACGGAACGCGGCGACAGCAGGTTCTTCAGACGATAAGTTGACATGAAAGCAAATGCGCCCGGTCGGTGGCGGTTCCGATGGTTGACGATCAGGCCGATGAACTGGCTACCCGCCTAGTGCGAGATCATAACCCAGCACGGTGGCTCGCCAATGACGGTCTTTGTCACACCGCCCCAAACGATCTCGTTCAGGCGCGAATGATGGTAGGCACCCATCACGATCGCATCGATGGCATGGGAATTCGCCCAGCTTCCCAGCACCTTGCCGATCGAACTGCCGCTGCCCGTCGTGGTTTCGAACGAGGCGTAGATCCCGTGCTCCCTTAAGTGATCGACCAAAGCCGTGCCGGATTGCACGATCCGGTCGGACTTGTCGTCCGCCACGGTCACCACGCGGACCGAGGTAGCTGCCTGAAGGATAGGCAGCGCGTCACCGGCCGCTCGCGCCGCACGCGCGGAGTGATCCCATGCGATCATAACGTTCTCGAATTCCGGTCGCAATTCGTCCACATGCTGCTCCGGGCAGAGCAGCACTGGCCGCCCGGATTCGAACAGGAGCGTCTCGATGATGTGCTCCGTCCGGCTGTCGTGCGGCTTCACGGGGACCAGCGTGAGATCGCTGAAACGCCCGTGCTCGGCCAGGATTGACGCGATCTGGTCGGCCGGCACCTTGGCCGATCGGCTGTGAGCGCGAATGTTGGCGCGGGACGTCGCATGGCTGAACGCATTCAGGAGCTGCTGCATGTCGCCGGCCTCGAGCAACCCTTTTGCCTCGGCCGCATCGGAATCGTCTGGGAGCATCACCTTCGGCCGCACGAAAACATCCTCTTCGAGTCCCAGCGCGGTGATCCTGGCGCCGAGGTCGGCGGCAACGGCAACGCATTTCTCGATCGCAGCAAGGGCCGGCTCGCGCGGCTGGCCGACAAGCGGCAGAAAGACGTCCTTGATGGGCATCGGGATTCTCCTTGGACTGCTGGATTAGGCTCGGCTTCGTCGGGACGCTTGATCCTCGTCAAGCCCGGGGAACTCCGCCAGCCGGGACAGGCGTTGACCAAGATCAAGGACTGGCCGCGATCTCCTCCTAAGGGTTAACCTGTCGCTTGGTGGACCGCCTTTCGATGCATGTGGAAGTGCCAACTAGAATGATAGAGGATTCTGCGACCCAGGACCGGATCTTTGCGGCGCTCACCGATTCTGTCATGCATCCAGGCGTGAGGCGGATCGATACGCACGCAGCTTCGGTTTTTCTCGAAGGCAGGCGCGCGCTGAAAATCAAGCGCGCCGTGCAGTTTCCGTTCCTCGATTATTCGACTCTCGAGAAGCGCAAGGCGGCGTGCGAGGAGGAGCTCAGGATCAACCGGCCGCAGGCGCCGCAGATCTATCATCGGGTCGTGGCGATCACGGAAGAGCCCGGCGGATCGGTGAAGGTCGACGGCCCCGGCCGGCCGATCGAGTATGCGGTCGAGATGTCGCGCTTCGACGAGAGCCGGACGCTGGACCATCTGGCCAAGGCCGGTCCGCTGGATGCTAATTTTGCCTCGGCTGTCGCCGACGCCATCGTAGCTTCGCATGCCGCGGCGATCCCCGCTGACGGGGAGGCATGGGTTTCCTCCATCCCCGGCCTGATCGACGGCAACAGCAATGGCCTGCGGACCGGCTTCGAAGCCGGAGAGATTGCACGGCTCGGTACAGCCTCGCTCGCGATGTTCAGGGGCCTCCGGCCGCTGCTCATAGAGCGCGGCCGTCGGGGCTTCGTGCGCCGCTGCCACGGCGACCTGCATCTTGCGAACATCGTGTCGATCGACAAGAAGCCGGTGCTGTTCGACGCCATCGAGTTTGACGCCCAGATCGCAACCATCGACGTGCTCTACGATCTCGCATTCACGCTGATGGACCTGCTGCACCATGATCAACGATACGCGGCCAACATCGTGCTGAACCGTTATCTCGCCGCGACGCCGCCCGAAAATCTCGACGCGCTCTCCGCATTGCCGCTGTTCATGTCCGTCCGGGCCGCGATCCGCGCCCAGGTGGCCCGGGCACGGCTGAAGCCGTCACATTCTAGTAATCCCGGCATCGTAGACGACGCACGGCGCTATTTTGGCCTCGCCCGGGCGCTGATCCACCCTCCCGCTCCCCGCCTAATCGCGGTCGGCGGACTGTCAGGCACCGGAAAGACGATTTTGGCACGCACGCTCGCGCCGGACGTTACACCGCAGCCGGGGGCCGTCGTGCTGCGCAGCGACCTCCTCCGCAAGCAAATGCTCGGGGTCGAGGACACGCACCGGCTGCCGGCATCCGCATACACGCCGGAGGTTACAGCCCGCGTTTACGACATGTTGGCTCAGCACGCCCGGCGGGTGCTGGCGCAAGGCCATTCGGCGATCATCGACGGCGTATTCGCCCGCGAGAACGAACGAGACGCGGTCGCCGCACTGGCACGCGAGCGCAACGTGCCGCTGAGCGGCCTGTTTCTGGTTGCGGACCTCGCGACCCGGCAGGCGCGGATCGGAAGCCGCCGGGGCGACGCATCAGACGCCACGCAAGAGGTTGCCGCGCTGCAAGAGCACTATAATATCGGCCATGTCGGTTGGGCGACCATCGATGCATCCGGGACGCAAGAGCAGACGCTCCAGAACTGCCGGGACGCGATCGCCGAGAGCAAGTAAGGCAATCTGCAGATAAGGCAATCTGTTTGACGCGGGTAAGGATGGCGCGACCCAGCACGAGTTCGACGGCGGCCGCGCGCGCCAAGCCTGCGGCGAAGCGCAACGCCCTGCCCGGCCGGCTCAGCCCCGGCATGGTCTGCGACACGGCCTTCCGCATCATTGCCCGCCGTCACCTCGACGCCGTTCTTGCCCAGCATGACGGCACCTGCCGCGGCGATCCAGAGGCGCTGCACCAGATCCGAATCGCACTGACGCATCTACGCACCGCCATCCGCTTCTTCTCGCCGATGGTGGATGACGCCCTGCGCCCGCAGGTCTGGACCGAACTGAAATGGCTGAACAGCCAACTCGGCATGGTGCGGGACCTCGACGTGGCGATCGAGCGGGTCATCGCCGAGAGCGGCGGCGAGTTGACCGTGATTGCCGAACTTCAACACTGGGACGAGAAGCGCGCCGAGAGCCATCGTCTGCTGGCGCGCGCGCTGCAATCCGCGCGATATCGCCGTCTCGTCGAGCAGACCTCCAGCTGGATCGAGAGCGGCCCCTGGTCGACCCGGCGCAGCAAGGAGGCCATCCGGTTACGCCGCTGCCCGCTTGCCGACCACGCGACGGCGCAACTCACGGAGTGGGAAACGACGCTGCTCAAGAAGGCGCGCAAGCTCCGCAAGCTCAACGTCGAGGAACGGCACAGGCTGCGGCTTCTCAACAAGCGGCTGACCTATTCGATCGAGTCGCTGGAGGACCTGTTCGCCGACGACACGTTGACGAAGCAGAAGTCGATCCTCAAGCAATTGCGCAAGGCGCAAAAGTCGCTGGGACAGTTGAACGACGATGCGCGAGGGCAGACCCTGGCCGCGTCATTGAAAGAGGCCGTCCCCGATGCGGGCATTCGCTTCCTCAGCCGCAAGCGCGAAAAGAAGCTGTTGCGGACCGCCTCGGACGCCTACCGGAAACTGGACAAGGCCAAGCCGTTCCGCTCCGCCGACCTTGCGCCGAATGCGGAGCGTGAGGATTAGGTGATCTCGCCAAGGCGAGCTGAAACCGGGCACGGCTCAGCGCGGAATGACGGCGGTGGCCTCGATTTCGACGCGCGCCGCCTTCTCGACGAGGCGGACCACCTGAACCAGCGCCATCGCCGGATAGTGCGCGCCGAAGATGGTGCGGTAGGCCTTGCCGAGCTCTTTGAGGTTCGTCAGGTACTCGTCCATGTCGACGACGTACCAGGTCAGCCGCACCAAATGCTCGGGCTGCGCACCGGCCTCCGCGAGGATCGCGGCGATGTTGCCCAGGGTTTGGCGCACCTGCGCGACAAAACCCTCCGCGAGACGTTCCTCGGCATCCCAGCCGATCACGCCGCCAGTGACCACGATGCGTCCCTCGGCGGCCATGCCGTTGGCATAGCCTTTCGGCACCGGCCAACCAGACGGCTGAAGTACCTGCGCCCTGGAGCGGGTTTCGTCCTCGGCTGCTGTCGGCAGCACCGCGAGGTGCGGGCCTTTCGGCGTCGTCACGGACAATTCTCTATCCTTCTCATTCCGCCGCGACGCCAGAGGACGTCACTGCGGCTTGCGCCAGTTGCCGCAGGGCGAAGCGTTTTAACTTGCCAGTCTCGGTCTTCGGTAGCTGCGTCACGAACTCGATCGCGCGCGGATATTTGTATGGCGCGATCTCGCGCTTGACATGCTCCTGCAACGCGGTGACCAGCTGATCGTCGGGCGTCACGCCAGGCGCGGCAATGACATAGGCCTTCACGATCATGCCGCGCGCCTCGTCCGGCGCACCGACGACCCCGCACTCGACGACGGAGGGATGCGTGAGCAGCGCCGCCTCGACGTCCGTGCCTGCGATGTTGTAGCCGGCCGACACGATCATGTCGTCCGAGCGCGACTGGTACCAGAAATAGCCGTCGCTATCCATCAGATAGGTGTCGCCCGTGATGTTCCAGCCGTTCTGGACGTATTTGCGCTGCCGCTCGTCGGCGAGATAGCGGCAACCGGTCGGCCCGCGTACCGCGAGCTGTCCTATCGTGCCGGGCGGCAAATCATTGCCGGAATCGTCGACGATCTTCGCTTCATACCCCGGCACCGGCTTGCCTGTCGCACCCGGGCGGATCTCGTCCTCGGTAGTGCTGATGAAGATGTGCAGCAGCTCGGTCGATCCGATGCCGTCCATCAGCTTGACGCCGGTCGCCTTCAGCCAGGCATCGAATGTCGGCTTGGGCAGCGTCTCGCCGGCGGACACGCATTTGCGCAGCGTGGAAATGTCGCGGCCCGGGAGCTTGCCGATCATCGCCCGGTACGCGGTCGGCGCGGTGAAGCAGATCGTGATCTTGTGCTGCTCGATGGCGTTCAGAATGTCGTCGGGCGCTGTCTTCTCCAGAACGACGAAGGAGGCGCCGATGTGCATCGGAAACAGCACGCCACCGAAGCCAAACGTGAAGGCGAGCGGTGCCGAGCCGACGAAGCGATCCTTCTGCTCCGCACGCAAGATGTTGCGCGCATAACCATCGCAGACCGCCAGCATGTCGCGGTGGAAATGCATGGTGCCTTTGGGATCGCCAGTCGTGCCCGACGTGAAGGCGATCAGGCAGATGTCGTCGGAGGCAGTATCGACAGCTCTGAACTCCGGGCTCGCCTCCGCCATCAGCGCCTCGAGCGAGTCGCCGGCCCCGTTGCCCCAATAGACCACGTGCCTGAGGCCGGGTGCTGCGGCTTTCGCCTTCTCCATTTCCTCGGCGAGTTTTCCATCGCAGAGCGCCAGTGTGATCTCCGCCTTCTGGATCGGATATGACAGCTCCTTGGCGCGGAGCAATGGCATGGTCGCGACGACGATGCCGCCAGCCTTGATCACCGCGAGGTAGGTCGCAACCATCATCGGATTGTTGGCCGAGCGCAACAGCACGCGTTCGCCGGTCACAAGACCAAGCCTGCCGACCAGTACATTGGCGATGCGGTTCACGAGCTCTTGTAACTCGCGATAGGTGTAGCTGCCAGCGGGGCTGATGACGCAAGGGGCGTCGCCATGTCCCTGCTCGACCCAGCGGTCGAGGAAATAGCTGACGCAGTTCAAGCGGGGCGGATATTGCAGCTCGGGACGCGAGAAAATGAATTCGGGCAAAAACTCTCGCGGCGGCAGATGTTGCCGCGCGAACGCATCGACATGAGCCGTTGCGGCGTTGCCGTCATGCGAGCCCGAGACTTGAACCTTGGCGGCGTTGGCCATCGCACGCTCCTTTCGGCATGGAAAGCACCCGGCAGCACTAACTTGAAAACATTTTATGCTTAAAACAATTTGGTGCAATAGCGGATTTTGGGCATCCTGTGCTTTTTTCCTGCAGCAAATGGGATTGGTGGGGCGTCAGCCCGCGGACCTAGGTCCGGCGACGACCGGCTGATTTCTGCGCCGATGCCTTGGTCTTGGCGAGCAGCCGCATCAATTCGCGGACATCCTTCGGCGTCAGATCGGCGAACAGATCGGCGATCCAGATCTCGTGTTCCGCGGCCATTTTGCGAAATTCGGCGCGACCAAGTTTCGTGAGGCGGATCACCTGGACGCGGCGGTCCGTCTCCGAAGTGCGGCGGTCGAGATGACCGGATTCCACGAGGCGTTCAACGAGGCCGGTCACGTTGCCGTTCGACACCATCATGCGCTTGGAAACGTCGGACAACGTCATGCCGTCAGGCGCCTTGTCGAGCTGCGCCATCAGGTCGAAACGAGGCAATGTGACGTCGAAGCGCTGCCGCAAACGGCCACGGACCTCGCCCTCGATCAGGGTCGTGCAGGTCAAGAGCCGCAGCCACAGCCGAAGCTCTTCGGCGTGATCCTCCGGAGTTTCGACGGCCTTGGTCTCGGAATCGAGCATGTTGATGCAGTCACTCACGGCCGGCATTGGCGCGGGCACGGATTCCCCAACGTTTTGAGCTTCAAATAAATCGAAGCCGGCTGCAAGCCTAAAGCCGCAACAATCGACCGCACGCTGATTTCTTTAGGCTTCAAATAATTGGCGCGCCGCTTGCATGCGCGGCTGCGCGCAGCATGACGACGCCCTGAGCTCGCTTGCCGCGGCAGCAATCATCGGCATAAGCTTGGATTGGAGTAGCGGCTTGCAGCGCAAGACCGTCGTCACGGGGGACTGATCATGAAGACGCAGATGACCTTGGCCGCAGCCGCCTTGCTGCTTGGCACCGCGGTGAGCCCTTCCTTCGCCCAGGAGAAGATCAAGCTGGGTGTGATCGTGACCCTCTCGGGACCGGCCGCCGCGCTCGGCCAACAGGTTCGCGACGGCTTTGCGCTCGGGATGAAGGATCTCGGCGGCAAGATGGGCGGCCGCGATGTCGAGGTCGTCGTGGTCGACGACGAATTGAAGCCGGACGCAGCAGTCACCAAGGTCAAGGGCCTTCTGGAGCGCGACAAGGTCGACTTCGTGGTCGGCCCGATCTTCTCCAACATCCTCCAGGCGATCCACCGGCCGGTCACGGAATCGAAAACCTTCCTGATCAGCCCCAACGCCGGCCCATCTACTTTTGCCGGCAAGGACTGCAATCCGTTCTTTTATGTAACCTCGTACCAGAACGATCAGGTGCACGAAATCCTCGGCAAGGTCGCGCAGGATCGCGGCTACAAGCGCATGTATCTGATGGTGCCGAACTATCAGGCCGGCAAGGACTCGGTCGCCGGCTTCAAGCTCGACTACAAGGGTGAGATCGTCGAGGAATCCTACATGCCGCTCAACACGCTGGACTTCCAGCCGGAGCTTTCCAAGATTTCGTCGCAGAAGCCCGATGCTCTTTTCACGTTCATGCCGGGCGGCCTCGGCGTCAATCTCGTCAAGCAATACAAGCAGGCAGGCCTCGCCGACAGCATTCCGGTGCTCTCGGCTTTCACGGTGGATGAATCGACCTTGCCGGCGCAGCAGGACGCCGCGGTCGGCATGTTCGGCGGCGCGAACTGGGCGCCAAATCTCGACAATCCCCAGAACAAGAAGTTCGTCGCCGCCTACGAGGCCGCCTACAACAGCGTGCCAGGCACCTATGCCTTCCAGGCGTACGATGCCGCGATGCTGATCGACAGCGCCGTCAAAGCCGTGAAGGGAGATCTCTCGAACAAGGATGCAGTTGGGGCTGCGCTGAAAAAGGCCGACTTCACCTCACTGCGCGGCGCCTTCAAGTTCAACACCAACGGCTATCCGATCCAGGATTTCTACCTGACCAAGGTCGCCAAGCGCGCGGACGGCAAGTTCCAGACCGAGATCGTCCAGAAGGTTTTTGAGAATTACGGCGACCGTTACGCCAAGGACTGCAAGGCGGCGAACTAAGCCGCATCGCGTTATGGAGGATCACAATGAAGAGCGAAATCACGGGCATCACGCGGGCCAATGAGGGAATCCAGGGCATCTCCTGGAACATCCTCGGCCAGACCTATGTGCCGAAGAGCAATACAGAGCACAGCTTCTCCTGGCACGCGACGCTGCCGCCGGGCACGTTCGTGCCGCCGCATATTCATCCCGACCAGGATGAATATCTCTACATGCTGGAGGGCAAGCTCGATTTCATGCTCGGCAATTCCGAGTCGCAGGCGACCGCGGGAGATCTGATCCGGCTCGGCATGGGCGTGCCGCATGGCATTTTCAACAAGTCGGAGCAGACCGCAAAAGTGCTGTTCTGGGTGTCACCGACCCGCAAGCTGTTCGACCTGTTCTGGGGCCTTCACAACATGAAGGAACAGAAGCCGGAGGACGTGGTGGCGATGGCGGCCGAGTTCAACATCCACTTCCTGCCGCCGCCTTCCGGCGGCTAGCAGCGCATCCTAAGCGCGCACCGCCGCAAGTCCCGGCACGGCAGCGAAGCCGGCTTTGGTGGCATAGCCGCGTACGATGGCTTCGCGCTGGGGATAGCTCAGCACGTTGTCGACATTGTCGAAGCCGTCAGGCGCGAGTTGCTCGACGGCGTCGATGACGCCCTCGGGGCCGCCGCGACGGTTGGAGCGGACGATGTCAGCGGTCATCGGCAGGCGCTTCTTCTCGTATTCAAGCAACGCCTGGCGCGGGTGCTCGGCGCGCACCAGCGTGTCGGCGAGGCAGCGTGCATCGAGGATTGCCTGCGAGGCGCCATTGGAGCCGACCGGATACATCGGATGCGCGGCATCGCCGAGCAGCGTGACGCGCCCGGACGACCAATAGGGTAACGGATCGCGGTCGCAGGTCGGATATTCGTAGAACTCGGGCGTGGCCGAGATCAGGCTCTTCACGTCGATGTAAGGCACCGAGAAGCGCGCGACATGCGGCATCAGCTCCTCGCGCCGGCCCGGCCGGGACCAGTCTTCCTTTCGCGGCGGCGGGGCATTGCCCTCGCCGACCTTCACCAGCACCGCCCAGTTGGTGAGACGGCTCGCGGGGCTCGATCCCTCCGCGATGGGATAGATCACCACCTTGGCGTTGAGGCCACCGGCGACGATCATCGACTTGCCGGTCAGGAACAGCGGCCAATCTCGCGCACCACGCCACAGCATCAGGCCGTTCCAGCACGGCGGCCCCTCGCTCGGAAACAGCGTGTCGCGGACCCGCGAATGGATGCCGTCGGCACCAATCAGAATGTCCCCGCGCGCGGTGTGAATGTGCGCGCCGGCGCGATCGAAGAAATAAGCGGTGACGCCGCCCTCGTCCTGGGTGAAGGCACCGAGGCGGCAGCCGGTGTGGATGGCCTCCGGCCCGAGCCGCTCCTCGACGGCCCGATGAATGACGCCCTGAAGGCGGCCGCGGTGGATCGAGAATTGCGGCACATCGTGCCCGGCGTCGATGCCGCGGGCCTCGCGCCAGACTTCCTGGCCGTGGCGGTTGAGGTAATAGAGCTGGTCGGTGCGGATCGCGACATCGTCTAACTGCTGGAGCAGCCCGAGGCCTGCCAGTTCTCGCATGGCATGCGGAAGCGTGTTGATGCCGACGCCAAGCTCGCGGATGGTGTCGGACTGCTCGAATATCTCGCAAGCCAGGCCCCGCGAGCGCAACATCAATGCGGTGGTGAGACCACCGACACCGCCACCGACGATAATCGCCTTCATCGCCCTCACTCCACTCGATACACACCAGGCAATGCGGCCAAATTCGCACGGGCGGTCACTCCGCCGCAAGCGGCTTTGTCGCCTCCGCCTTGAGCTCGGCCCGGGTCTTGGGCTTAGCCTTAATTCTCAGCTCCTCGAGATCCTGTCGGTCCCGTACGCTGTTGCGGAAAATCTGATCTTTGCCGGGAAGATATTGCGGCGGGCAGAACGCGTCGCCTGCTCCGTACCAGGCTGCAGCCCGCATGGTGAAGAAGGGATCGACCAGATGCGGCCGCCCGAGCGCGACGAGGTCCGCCCGGCCGGCAGCCAGGATGGTGTTGGCCTGGTCGGCGGTCGTGATGTTGCCGACGCACATCGTGGCCACGCGAGCCTCATTGCGGACCTGGTCGGAGAACGGGGTCTGGAACATGCGCCCATAGACCGGCTGCGCATCGCGCACGGTCTGCCCGGTTGAGACGTCGACGAGATCGACGCCGGCTTCGGCAAAAGCCCGCGCGATCGCCACCGCGTCATCGCCGCCGATACCACCCTCGGCCCAGTCGGTCGCGGAAATGCGCACCGACATCGGCTTGTGCGACGGCCACACGGCCCGCAGCGCCTCGAAAATTTCGAGCGGGAAGCGCAGGCGATTGGCGAGCGATCCGCCATAATCATCCGTCCGCGTATTCGTCAGCGGCGAAATGAAGCTCGCGAGCAGATAGCCGTGGGCGCAGTGCAGTTCGAGCATGTCGAAACCGCAGCGTTCGCCGCGCTCGGCCGCCGCGACGAAAGCGTCCCTCACCGCATTCATGCCGGCGCGATCGAGCTCACGCGGAACCTGGCTGTCGGGGAAATAGGGCAGGGGCGATGCGGAAAAGACGTCCCAGCCGCCCTCCTCCAGCGGACGATCCATGCCGTCCCACATCAGCTTGGTCGCGCCCTTGCGCCCGGCGTGGCCCAATTGCAGGCAGATTTTCGCAGTCGAATTGGCATGAACGAAATCAACGATGCGCCACCACGACGCCTCCTGCTCGTCATTCCACAGTCCTGTGCAGCCGGGCGTGATGCGGGCGTCGCGGGCAACGCAGGTCATCTCCGTGAAGATCAGGCCGGCGCCGCCGATCGCGCGCGATCCGTAATGCACCAGATGGAAATCGGTCGGCACGCCCTCCTTCGCCGAATACATGCACATCGGCGATACCACGGCGCGGTTGGCGATCTCCATCTCGCGCAGCCGGAATGGCTGGAACAGCGGCACCATCGGGTTCTTGGTGTCGACGTCGAAGCCGCCGTCACGAACACGCTTGGCAAACGATCTTTCGACCTCCGCCACGAAGTCAGGGGCACGGAGTTTCAGATTGTCATAGGTGATCGCCTTCGAGCGCGTCATCACGCCGAAGGCGAACTGCACGGGATCAAAATCCCAGAAGCGGTCGACATGTTCGAACCAGACCAGCGAGACGTCAGCGGCGTGCTGCGTCTTCTCGACCTCTTCGCGGCGGCCGTGCTCATAGACGTCCAGCGCCGCCTTGATGCTGGGCGCCCTCTCCATGGCGTCAGCCAGCGCGATCGCGTCTTCCATTGCGAGCTTGGTGCCCGAGCCGATCGAGAAATGCGCGGTTGCCTTGGCGTCGCCGAGCAGCACCATGTTGTCCTTGACCCAGCGCTTGCTGCGGATCATCGGGAAGTTACGCCACGTCGAGCGGTTGGTGAGCAGTTGGTGCCCTTCGAGGAACCAGCCGAAGATCTCGGCCATTCGCGCGGCAGATTCGGTCTCGTTCAGTCCCGTCAGTCCCGCCCGCTCGAACGTCTGCGGATCGGTCTCGAAAATCCAGGTCGAGTGCCCGGCTTGATATTGATAGGCATGGGCGATGAACGGTCCCCACGCCGTCTCCTGGAAGATGAAGGTGAAGGCATCCAGCGGCCTGGTCGAGCCCATCCAGGCAAACTTGTTGGTACGGAGATCGACTTCCGGGGCGAAATGACCGACGTATTTGTCCCGGAAGCGGCTGTTGATGCCGTCCGCGAGCAGGATGAGATCGGCGTCGGCGAAGCTGGATTCGTCCTCGACGTCCGCTTCGAAATTCAGGGCGACGCCCAGTTCGCGCGCCCGCGCCTGGAGGATCAGGAGCAGCTTCTGCCGCGAGCAGCCACAAAAGCCGTTGCCACCGACCCGATGGACCGTTCCGCGGAAGTGCACGGCGATGTCATCCCAGTAAGCAAATTCCTGGGTGATGCGGCGATAGCTCGGAAGATCGTGCTTCTCGAAATTATCGAGCGTCGCGTCCGAGAACACCACGCCGAAGCCGAAGGTATCGTCGGCGCGATTGCGCTCGTACACCGTAATCTCAGCGCTCGGCCGCTGCTTTTTTAGCAGGATTGCAGCGTAGAGACCCGCAGGTCCGCCACCAATGATCGCGACTTTCATGGGAGCCTCGCCAGTTCAACCCGCCCAAACTATTTTAAGCCTAAACTAATTTCGCGCAAGTCCCCTTCGCGCAAGTCCCCATTGCGGCAGGATGCCGGCAAAGCCCGGCTTAGTCGCCCCTGAAGACCGGCTTGACCTTGTTGGCGAAGGCCTCGAAGGCCCGTTCGAAATCCGCCGTCGTCATGCACAGCGCTTGAGCAACAGCTTCCGCCTCGATCGCCTCCTCCACCGACATCGCCCATTCCATGGCCAGCATCCGCTTGGTCATGGTGTTGGCGAAGGTCGGTCCCTCCGCAATCTGCTTGGCCAGCAGCTGTGCCTGGGGCAGCACCTGCTCCGATGTGACGATGCGGCTGAAGAAGCCCCAGCGCTCGCCCTCCTCCGCAGTCATGAACCGGCCGGTGTAGAGCAACTCGGAGGCGCGGGACTGTCCGATGATCCGCGGCAGGATCGCGCAGGCGCCCATGTCACAACCGGCAAGGCCCACCTTGTTGAAGAGAAATGCGACCTTGGTCCCGCTCGCCGCAAGCCGCATGTCCGACGCCATGGCGATGATTGCGCCCGCGCCCGCGCAGATCCCTTCGACCGCCGCAACGATCGGCTGCGGGCAGGCCCGCATCGCTTTGACGAGGTCGCCGGTCATCCGCGTAAACGCCGTCAGCCCCTTGGTGTCCATTTTCACGAGCGGACCGATGATCTCGAACACATCGCCGCCGGACGAGAAATTGGCACCGGCGCCTGTCATGACGATGGACTTGACCGCATCATCGAACGCGCAAGCGCGAAAGAAATCGGTGAGTTCGCGATAGCTCTC
The DNA here is from genome assembly GCF_040547985.1 of Bradyrhizobium sp. LB14.3. NCBI lineage: Bacteria > Pseudomonadati > Pseudomonadota > Alphaproteobacteria > Hyphomicrobiales > Nitrobacteraceae > Bradyrhizobium > Bradyrhizobium sp. LB14.3. The sequence continues at coordinate 44,868 of NZ_JBEPQT010000016.1, forward strand.
GAAGGTCAGCGGATTCTTCCGTTCCGGACGATTGAGCGTAACTGTTGCAACGCCATCGACTACGGCCAACAGGAAGTGCTGCGGCGAATAGTCCGCAAGCGGTAAGGTCACGGGATTGGCTGGTCTGCTCATGCGATCTCCTTAGCTTCTTTGTTCCGCGCCTGCGCCATACGCGCTAGATTTCACCACCGGCAACGGCGATCGCCTGCCCCGTGATTGCGCCGGCGCCCTCGCCGCACAGCCAGAGCACGGCATCCGCGACCTCCTGAGGAGAGATCAGCCGCCCCTGCGGATTATGTTTCGCGAGCTCGGCAATGGCTTGCTCGCGGCTACGCCCCGTCTTTTTCATGATGTTTTCGATGCTGCCGGCGACGAGATCCGTGTCGGTGAAACCCGGGCACACCGCGTTTACGGTCACGCTGCTGCCGGCCATCTCGATAGCAAGGGACCGCACGAGACCGACCACAGCATGCTTGGCCGCAGTGTACGCGCTGACGTAGGCATAGCCCTTGAGCCCGGCCGTCGACGCGATCGCGACGATCCGCCCGTAGGGGCGATCCTTCATCCCGGGCAGCACACCGCTGATGGCATGGACCACGCCCATGAAATTGACGTCCATCATGCGCGCGAACAGGGCGCTGTCGGATTTGAAGAACGGCGCGGACTCGGCACTTCCCGCGTTGGCGATCAGAATGTCGATCGGCTGCCGCGCGCTCGCTTCAGCGATGGCGGCCTTCAAAGAGGTTTCGTTCGAGACGTCGGCGACGGCTGCAAAATGCGCAGCTCCTGCACTGACGGCCTCTTCAAGCGTCGCGGCGTTCCGGCCAAGCACCGTCACCGTGGCGCCGGCCTCGACGAGCGCTGCCGCGATGGCGCGACCGATGCCGCGACCGCCACCGGTCACCAGCGCGTGCGGCGAATGCGGTAATCCGGACATGCGCTGGCTTCCTTGCATTTTGCTGATCGCTCTCTTGGATATATTTTAACCTTCAAACTTTTGCAAACAAGGCTCGACTTGGCACCGCGAACAACTGCACGCCGACGACCGGCCCAAAAATTGCTTTAAGTATAAAATTATCTCTTCCCATCCCTCACAGGCCTGTTAGCATCGAAGGGCCGAGCAAAAGGATGTCGCGTGTCGCAGCCTGCGCCAATGATAACAAAGGACGGCCGCTTCGCCTATGAAGCCGCCGGCGATCCGGGCGCGACGCCTCTGATTTTCCTGCACGGCATCGGCGGTGCGGCACGGGCCTGGCGGCAGCAGCTTGCTACATTCGGCGACCGCTTCCACGCGATTGCGTGGGACATGCCGGGCTATGGCGGATCGGCGCCGCTCGCCAGCGTCAGCATCGCTGCCCTGGCCGATGCGCTCCAGCAATTCATCGAGCAGCTTGGTGCGAGCAGGCCCATTCTGGTTGGCCATTCCATCGGCGGCATGATCGTCCAGAAATGGCTTGTGCAATCCCCAAAACTGGCGCGCGCAGTCGTGCTGGCGCAGACCAGCCCGGCTTTCGGCAAGGCCGATGGCGATTGGCAGAAATCGTTTATCGCCGCACGCCTGGGACCGCTCGATCGTGGGGAAACGATGAAGTCGCTGGCGCCCTCTCTGGTGGAGGAACTCGTGGGCGACGATCCTGATCCCAAGGGAATGGAGCTCGCACGCGAGTGCATGGCAAGCGTGCCCGAGGCGAGCTATCGCGCCATGATGCTGGCCTTGATTGGATTCGATCAGCGAGCCACCCTCAAGGACATTTCCATCCCGACGCTGCTGCTGTCCGGCTCCAGGGACAACAACGCGCCGGCCGCCATGATGGCGAAGACGGCGACCTACATTCCATCTGCCGAATATGTCGAGTTGGCCGGTGCCGGCCATCTTGCGAACCTTGAGCGCCCCGATGCCTTTGACGGGGCCCTCGGCCGGTTCCTGAACTCCGTCGCGACCAAAACGTAGGGTAACTGCGCCATGACCATGCAAGTCAGCAAGAATATCGGCGCAACCGACAAGGTCGCGCTCGATGCGCCGATCTTCGATCCCGTCGCGTTCCGCCTGAGCGACGAACAAGCCGGCATCATCGCGCGGGCGCGCGAGATCGGCCAGAGCGTGTTCGCTGGCCGTGCCGCGACTTACGACCGCGAGGCGATCTTCCCGTCCGAGAATTATCGCGACCTGCATCGCGTCGGCCTGCTCGGCATTGCCGTCCCCAAGAAACATGGCGGGCTCGGCGCAAACTACCAGACCTACGCTTTGGCGGCAGCCGAAATCGGCCGTTATTGCGGCGCGACTGCGCTCACCTGGAACATGCATGTCTGCTCGACGCTGTGGTCGGGCCCGCTCGCCGACGATCTCGACATGGACGCTGAGACCCGCGCCGAGCACGAGCGCCGGCGTGCAGTCCATTACAAGCGCATCGTCGAGGATGGCGCGATCTATTCGCAGCCCTTCTCGGAGGGTGGTGCGGCAGCGGCAGGCGGCGTCGCTTTCGGCACGGAAGCACGGCCGGCCGAAGGCGGCTGGATCGTCAACGGCAAGAAGATCTTTGCATCGCTCTCCGGACATGCGGACTATTACGGCGTGCTCTGCACCGAGATCGAGGAAGGCGAAAAGGCTTCGCGCCGCAATACGCTTTACCTCGCCATCCCCGCAAAATCGGAAGGCGTTTCGGTCGTCGGCGACTGGGATCCGCTCGGCATGCGCGGAACGGTCTCGCGCACGCTGCTGTTCAAGGACGTGTTCGTGCCGGGAGATTCGGCGCTGATGCCGCGGGGTGTCTATTTCCAGGCCGCGATGCGCTGGCCGCACATGTTCCTGACGCTGTCGCCGACCTATATGGGCCTTGCGCAAGCCGCCTATGACTTCACCGTGCGATATCTGCGCGGCGAAATACCGGGCATGCCGCCGGTCAAGCGCCGGATGTATCCGACCAAGCAAATTGCGGTCGCGCAGATGCAGATCAAGCTCGAGCAGATCAAGGCGATCTGGTTCCAGGCCGTCACCGAGGCCCGCGCCAATCCGAGCAAGGAGCAGGTGCTGCGCGCCTATGCCGCGCAATATTCGGTGATGGAGGGCGCCAATGAGCTCGCTACACTCGCGATCCGGACCTGCGGCGGCCAGGCCATGCTCCGCTCGCTGCCGCTCGAGCGCATCTATCGAGACAGCCGCTGCGGCTCGCTGATGCTGCCCTGGACAGCCGAGCTCTGCCTCGACCGGATCGGACGCGAAGCACTATACGAGGCCGGCGAAACGGACGACTGACGGTGGACCTCTGTAGTCTGATCGATCGCAACGCGGCGTTCGCGCCAGACAAGACAGCCATTGCCTTTGAAGGCGAGCGGTTGAGCTATGCAGCGTTCGCCGCACGGATCGAGCGGACCGCGGCGACATTGAAGCAGGAGTTCGGCGTAGGCCGGGGCGACCGCGTTGCCATCCTCAGCCTGAACCGGCCGGACTATCTGGTTCTGCTTTATGCCTGCGCCCGGCTCGGCGCGATGCTGGTGCCCCTGAACTGGCGGCTCGCTATCGCCGAGCAGCTTTTCATCCTCACCGATGCCGGCGCCAAGGTTTTAGCGCTCGAGCAGGCATTTGAGGGGGTTCTTGCCGAGCTTGAGGGGACTGCAATTGTCGGGCTCGACTTCGAGCCGCTTCGCGGCACGACGTTCGAAAACCTGTTGGCTCGAAGCCGGGGCACCGGCCGCAACCCGCACACTGATCTCTCCTGCCCGCTCCTCATTGTCTACACGTCAGGAACGACCGGACGGCCCAAAGGCGCGGTGCTGCGCCAGGAGGCGCTGTTCTGGAACGGCGTCATGAGCCAGCACATGCACAACATGACGTCCGATGACCATGTGCTGACGCTGCTGCCGTTTTTCCATGTCGGCGGCCTCAACATTCAAACCACGCCGGCACTCCAGCTAGGCGCGACGGTCACGGTTCACGCGCGCTTCACGCCGGACACTGCGCTTGCAGCCATCGAACGGGAACGACCGACACTGACCGTGATGGTGCCGGCGATCATCCAGGCCGTAAGCGAGCATCCCGCCTGGGCCACGACCGATCTTTCGTCACTCAAGGCCGTCACGACCGGCTCGACCATCGTGCCGCCGCATCTGATCGACCGCTTCGTCGCCCGTGGCGTCCCGGTGCTTCAGGTCTACGGCTCGACGGAGACTTGTCCCATCGCAGTCTACACTCGGCTTGGTGGCGATCTCTCGCGCGCGGGATCGACGGGACTTGCCGGCCTGTGCTGCGAAGCGAAGGTGATTGATCAGGTCGGCAACGAGATGCCGGCGGGCGCGCCGGGCGAGATCGCGGTTCGCGGCCCCAACGTGTTCTTCGAATATTGGAGCAATGCGGACGCCACGCGCGATGCGCTGCACGACGGCTGGTATCGCACCGGCGATATCGGACTGTGCGATGCGGACGGCTATTTCTGGGTCCGCGACCGCAAGAAAAACATGATCATATCCGGCGGCGAGAATGTCTACCCTGCAGAGGTCGAGCGCGTCCTGCTCGAACACCCCGATGTCAGCGAATGCGCCGTGATCGGCCGGCCCGATCCGCGTTGGGACGAAGTGCCAATCGCCTATGTGATTCAGCGATCCGGCTGTCGACTGGAAGCAGACGAGTTGAAAGTGCATCTTCAGGCACAACTCGCGCGCTACAAGGTTCCGCGCGAGATCGTTTTCGTCACCGACCTGCCGCGCACCGCGCTGGGCAAGGTCCAGCATTTTCTGCTGAAGCAGCTTGATGCGCAATCGCGCACGCGAGGAGAAGCATCTTGAAGATTGCGGTTCTAGGCGGGGGGAACGGCTCTTTCGCGGCCGCGGGCGATTTTGCGCTGTCGGGACATGAGGTCCGGCTCTGGCGCCGCGACGCGGACCAGGTCGGAGCCCATCGCGCCGCCGGCTCGCGCATCCTGGTGAAGGATCATAACGGTCCTCACGACGTCAAGCTCGCGGTGGTAACGACCGACATTGCCGAAGCGGTCGACGGCGCAGAGTTGATCCTGTGCCCTGTACCTGCCTTCGCGCAGCCCGACATTGCGCGGCTGCTTGCTCCACATCTACGAGATGGACAGGTCGTGTTTCTGCCGCCGGCGACGTTCGGCTCGATGATCTTCGCACAGGCTGCGCGGGATGCGGACAATCGCGCCAAGGCGAGCTTTGCTGAGACCGGGACGTTACCCTGGCTGACCCGCAAGCACGGGCCATTCGAGGTCGCGATCACCATCCGCGCCAAGCGACTTCCGGTCGGCGTTTTCCCGCTCGATCAAGCGCCGCATGCACTTGAGGTGATTGGACAGGCTTTCCCCGGCGCGGTCGAGCCATGCGGAGATGCTCTCTCCGGCGCGCTGATGAACGCAGGCCCGATTATCCATCCGCCTCTGATCGTGATGAATGCGGGCTCGATCGAGCATTTCGAGCGGTGGGACATCCACAAGGAAGGAACGCAAGCCGCGATTCGCGGAGTTACGGATGCACTCGATGCCGAGCGGATCGCTGTGCGTGAGGCACTCGGATATGGCGCACCGCATTTTCCGCTCGCCCATCATTATGCGAGGGAAGGCGAGATCTGGATGTATGGGCGCGGCTCGCATGACCGGCTGACCGATTCCGGTGACTGGCGCGAGCGGATCGTGCTGAGGGAGCATCGCTACATGCGTGAAGATTTGCGGCTTGGGCTATCGCTGCTGGTCTCCGTCGCCGGCCTGGCGGGCGTGGCCACGCCATTGGCCAAGGCGTTCCTGGCCATCGGTGGCGCAGTCTGCGGTGACGATTTTGCGCAAGGCGGTCGGACGCTCGAGACGCTGGGGCTCGGCAATCTCGGCAAGGCCGAACTGCAGACGCGTCTTCGCAAGGGATTTTGACCGATGACCAGCCGAGCTAACATTGCCTGTCTCGGGGCCGGCCGCATGGGCCGCGGCATCGCCGTCGCGTTCGCCTACGCGGGGCATACGGTCACGATGATCGACATCAAGGCCCGTTCAACGGAAGATTTCGCCAGGCTGGAGGCTGACGCGCTCGGCGAGGTCAGGAAGACCTTTGCCAGCCTGTCGAAGCTGGGGCTAGTGACCGAGGCGGATGTCGATCCGCTCATCGCACGGATCTCGGTGGTGCCGGCCAGCCAGAGCGGTGTTGCACTATGCGACGCAGGAATAGTCTTTGAGGGGGTCCCCGAAGTCGTCGAACTGAAGAGAGAGATCCTGGGGGCGGCTTCAAAGCAGATCGGCCCGGATACGATCATCGCCTCAACGACGTCGACCATTCTCGTCGACGATCTCTCAGGTGCCATCGCGAACCCCCGACGCTTCCTCAACGTGCACTGGCTCAATCCAGCCTATCTGATACCGCTGGTCGAGGTTTCGCCCGGCAAGGCTACCGATCCTGCCATCATCGACGAGGTCAAGGCGCTGCTCGAAGGCATCGGCAAGGTGCCGGTGGTCTGCGCGGCGACGCCCGGCTTCATCGTTCCGCGCATCCAGGCGCTCGCGATGAACGAGGCCGCGCGCATGGTCGAGGAAGGCGTCGCCAGCGCCGAAGAGATCGACAAGGCGATCCGCTACGGCTTCGGCTTCCGCTACGCCGTGCTCGGGCTGCTCGAATTCATCGACTGGGGCGGCGGCGACATTTTGTACTACGCCAGCCGCTATCTCGAAGGCGCACTTGGCAGTGACCGGTATCGCGCGCCGGACGTCATTTCGCGGAACATGCAGGAGGGCCGGATTGGCCTGCGCACGGGCGCAGGCTTTCTCGATTATTCCGGCCTCGACGTCGACGCCTATCGGGCAAAGCGGCTTCAGGCAATGGTCGACCTGCTCCGGCACTTCGACCTGGCGCGGCCCCCCGTACTCGATCGCAATTAGCCGAAGACGTCCTGAAGCACCCCTTCACGCACCACTGCGACGCCATCGAGCTCAATCGTCGTCCCCATCATCGGCAGATCGAAATGGCCCGCCGTGTAGCGGCCGGCGAATTCATTGGCCCCCGTCGAAAACAGGAAGTTGCCGGAGACGGCGCGAATCTCCGTGCCGTTGGTATCGCGCTGGTCATACATCGACAGCGCCTCGTAGCGTGCGCCCGGATTCATGCCGAAACCGACATGGGATACCGCATAGGCTTCCCGATCGCCCCAGGCCGCGAGATAGGCACGCATCATCGCGGCATCCGTGCCCTCGCCGTCGAGCTCGACGACATAATCGTCCTTCAGTGTCATCTTCACCGGAGATGTCAGGTAACGCTTGAAGGTCAGGTTGATGTCGCCGGGCGCCATCACCAGCGTGCCATTGATCGTTCCGCTCTTGGGGAAGCTGACAACGATGCCGCCGGGCCAATGCGCCAACGTACCGGGCTTGTCCGTCCACCCCCACACGCCGACCGTGGACGCGCCGACCATATCGACGTCGAGCGCCGTGCCGGCTTTTGACGTCACCCGCATCCGCTTGGTCCCGCGCAGCATCTTCGCCGCTGCGCGAACGCGCTTCTCCAGCGCCGGATCCGGCACCATCCGCTCCAGCGCCTCGGGATGCTCGTTGGAGATCACCAGGATGCGCGCACCGGCCTTGAGGATCTCTGGTGTCTCCACGGCATGCATCAGACCCTCGATGGTGCAATCCACCACAAAGCCGGCCTGTTGAAGCGCGGTGATGACCGGCCCGAGCCGTTGGATCGCCTCACTCGCCCCCGTTGAGCGAACCGGAACAATATTCCGGTTACGCGGGGTCGGCATAACCACATGAAACGGTCGCGCGCCCATCCGCAGCAGCGCGAGCTCCGCCAGATGAACATTCAACGCACGAGACTGGGTTTCCGAGAGGATCGCGGCGGTATCGCCGGCCTTGACGGCGCATCGTTCAAAGATCTCGCAAAATGCGTCGATCCATTTAGCCTCAATGCGATCAGCCAGCATGGTTTACTCCCGTCTTCTGGTTTCTTCTTCGCAGTTCATGCTTCGGGGAAACCCCGCAGCAGGTACGCGCGCACGGCCCCCAGCAGACCATTCAGGATCAACCCCAGCAGCGAGATCGTGATTAGCGGCACGAACATATCGACGGCCTGAAAAGTCCGGGCCGCCGTGACGAGCGCATGTCCGAGCCCATCCGTCGATGTGATCATCTCGGCCAGAAACACCACGATGCAGGAAATGACAAGGCCGATCCGGCAACCGGTCAGGATCGACGGCATCGCCGCCGGCAGCACCACCTTGAACAGGATCTCATAGCGCGGCGTTCCCGCCGCCATGGCCGACCAGATCAGCTTCTGCTCCACCGTCGACGCGCCGTAATAGGTAGAGAGCAAAATGGGAAAGAGTGCGTCTGCCGCCACCAGCGTGATCTTCGATCCGTGTCCGAAGCCGAGCAGCAACAGAAGTGCCGGATAAAGCGCAACCTTGGGCAACGGCGCCAATACGCGAACAATCGGCCGAACCACGGCGTTGATGGCCGGATTGGCGGCAGCGGCGATGCCGACGCTGACACCGAGCACGACCGCAATCGCAAAGCCGGCAAACAACCTGATCAGGGTCGCCGCGATATCCTGCTGGAACGTCCAGGAAAAAAGTTGCTGGAGCAGCCGGCCGAAGACGTATCCCGGCGGCGGCAGCAAGACTGCAGGCGCAAAGCCAAATGATACGAGGCCCTGCCATAGCGCGAGCACCAGCACGATTGGCGCGAGCCCGAGGATGCTTGTGGAGTGAAGGCGCGATGTCATGAGAAGCTCAGCGGCATGTCGAACTGAGGCTCGGACCACCGCACCAGCCTTGCGCGGACCCGCTCGAACATCGCATCCAGGCAAATTCCCATTGCCCCCACGACGATGATCATCGCAAAGACGGTGTCGTATTGGCCCATGTCGAGCGCGTTGAACAGGATATTGCCGGCGCCCGACTGGCGGGCAATCATCTCGCTGGTGATCATCGTGATCAGCGCCAGCACGAGTCCCGTGCGGCACCCGGTCAAGATTTCCGGAAGCGCCGCCGGCAGCACAATCCGGACCAGCCGTTGCGCAGGTGAAAGCCCCATCGCGGCGCCCGACCAGAGCATTTTCTCTTCCACTGCCTTGGCGCCCTCGAAGCTGTGATAGATCACGGGCAGGCTGACGCCCAGAAAGATCACCAGCGTCTTCGTGACATCACCGACGCCCAGCCACAGCATGATGATCGGCATCAAGGCCGCCTTCGGCACCGGATAGATGATCATCAGCAGCGGATTGAAGAAGGCCGCAACGGCCCGGCTGCGGCCCATCAACAGGCCCAGCGGAATCGAGATCAATACCGCTATGCCGAATCCGATCGCCATGCGGCGCAGCGAGGCCAGGATGTTGATCAGCGATTCCCTGTCGCCAAGAATGTCCGGAATCGCCCGGATCGCCTCGATCGCCGTTGGAAAGCTGTCATTCTTTAGCGCGAACGACGCCACCTGCCACATTGCGAGCAATCCGATGCAGGCAAGCACCGGGGCAGCACGTCTCGCCAAGGCAGCAGGCGATATCATGACGAAGACCCAATTAGGTCGCTCTCGTCGAACATCCGCTCGATCTCGACGACGTATTTCTGGTAGCGCGGGTCGAGCAGCAGCTCGTTACGCCGGCGTGGCCGCGGCAGGTCGATGTCGATGACGTCGCGGATGCGGCCGGGCGATGTCGACATCATGACGACCTTGTCCGACAGGAAGACGGCCTCGTCCACAGAGTGGGTGACGAACAGCACCGTCTTGCGATCACGCTCCCAGATGTTCAGGAGATCGTTCTGCAGGCGCGTCCGGGTGTGAGCATCGAGCGCACCGAATGGCTCGTCCATCAACAGAACCTCAGGATCGTAAGCCAGCGTTCGGGCCAGTGCCACGCGCTGCTTCATGCCGCCGGACAATTCCTTGGGATAGAAGCCCTCATAGCCCTTGAGTCCGACCATCTCGATCAGGGCCCGGCTCTGCGCTTCCGCCTCAGTAGCCCGCACGCCCTGCTGACGCGGGCCATACATCACGTTACCCAGCACGGTCTTCCACGGAAACAACGCGAATTCCTGAAACACCGGACCGCGATCCGGCCCTGGCCCCGTGATTGTCCGTCCCTTTATCTTTGCTGAGCCGCTGGTCGGGCTGACGAAGCCGCCGACGACGTAAAGCAGGGTCGACTTGCCACAGCCGGACGGACCAAGGATGGAGACGAAGGCTCCCTCGTCGATCGTCAGCGAGATGTCCGATAGCGCCACATGATCCTTGCGCGTCGAGGTCTGGAAAACCTGCGAGACGCGCTCGATCTCGATGATTGCAGAAGCCGGTTTTTGCGGCCTCACCGGCCTCACCCATTCGCTCGATCTCGAAGGCACTACCTTCATCCCGTCTCACTTCACTCGCGCGAATCCTGCGCAACAGACTCGCTGAACGTCCCCGTCAGCGGCACGAGCTTAGCAAGAAATTTGCCAGACTACCGACTGTTTCCGAGCAGGTGCGCCGCGTCATTCGAACCAGGGCCATTCTGCGGGCCCTTCATGCGTGACAGCACCGCCTGGCGCCTGGCCAACCAGTCGCGCATATTTCGCGAGGGCGCCAGCACGGTGACGAGGCGGACGCGGCTTCCAATTGTGCCGGCGAGCAGTGAGTTCCTGCTCGTCGACGAGCATATCCATCCGCCGATTTGCAGCATCAATCCGGATCTTGTCGCCATCGCGAACCAGCGCCAGCGGACCGCCAACGAAGGCTTCGGGAGACACATAGCCGACGCACATTCCGCGAGTGGCGCCAGAGAATCGTCCATCCGTGATCAGGGCCACCTTCTCGCCCATGCCCTGTCCATAAATCAACGCGGTGACGCCAAGCATCTCGCGCATGCCTGGACCGCCCACCGGCCCTTCATTGCGGATCACAAGCACGTCGCCCGCACTGTAGCTGCGGTCGCGAACCGCTGCGACACAAGCTTCTTCGTCTTCGAAGATGCGCGCCACACCTTCGAACATCTGGCTCTTCAAGCCCGCGACCTTGATCACCGCGCCATCAGGACAGAGGTTTCCCTTCAGCACTGCCACGCCGCCATCGGGCATGATTGGCGCCCGAGCCGCGTAAACGACCTCTCCGTCGGGTGCGTTGGCGGCGCCATATTCTTCGGCAAGGGTACGCCCCGTGACGGACAGGCAACTGCCATCAATATGCCCGCTCTGGATCAGCTCCCGGATCATCACGGCCGCGCCGCCGATATCGTAGACATCCTTCGCCGTATATTTGCCTCCAGGTCGCAGGTTTCCGATCAGCGGCGTTCTCGCAAAAACCTCGCCGACATCATCGATCGTGAATGCGATCCCGGCCTCGTTCGCCATCGCCGGCAGATGCAGCGCAGCATTGGTCGAACCACCCGTGGCAGCCACGATTGCCGCACCGTTTTCCAGGGATTTCCGCGTCACGATGTCGCGCGGCAAGGGCCCGCCGCGCTCCAGCATCTCCATGATGAGGCGCCCCGCCCGCCTGGATATCTGGGAGCGCTCGGCATAGACGCCCGGCACCATCGACACGTTGGGAATGGTGAGGCCCATCGCTTCAGACACCATCCCCATGGTGTTCGCGGTGAACTGCCCGGCGCACGCGCCGATGGTCGGCAGGCAGGCGCGCTCGATCCGCTCGAGCGTGGCGCCGTCGATCTCTCCGGTCATGAAGCTGCCGACAGCCTCATAGGAGTCGAGCACGGTCAGGGCCCGCCCGTCCACACGGCCCGGCAGCGAGCTACCGCCATAGATGAAAATGGACGGCACGTTGCACCGGACCATCCCCATCATCACGCCGGGAAGCGTCTTGTCGCATCCGCCGTATCCGATCAGCGCATCGTAGGCGAGACCATGGACGACGGCTTCGATCGAATCGGCAATCAGCTCCCGCGAAAACAGGGAGAACTTCATCCCCTCGTGATTCATGCTGATGCCGTCGGAAACCGACACGGTCGAAAACTCGCGCGGCGTCCCGCCGGCCTCCTCGATGCCCGTCTTGGCCGCCGCGACCTGGAAGTCGTGGGTCATGTTGCAGGGCGTCTGTTCGCCCTTCATGCTGACGACGCCCACCATCGGCTTGGCAATCGCAGCGTCGTCGAGCCCCATGGCCCGCATGAACGCGCGGTGCGGGGCCCGATCGAGGCCGTCCGTCGTGATCCGTGATCGCAACTTCTTCATACGTGCATCTTCTTCATGCAACGTCCGGATCATCCTGAACGCCGCGACTTCCTCACTCGGATCGTTCGCCTATCGCCTATTGCAAAGGAGCGACAATCGTCGAATGCTTGAATTGCGCGACATCCAATTTTGGTAGCATCCCTGTCTCCGCGTAGATGTCCAGCATCTTCTGGATCGCAGGGAAATTCGGTGCCGCACCGGGATCGCGGCCGAAATCATTGTCCTTGAGCAGATAGGTCTCGAGAACCGGAATAGGTGCCTTCAGGACTTCGTTGACCACCTTCAACGTCTCTTCGCGGTTGGCCAGCACTTTCTTCATGCCGGAGGTGATGTCACGCACGTAAGCCTTCACCAGCTCCGGGTTCTTGTCGACGAAATCCGCACGGCAGGCTTCCAGGATATGCACGATGTTTGGCATGGCCTGCGACAGCGAGAACAGTTTGCGAGTGCCGCCCTTTGCCTCCGCGCGCGCGGCAAACGGCTGGTTCATGTTGACCGCATCGACACGGCCCTGCCGCAGCGCATCTTCAGAAATGGCAAAGCCGACCTCGACCAGCTTGATGTCCTTGGCCGGATCGACGCCATTCTGCTTCAGCAGCAGATTGAACGGGCCTTGCGTGCCGCCGCCGATCACGGAGATCCCGACCGTCTTGCCTTTGAGATCGGCGATTGACTTGATCGGGGAGTCGTCCATGACGGCCCAGTAGACCGAGAATCCGCCGGGCTTCTCGAAGACGTGCTGCGCCACAATGTAGGCCTTGAGGTTGCCTCCAACCACTCCGTTGGCGAGCGACAGCGGCGCCTGCGTCGCGCAATCCAGCGCGCCGGCCGCCAATGCCTGCGTCATCGGAGCGGTGCCCTGAAATTGGGTCCATTCGATGTTGTAGGTCTTGCCGATATTGGGAAACTCAGCCGGTCGGCGCATCATCCAGTACTTGGATTCCTCAGCCGGAATCGTCCAGCCGACACGGATCGTCTGCTGCGCCCATGACGAGCCTGCACTCGCACTCACGGCCGCTGCCGCCCCCAAAGCCAGGATCCACTTCGAAACGGTTCGCATCGTGCCCACTCCGCTGCTCCGGCACCGACCGGCGCCATCCAATCCGACCGCCGCAAATGTTTCATGGTTCAAACAATCAAGCAAGCCATGCGGGCCGGGCGGTTTCGTCGTGGCATGCGCCATGTATGGTAATGCAGGGTCGCAGAGCGACAGATGGAGGCAACCTATGGCTGAAGCGAGCAGGACAAACCCGCAAGGCGTCGAGCGGCTCGGCTATCTCGGCCTTGGACTGATGGGGACACCCATGACCCGGCGCCTGCTCGAGACCGGCCATCAGGTCATTGTCTGGAATCGTTCGGAAGGGAAGATGGCCGCGCTCGTCGAGGCCGGCGCCAGGCGTGCAGCCACCCCACGCGACTTGATGGAGAGCTCGGACATCGTCTTCATGTGCGTGACCGATGCCGCCGCCGTCGAAGAGGTGATCTTCGGGCCCGAAGGCCTTTCAACCGCTGCCGGAGCAGGGAAGCTCGTGGTCGACTTCTCATCGATCCATCCTGACGCCGCACGGGACCTTGCAGCGCGACTGAAAGCTGCGAATGGAGCTCGCTGGATCGATGCACCGGTGTCTGGCGGCACCAAGGGCGCCGAGGAAGGCACCCTTGCGATCATGGCCGGCGGAGAAGCAGGCGACATCGAGAGGGTTCGGCCCTATGTGCTCGCTATGGCACGCAGGTTCACCCACATGGGCCCGACCGGCGCCGGCCAGACTACAAAGCTCTGCAACCAGGTGATTGTCGGATGCGCGATGGCTGTGCTTGCCGAAGCAACGCGCCTTGCCGTGAACGCCGGAATCGACGCCACGCGATTGCCCGAAGCACTCGCCGGCGGCTTCGCAGACTCCATTCCGCTTCAGCTGTTCGTGCCACGGATGGTCCAGGGCATTCACTCACCGCCGCTCGGTCACATCGCTACAATGCTCAAGGACCTCGATACGGTCGCCGATGTCGCGCAGACGACGTCAACGCCGGTACCCATGGCTTCGCTTGCGGGACAACTTTTCAGGCTCGCCAAGGCCGCGCGAGGTGCGGATGCAGATGCACTCGAAATCTACAAGCTTTCGGCGCGGGAGCGCTGAACCGTCCAGCGCGAGCTGAAGCACGTTAGGGTAACTTCTTGGGCTCGTCGTCGGCGAGAAATCGACCAAACGCGCCCCGCGCGAACAGCAGCGGCTCCGCCGCATTGTAAGCATAGGCCTCGACTGCACCGAGAAAGATCACATGGTCGCCGCCGTAATAGCGATTGACCGAGCGGCATTGAAAATTGGCGACGCTCTCGGCGAGCACCGGTGCGTTGCCCAGGCCCGGCGTCCAGTCAACACCGGTAAACTTGTCATCCGACGACTTGGCGAATTTGCTCGCAAGCGCCTGTTGCGAAGCGCCAAGCACATTGACGGTGAAATGACTGGCGTTCTGGAAGATGGTCAAACTGGACGAATAGACGACCAGGCTCCAAAGAACCAGCGGAGGATTCAGGGAGACCGAGGCGAACGAATTGCATGTTAGGCCATAGGGCTTGCCATCAGGCGCCGCGGCCGTGATGATCGTCACGCCCGTAGCGTAGGTGCCAAGCGCGCTGCGAAAATCACGGGGATCGATCGGCGAGCTGTCGTTCGCGAATTCGTTGGCTGGATCGGGAACGGCCGGTTGCTTCGGCAGATCATTCATCGGCCGGCCTCAAAGCGTGAGATTCTCGGACGGCAGGCCCAGCGCCACGCGTCCATAATTGGTCCCGGCCGCATCGAAATTGAACGCGAGATGCGAGTTGATCGCGTGCGCATCGCGGAACTGCCGCTGCAACACGCCCGTCGTGAACAAACCCCGCGC
The DNA here is from genome assembly GCF_040547985.1 of Bradyrhizobium sp. LB14.3. Classification (NCBI taxonomy): domain Bacteria; kingdom Pseudomonadati; phylum Pseudomonadota; class Alphaproteobacteria; order Hyphomicrobiales; family Nitrobacteraceae; genus Bradyrhizobium; species Bradyrhizobium sp. LB14.3. The sequence goes on from NZ_JBEPQT010000016.1 coordinate 59,893, forward strand.
TCCGCTCGCGGCAAACAGCATCGAAACCGCATCCGTGCAGGAGTTTACTGAATAAGCCCCGTCGCGCCGGTATCTGGTCTTGGTCGCCATATCGGGGACATGACCGCGCCGCGCATCCTCCATGGCATTCAGACAGGCCGAGCGCATGATCAAGCGTGCGGCGTCGATCTTCGCCGAGGCCTCTGCGATCTTGATCTGGGTGCTTTGAAAGTCGCTCAGCTTGGCGTGGTTGTAGGTGGAAATGCGATGACGGACGACCTCCGCATAATCGTCGAGACACGCCTGCGCGTTCCCCAGCGCGACGCCGGAGAGGACGTAAGGAAACAGCGCGAACACGGGGAGCGCATACAGCGAATTGGGATTGAGCTCGCTCCCCGGAGTCGGACCGCCGGCAAGATCGCCCACCGCGACCGTCATGTAGTCGGGCACGAAAACGTCCCTGACCTCCACGTCGCAAGACCCTGTGCCGCGCAGTCCCGCGACATTCCAGGTATCAAGGACCTTGTAGTCGGCTTTCGGCAGCAGAAATATCCGATACTCGATGCCGTCTGCCTCATCGTCGGAGTAAACCACGCTTGCGAGCATGTTCCATGCGCAGGAGGCAACGCCCGAAGAGAACGGCCAGCTGCCATGGAGCCGGTATCCCCCCTCCACTCTCGTGGCGCGTCCGGCGGGAAATATGAACGAGGATGCGATCAGCGCGTCCGGATCACGGCCCCAGACCAGATCCTGCGCCGACGGCTCGAACATGCCGAGCATCCAGTGATGGCTCGCCAGATTGGCCAGATTCCAGGCCACCGAGGCGTCTGCTTGTCCGAGGAGGTCCGCGCAATCGATTAAGGCGACATAGTCGAGTTCTGCGCCGCCAATGCGCCTGGGCTGGAGCATCCGGAACAGGCCGGCCTCGTGCAGGTCCAGTTCGGTCTCCGGCGGCAGGTGCCGCAGCTCTTCCGTTCGTGCCGCGCGGTCTCGCAGCCGTGGTACGAGCGCCCGGGCCTTCGCGACCATTGCCGCATGGGCACGTTCATCGGATTGCGCCCCCGCGGGCTGGCCCACGCTCGGCTCTTGACCAGGCGCCATTGGTATCCCTCGCTTTCACGCAGTTATGAGGCGAGACTTTTGCCAAATCAAGCCGAGGCGGCGCCCGCTGGGTATGGTCGACCTGAACCCGGCCGCCCGGGAAGGATTGCGATGTCGCGAAGGCGGTATCGCGACGCCGAGAACTGCGAACCGCGCCAGGCTTAGCCTGCAGGATCAACCCCTCAGGTTCAAACCGACGCCGAGGGCTTACCTGAGCCAAAGACACCCCTTTGGGTGAACTGCGATATCCGACGCTCGTCATAACCGAGCGTATCACGTAAAACCTGCTCCGTGTGCTCGCCCAGCAGCGGAGCAGCCACAGGATCAACCGAACCGGTCAGGCTCATGGCAATAGGTGGCTCGATGTTCGGGACCCACTCTGCCGTACGATGCGGAATCCGGCTCAAGCGATGGCGCTCTCGCGCCTCCGGTGCATTGAACCCCTCCTCGACCGTCCGGAGATAGCCGACCGGGATATTGGCGAGCTTCATCTTCGCCATCCAGCTCTCGAGGGTATCGCTTGCAAAGACCTCCGCGATGGCTGCTCGCAAAAGCTCCTTGTTCTCAGAGCGGGCTTTGCGCGTTGCAAACTGCGGATCGGTTATGAGATCAGGCCTGTTCAGCACCTCGACGACCAGCCTGCGATAGAGCCGGTCGTTGGCACACGCGATGTAGAGCGGCCCATCGGAGGCCTCGTAGACGCCGACGGTGGGAGACCCGCTCGGCGAATTACCGAACCGCCCAGGGTTCTCGCCATTGATCAGATAAGCCATGCCGTAGAAGCTCGTCATGCCCATGGCGATGTCGAACAGGGCGACCTCGACATGCTGGCCGCGACCGAGCCGATCCCGCGCCAACAGCGCCAGCAGGATGGCGTTGCAGGCAGACATCCCCGTCGCTATGTCCACGATGGGCGGGCCGGTGCGAACCGCCGGTCCATCGGCAAATCCGTTAAGCGACATGAAGCCGCTTTCCGCCTGCGTGATCGGATCAAAACCGGGACGCGAGGCAAACGGCCCGGTGCGCCCGTAGGCGGAGATCGAGCAATAGACCAGCTGCGGATTGAGCGGCGCAACAGCTTCATAATCGAGGCCAAATTTCTTCATGACCCCGCTGGAAAAGTTCTCGACGACCACGTCGGCCTTGCGAATCAGATCCAGCGCAATCTCACGAGCCTCCGGTACGGTCAGGTCGAGCGCGATGCCGCGCTTGTTGCGATTCAAGCTGAGATAGGCAGCACTCTCTCCACCGATCTCGGCGTGTTCATACGCACGCGTGTCGTCGCCGCCGTCCGGATTCTCGATCTTGATGACGTGCGCGCCGAAATCGGCAAGCGTCTGCGTACAGGCCGGACCGGCAACCACACGCGTGAAATCGACGACCAGTAGACCATCGAGTGCGGTCAGCCCTCCCGTCGTCCGCGGCGAACGTTCCGGCAGTTGTGGCTTGGTGGGCATCGATCGAGCTCCCTTACATCGGCTTGTGGTCGCCGAATTTCCTGCGAGAGCAAACTTAAAGCGCGCCACCGCTGACTTCGCAAGTGCTTCACCCGCATCGCTCGAATACGCAAAAGGGCCCGGCAGCTGTCAAGCTGCCGGGCCCTTGGACGTTTCGTGCTGCGCTTCATCTCGCGCGAACCATCTTACGTTGCGCGAATCACGTGTCGCACCGCGGGAAACCTGGCTCCATTCGCTCAGCGAAGCCGCTTTCGCCAGTAAAGCGTATGCGACCAAGCCCAGGGCACTTGGGGCTCAAAGAGCCGATAGCCCGCCCGGATGAAATTATTGGCAGACACCGGATTGTCCGTCGTATCCGAGACGATGCTGTCCCATCCAATACGCCGTCCCCTCGCCTCGATCACCCGCATCAGCCTGCACTGAAGATCACGTCCCCGATGCCGCTGCAACACACCGACCCTGGAGAAGTAGCCGCCATTTCGAATGTGCGTTGAGGGCACGACACCGGCGAAGGCTACCGCCTCATCGCCGTGATAGGCAAGCCACCACGCCCCTAACTCGAATTGTGGCAAGGCAGCCGCATCGAAGAACGTCAACTGATGCAGATCGGCCAATGTCTCGGCGATGTCGTCATCGGATGCATCGACAATGCGAATTCTGTACATGAGACGGTCCATTGGCGAAGAATGACGTGAGTGGAAGTACAGCAATGTCGTCGCGGTTGAGGCTCACTTGCCGAGCACGACCTTGACGCCTAGCCAAACCGCACCCATCAGGCCGGTGGCAATCACTGTAATGACGGCCTTGAAGGTGTAGCTCTGCGCCTGCTCCACGCTCGTTCGCCATCGGCGTAGGTGCTGAAAATCAGCCCTTAGCTCCTTTCGGTCGTCATCCTCGATTCCAAAAGAGGCCAGCACCGATGCCACCTTCCTCAATACGATCGCATCGATATTCGCCTGCTGAAGCCTGTGTTGCTCGGCCAGCGTCTCGGCAACGATTGCCCTGATTTCATCATCTGGCATTTTCACCGCTTGATGATCCTTGCGACATTTTCGAAGCCGCGGTTAGCGAAGTAGAAGGACACAACCAGATTGGCTCCGGAGACCGCAGCGGCGCGAGCAAATGCCCAACTCCGCGACCGGCACGTTCGCGCGTGCACGGCCAGCAATGGTTCGGACGACGGCGGCACGACGCCGCGGATGGTCTTGAGCGCGCGCAGGCAGGCGTTCTGGAAGGCCTCCTCGGCGGTGTCGAGATCGCGGAAATAGCGCAGCAGCGCGCCGACCGCCTGGGGGCGCGCCGAGGTCAGCGCGGTCTCGATCCAGGCGGTATCGGCCTCGCTCACGTCAGATTCCCTCCGGGCCTGAACACGCCGACCGGACGCACCTCATAGGCGCCGCCGGGATTGGCCGATCCGAGGTCGCGCGCAACATCGAGAGCCTCGTCGAGGTTCTTGCAATCGACGATGTAGAAGCCGAGCAACTGCTCCTTGGTCTCCGCATAGGGGCCGTCGAGCACCAACGGCGCGCCGATCGGCGCTCGAGGTTCGACGAGTGCGTGGCCGCAATGCGCCACCGCCGTCCGATCTCGAAATCAAGACAAAAAAACCCGCGGCGGATGTTTTCCGCGCGGGTGAACCAACTCGTCTCGATGATATCATTCTGCCGGTGTGTTGCCCGACGTGTCAAACGAACGAATTCGCCAAGGCTGCGTTAGGCGATCAGGAGGACCGACAGATGACACGCAACACTACGTCCCAACAGACGTCGCGAAATCTTCCAAGACAAAAGCCGCGCATCGAGAAGGAGCGCAACACGCGAGAGGCCATCGTTGAAGACGCCGGCGAGACGGAGGACAAGGGCCGCGATCTCGTGCACGGCGACGGCGGCACCATCAACCTTCCCACCAAGCCCGGCGATTTGTCGAAGGATGACTAGGCCGCTTCCGCGGGCGGCACGCATCTCAATGATGCCATTCTGCCGGTGTTTTGCCCGATGTGTCAACGTGGCGGACGCGGAAGGGGGATTTCCTCTCCCACTCAGATATGTGGTGTGCAACGGGCTTGCTTCAAGCCCCCGGCCCTGCCGTAGAACCCTCGACCCGAACAATATCCAAACTCGAGGGGGTCACCACATGTCCGTATTGCATCCGACGTCCCGGCCGCGCGGCCACACCACACCGGCCCGCGCCGGCGACGCGACCGACCACGCCGTGGTGATCGTCGGCGGTGGCCCGACCGGCTTGATGCTGGCCGCGGAGCTCGCGCTCGCGAATGTCGACGTCGCCGTGGTCGAACGGCGCGCCGACCAGGAGCTATCAGGCACGCGCGCAGCATCGAGATCCTCGACCAGCGCGGCGTCGCGGATCGTTTCCTGCGCGAAGGACAGATCACCCAGCTCGCCGGCTTCGCCTGGACCACGCTCGACATCAGCGACCTCCCCGCCCGGCACGCTTACGGGCTCGCACTGCGGCAGAGCCATATCGAGCGCATCCTGGCCGGCTGGGTCGAAGAGCTCGCTATGCCGATCTATCGAAACCTGGAGGTGACGGGCTTCGCGGAGGACGAGACCGGCATCGACCTGACGCTCTCCGACGGCGAGACCTTGCGCACAAACTATCTGGTCGGCTGTGACGGCGGCCGCAGCCTGGTGCGCAAGGCCGCCGGCATCGAGTTCGCCGGCTCCGATCCGACGCTGAGCAACCTCATGGCCGAGGTCGAAATGCGCCAAAAACCGGCTTGCGAGCCGGCCTGGGGCCTGCGCCACGATGCGCTCGGCTTTCACGGCCTCAGCAAGACCACGAGCGGACGCGTGCTGGTGGTCTTGACCGAAGCGACGCTCGACCGCACCGGAGAACCCGGCTTGCGCGATCTCAGCGAGGCCCTCGTCGCCGTGTACGGCACCGACTTCGGACTGCACAGCCCGTCCTGGATCCCGCTTCACCGATGCAGCACGGCAGGCCGTGTTCTATCGCAAGGGACGCGTGCTGCTCGCCGGCGATGCCGCGCATATCCATCATTCCGTCGGCGGACGAGGCCTCAACATCGGCGCGCAGGACGCGGTCAATCTCGGCTGGAAGCTCGCGCAGGTGGTCAAAGGCATATCCCCCGAAAGCCTGCTCGACACTTACAGTGCCGAGCGCCATCCCGTCGCCGCGCGCGTGCGACGCAACACCATGGCGCAAATCGCCCTGCTCCGCCGTGGCGAGGACGGCCTCAAGGCCGCGCGCGACATCGTGGCGGAGCTGCTCGCGATGGACGAGCCGCGCCAGCGTTTTGGCGCGATGATGAGCGGGCTCGACGTGCACTATGATCTGGGCAAAGGACATCCACTGCTCGGGCGCCGCATGCCCGATCTCGATCTCACGATCGACGGACGACCGCTGCGATTGTTCACGCTGCTACATGGCGCGCGGGGCTTGCTGCTCAATTTCAGCAAGACAGGCGGCCTCGACATTGCGCCCTGGGCAGATCGCATCGATCGCATTTACGCCGATTGCGACGGCCCGTGGCAGCTTCCGGCGATCGGACAAGTCGCAGCACCAGGCGCCGTGCTGGTGCGGCCCGACGGGCACGTGGCCTGGGTGGGAGATCAGCGCCAACACGAACTCGCTAACGCGCTGACGAGGTGGTTCGGACCGGCTGCGGCCTGGAAGGCAGATACGGGACTGGCGCACTTCCCGACGTGAAAACACTGCCCGCATTCGACTCATTGACACGACTGAGACGGCGGACCTCTTCGGGAGCGACTACTCCCGCGGCGGAAGGGAGCAGTGGTTCTGGCGAGTATTGGGCAGGCATAGCGCCGGCCGGCGTGTCGGTCCAGTTTCCGAGGCAATCGACGAAGGAACCGGCGGAAACAGCCTCTTGATCAAGCTGTGCGTGCTCGGTCAGCGGCGATCCGGACATCGACGACGCGGAGCTACTGCTGGTCGTGGCGCCAGTCATGCCCCCGTCAATGAACGCGTTGTACGCAGGCGCTCCCGTTGAGAACACTCCTCTACTATCTGCGACGAGCTCCTTCGTCCCGGCGGCGCGCGACCACAGGCCGGCATCCATGTTCTCGATCGACCTCGACGACCTCTCCGGCGCCCCGGCCCGCCGCCTGCTGGCGCTGCACCTCGCCGGCGTGCATGCGTTCGCGACGGCAATGAGGTGGTCCGCATCGGGCGCTGAAGGAGGTGGGACGACGGTAGCGCGGAGGTGAAATCGATGCGCACTCATCGGTCGCCGCGGCGCTGCTGCCCGAGCCGATGCGGTCCACCGCAGCTCGCATCCTGCACCGCAAAATGAGTAAGCCACTCAAGCCGCTCAGACTAGCCGCGCGCACCCCCGAAAGATTCTTCTAAACAAAATAGCAAATGACAAAGACGGTGCGAAACCGGCGGCCTAGGCTTGAGACATCACCGCGCCTCACTCGGCATCGATCGGCAACGACAACGCCGGGGTTGCGCTCCCCCTGCTCGCACGATGGACATGCGCCATGCTGACGCGTCGACGCTTCAAGCAGACCAAACCCCTCCATGAGCGACTCGCAGACGAAGCGACACGCCTTCGCGAGGAGGCGCGCACGCTCGCGCCGGGGCGCCGCCGCGAGATGCTGCTGCGCCGCGCGCGGCAGGACGAGACGGCCATTCGCATCGACGCCTGGCTGCATTCCCCGGGTCTGAGGGCTCCGACATGACACAGCAATATCGCGCCTACCTGGTCGGCGAAAACGGTGTCTTCCGCTCCGCCGAAGCTTTCGAGGCCACGTCGGATGCGACCGCGCTCATCTTCGCGCAGCAATTCACGCGGCACGGCAAGGTCGAGGTCTGGCAGCTCGGCCGCAAGATCGCCGTGCTCGAGCCCGAGCAGTCGGCGACATTGCTGACGCGTCAATGATCGCGTGATTCTGAAGCTGTCCTGAAGATCTCGATCGCGAACGAGAAGTTCACCTGCATCACGGGACCTGCGGCATCGCGAACGTCGATCGCCATCGTCTGCCTGCGGCCGGCGGGAGGCGCGGAGAGGATGGCGTCGCGCGCCATATCCGCGACCGACTTGGCGGCCTCCGCGTGAACGGAGCGAGGGCTTGCCAGCTCCAGCCCTTCCTCGTCGAGCGCTACACCGGTCTCGTCGCGCAGGTCGAAATAATATCGGGGCATTGCAGCATCCTTTGCCGTAATAGGTCCGAAGCGGACAAAGGGTTTCCGGCGGCACGAAAAAATCTGTGGGGAATCAACGAGTTCCAGGAACTCCAGCGTCCTGCTCGCCGATTCCGCGCCTGCGTCACGGATGCGCGCGCCACAACGGCCTATCACTCATCCCACGACGACGGTTTCAAGCAAAACAAGCAACCAGACAGGTGCTGCCGCCGACCCAGTAACCGCGCGGAAGCCGAGCGTGAAATTCGATGAAGACGCGAACGCGGCAGCATCAGTTGCCGCGTTCGTGCCCGGTCTCTTCACGGGCGAAAGCGACAGGGGCGAAATGACACTTGCCACCCTCACTCCTCCGCAAGCTTCCGCTCGATATAGGCATCCACCGTCTCGGCGAACGAGCGCTGCACGCCGACCGCGGCACCATGCTGGTCGAGTGCATCGCGCTGGAGCACGCGCAGGCCGCGCCCGCGCATGCACACCGGCGCCGTGTTCAGGTATGAATCGATAGCGCCTTGGGCGAGCGGGACGGCTTTCGGGTCGCCCCTTGCGATCAGAAGGCGCAAGAGGCTCTGGCATTCGGCCAAACCTGGCATGGGATCAGCGCCTCACGCCTGCTGCGATGTCGACTTCGGCCGCTTGACCGGCTGGGTGTGCGTGCCGAACAGCGCCAGCAGAAACGCGACTTCTTCCTTCGAGCCGACCTGGATCATGGTGATCTCCTTTTCGCCTGGTTGGTCGGGCGCCGCGGGCGGGGAGTTCGAGACTATCTGGTTTCAGCACTGTTTCAGGCGTGTTTCGTCGAGACGCGCCATGCCGCATTGGGCACGCAAACCGGCCGGAGCACGGCCCCGGCAGCTACGCGACAGCGAAAAACACGCCACCCGATTAGGAACAGCTTTAAGGGCCAAAGGGTTATTCGGGTGTCGGTCCGGATGAACGACCGACAACCTCCACGGCCTCAGCTCGGCCCGCCGCGCTGGGGCCGTTTCTTTCCACTCGCAGGTCAAAGCAGGCCAGAGGTTCAGCCGCTATGGGGGCAGCGTTGGCAGCCTGAAGGCGCCGACCGAGGCGGCCTTAGTTTTGATCTCGTCTGGGCTTCTCCCAGCATAGCTTGTTGCACCCGGAGCACCGAAAGATGGCAATCGCCCCGTCCGGTGAAGCAACCGCGTCGATGAACGTCATGGGTATGTTGCACGCAGCACAAATAGGCCGCTGCCTGGTGTCTTGGTTCGCCATTCCGCGCAACGCGGGAACGGCGGACGAGGTTTCTATTGTTCTGGAGGCTCAGGGTGCCAGATCTTCGGAACCCGTTGCTGAAGCAGTGTCGTTGACATCTCGATCTGCTCCCGCGAACGGCGCAGCAATCGTCGTGTCGTTTGGCTTCCGTCAAGCTGGTGCGTTTTCTGCACGTCGAGATAGGCCTCGAATTCCTTGCTGATGAGCATGACAAGCTCCCGTCTTCCTGCTCTATTCGCAGCGTAGGTTATGAAACGATTTAGGACAGTCCAAAAGTGAACACGGGAAGCTCGCCTGCAGCCATCCGGTGCGCTCTTGCCCTCTTGCGCAATCCGAACCCGCGCCTTTCACCTCACGTTCACGACCCGCCCCTAAACCACGGCGAGAAACGGCACGTAGGTAGGATCACGTAGGTAGGATCATGTCCTTTGACCCGATGGCCGCTGCGGTTGACTGGCTCGATGCCTACCGCGACGGCGATATCGAAACCATTCTGGCAATGTATGCTGACGACGCGGTGGTCCATTGCGGCTGCGGCGGCATGAATACGATCTCGGGCCGGCAAGGCTTGTGGGAGTAAGGCTTGCGGGAGTATTGGGTCGATCGCATGAAGAACTACCCCGCATCCCGCCTGGACAACCTCCAGCCGACCGCGGACGCAACGATCATCTCATACGTTTCCCGCGACGGCATCGTGAGCGCGATCCTCACTTTTAATGCCTCCGGGAAGATCGCGGCGCTGAGCTGCGGGCCTTCAAACTAGCTGTTTTTCAGGGTCTGCGCTTCTGCGGGACCGCCGGCAGACAGCCTCGCTCACACCCAGACCTCCTCGCGGCAACCATCGCACCGGTAGATCAGGACCGGGCGATCGCGTTGCACGTCGAGGATCGAGGTCAGGTAGTGCGTGGACGTCTCGCATTTGGAGCACGACGGCCCCGGCTGATGATGATGGACTCTCAACGGCCCGGCTTGCTGGTCCTTGCTCATCTCCCCCTCGCTGGCGAACTGAGTTCTAAGTCCCAAAGTGAACGTTTGTTCCCTGGCGCGGTAGCGCTTCTAATTCATGGGCGCGCCTAGACGTCCCATGATCGCGCGCTGATCCTCGGCGTAGTCCTGAACGACTTGGTGGGATTCCTGCCGTCGCCCTTCGCCCAGGGTCGGGACGGTGCAGATGCGCGCGGCGCGGCGCGCCAGTTCATCGTAATTTTCCGCCACCTTGCGCAGCACTTCCCGCGTCTCGGCGTACTCGCAATTGTCCGCCTTGGTGCGGAATTCTTCTGCCCGCATTCGCCAGTACCGCGGAGAGTGCATCCTTTCGGCGCCCATGGGCCACTCCTAGGTTGGGTCCAGCCAATTCCTGTTCGTTAATGGACCGCGCGTCCAGATGTTCCCGTCCCGAATCAAACGTAGACAGCGCAGCAAACTGCAACCAATGGCGGCAACGTCTCGCGGGACTGATCGACTTTAGTTCAAATGCAGCAAGGCACATTCGGCAGGATGCAATTCGTTCGCGCCATGCTGGAACGTGTCCCTTGCGAAAGACGCAATCGGGAAAGCTTCGGAGAGATCGTCGATGTATTACGTCGCCGCTGCATTGCTGGTGCTGTCGGGACTGTTCTATTCCGCAAGCCATCACGAGATCGGCTCGTTCGGCGTCACCATGTGCACCTATGGGAGCGCGTTCTGCGACAATCCGCTGATCGTCTTTTCCGGCGCCGCGCTGGCCGGCGCCTGGGGCATGTTCGTCAGCATCAAATAGTCCCGAAGCGTACTCGCTCAGGGGACAAACACCTCGCTGCTCTCCATGCGCACGTTGCGGACGCGCGACGGCCGTCCATGGTCGCCGGTTGCGCTAGGGATGTGCGCAAAAGCGGGCACCGAGTGTTCTTCGATGATGCACTTATACAGGTGTTTCGCCCGACGAGTCAAAAGTCGATTAGCTTTATCAGAAATGAGCGAGAAGCCAGCTCATGCGCCGCTCGGAACCTTGTTCCCTCATTAGCATTTGCTAAGGACGCCCCCGACCGAGGTCCCCTCCTGCCATGACCGACAGTGCCCTCACCCCCCCGAAATCGTCGCCGACGCTGTTGCAAAGGCTCGGGCCGGGTCTCGTCACCGGGGCGGCCGACGACGATCCGTCCGGCATCGCCACCTATTCGCAGGCCGGCGCGCAATTCGGCTATGGCTTGCTCTGGACGGTGTTTCTGACCACACCGTTCATGATCGCCATCCAACTCGTCAGCGCCCGGATCGGCCGCGTCACCGGCAAGGGGCTGGCTGCCAACGTGATGCAGATCGCGCCGCGCTGGGCGGTGCTAACGCTCGTCGCCATGCTCGTCGCCGCCAACACCTTCAACATCGCCGCCGACATCGCCGCGATGGCTGAGGCGCTCTCGCTGGTGATCGGCGGCCTCAACCACGAGCACGCGCTGATCTTCGCGGCGGGCTCGACCCTGCTGCAGGTGTTTCTGCCATATCGGCGCTATTCGCCGGTGCTGAAATTCCTCACTTTGGCGCTGTTCGCCTATGTCGCGACGGCCTTCACCGTGAATATCCCGTGGAGCACGGCGCTGCTCGCGGCGGTGTGGCCGAAGGCCAATGTCAGCGCCGACTACCTCATGATGGTGGTCGCCGTGCTCGGCACCACCATCAGCCCCTATCTGTTCTTCTGGCAGGCTTCGCAGGAGGTCGAGGAGATGAATCAGGGCAAGCGCGACAAGCCGCTTCGCGGACTGAAGCGCGGCGGCAATCCCGAACTCGCGCGCATCAGGGTCGACACCCTCGCCGGCATGCTGCTCTCCAACGGCATCGCCTTCTTCATCATCCTCACCACCGCGTCGGTCCTGCACGCACATGGCGTCACCAACATCAACTCGGCGACGCAGGCCGCCGAAGCGCTGCGGCCGCTCGCCGGCGACTTCACCTTCGCCCTGTTCGCGACCGGCATCATCGGCACGGGCCTGCTCGCAATTCCGGTGCTGGCGGGCTCGGCCGCTTACGGCGTGGCGGAGATCTTCGGCTGGCGCGCGACGCTAGAGGCCAAGCCGGACGAAGCGGTCGGCTTCTACACAATCATCGCCGCGGCGACCATTATGGGCTTCGGGCTCGGCTTCACCGGGATCGGCTCAATTCAAATGCTGGTGTGGAGCGCCGTGCTCAACGGCGTCGTCGCCGTTCCGATCATGGCGATGATGATGCTGATCGTCTCGAGCAAGGCGATCATGGGCCGCTTCAAGGCCCGGTCATGGCTCATCGTATTGGGCTGGCTCGGCACCGCGTTGATGGCGCTGGCCGTGCTTGCTCTGCTCGGTTCCTCCGCGATCGGCTGACTAACCTTGCGACAATGGCCGTAAAACGTCTAGGGCCAGGCCCGCTGCGGGCTTCACGCCGATCCGTGGTTGGCCTAACAATTGCGACCAGGGCCGGGGCTTGCGACCGGGCCTCAAGAAAAAGCAAAGCCCGGCCGGGCGACGGGGAGCGACATGACCAAATCATCAAAAGCAACAAGTCTCGAAATTCTCGCCTGCGATGCCGGTTGGAGAAACTACCACTTCGTCAAGCTGACGACCGAAGACGGTATCGTCGGCTGGAGCGAGTTCGACGAGGGCTTCGGCTCGCCCGGCGTCGGCGCTGCGATCCAGCGCCTCTCCGCCCGCGTCATCGGGCAAAACGTTTTCCGGCACGAGCGAATCTACGCCGAGCTGTTCGCGGCCACACGTCCCGCCGCCGGCGGCGTGGTGGCGCAGGCGCTCGGCGCGATCGAGAACGCACTGCTCGATGCCAAGGCGAAGTGTCTCAGCGTGCCCTGCTACGAACTGCTCGGCGGCAAGATCCGCGACCGCGTCAGGGTCTATTGGTCGCATTGCGCGACATGGCGGATCAATCATCCGTCCTGGTACAAGCCGCCGATCGAGAACCTCGACGGCGTCAAGGCAATGGGACGCGAGGTGCGCGAGAAGAAGTTCACCGCGCTCAAGACCAACATCTTTTCCTACGACGACGGCAAGCCGACCGGTTGGCGGCCGGGATTCGGCTCTCCCTTCGCCCCCGAGATCAACGTCGACCGCAAAATCCTGCGCGACCTGCGCATGCATCTGGAAGCGATCCGCGACGGTGCAGGCCCCGACGTCGACATTCTGCTCGACTGCAACTTCAACGCCAAGACCGAGGGCTATCTGAAGATCCTGCGTACCATCGCGGACCTCGACATGTTCTGGATCGAGATCGACAGCTTCAACCCGGAAGCGCTCGGTTACATCCGCAGGCAAAGCCCGCATCCCATCTCGTCCTGCGAGACGCTATTGGGCCTGCGGGAATTCCTGCCCTATTTCCACGAGCAGGCGATGGATGTCGCGATCATCGACACGCCCTGGAACGGCGTCTGGCAGTCGATGAAAATCGCAGCCGCCGCGGAAGCGTTCGAAGTCAACGTCGCACCGCATAATTTCTACGGCCATCTCTGCTCGATGATGAATGCGCATTTCTGCGCCGCGGTGCCGAACCTGCGCATCATGGAGATCGACATCGATCGCTTGGCATGGGACCGCGAGCTGTTCACGCATGAGCCGGAGATTGCGAACGGACATCTGGTTATTCCAGACCGGCCCGGCTGGGGCACCGAGCCGAACGAGGAAGCCCTTCGCGCGCATCCGCCAAAGGCCAGCGGCGGGCTCCTCAACTACGGTCGCAAAGGCTAAGGCCGACTACGGCGTCACGGGATTGATGGTCGGGGACGTGTTCGGCCCCGGCCGCTCCGGCTCGATCGGCGACTTCTGTTCGGTCGGGAGCACTGCCGCACCAGCGGCTCGCGCAGCTTCTCCCGTGGTCGCATACATCGCGACGTGAGCCGGCTGCGTCTTGGCGCGATTCCATGGCCCATGATCGACGATGAGCATCGCAGCAATCGTCACGCCGGCCACAATCAACGCAATCACGCCGGGATGGCGAAGCGCTGACAACATGGAGTTTGCGAAGCGATCAGTTGCCATCGTATGATCCATATTTTTTCCTCTCGCAGGTTAATTCAATGACGTCCCGCGAGTTCCACCATTCGCATAAGCAAGTTCCGAGCCGCCGCGTGGAACCTGATCGCGACAAGGCCATCACTTTTTCACATCAGGCCGCGCATCGTCAACGAACCTGTCGCGGTTCGGCATATTGACGGCCGCGAGCGATTTTGCATCGAGCGCCGCATCGGCTGCCACCAGCCCGTTCAGGTTCAGGATATAGGCGGACACCGCATAGACGTCCTCGTCACTCAGCGACTGCGGCGCGTTCTGCGGCATGGCGCGACGGATGTAGTCGAACAGCGTCGGCGCATAAGGCCAATAGCTGCCGACCGTTCGGATAGGCTTAGGAGTCCCGATCGTGCCCTGCCCTCCGACGAGCCGATCACCCAGTCCGCCCTCGCCCTGGTCGCCATGGCATGAAGCACATTGCTGGGCGAACACCTCGCGCCCGTGGCTGACTGAGCCATTTCCCTTCGGCAGATTGCTGCCGTCGCGCCCGATATCGATATTCCAGCCTGCGATCTCCGCAGCCGTCGCCGGGTGCCCGATGCCGTACAGGCTTTGCGCCTGCGCTTCGCATGCAAAGACAGAGACCACGATTGCAACGGCGATGCTGCAAATCTCACGCCTGCGCATTGGTCACCTCACCGTCAGCCGCGATGCGCCAGGGCCAGATCGCGTTGTTGTGGTAGAAATAGTTCTCGCCGCGCACCGCGAGCAGCTCCGACAGCGTCGGCTGCACATAGCCGGTCTCATCGATGGCCCGGCTCTGGATCACGGCAGGTTTGCCGTCCCATCGCCACGGCAGACGGAAGCGCGTGAGAGCGCGCGTCAGCACCGGCTCCTGCAATCGCGCGTCCTGCCAGCTCTTGCCGTCGTCGACGGATATCTCGACGCGCGCGATCTTGCCATGCCCGCTCCAGGCGATGCCGGTGATCTCGTGGAAGCCGGGCGCGTTCAGACGCTGGCCGCCCGAGGGCCGCGTGATGATCGACTTCGCCTCCATGAAGAACGAAAATTCACGTGCGGTGCCGTCCGGCAGGAGGTCGGTGTATTTCGAGGTCTCCTCTCGCGAATAAACCGGCTCCGCCGTCACATGCAGGCGGCGCAGCCACTTCACGCTCATATTGCCCTCGAAGCCAGGCAGGAACAGCCGCAGCGGATAGCCTTGCTGCGGACGCAGCCGCTCCCCGTTCTGGCTGTAAACCAACATGGCGTCCTCGAGGCATTTCTCGATCGGGATGCTGCGGGTCAGCGCAGCGGCGTCGGCGCCCTCGGCGACGACCCATTTGGCTTCCGGCTTCAACCCGGCCTCCTGGAGCACCAGCTTGAGACTGACGCCGGTCCATTCCGCACAACTCACCAGACCCACAAGGTCCGATGCTGTCTTGCCGTAAGGCTTGCTGTAGCCGGGATTGCCGGAGCATTCGAGAAAGTGGACGCGCGATTCCGACGGGAAACGCCTGAGATCGTCCATTGTGAAGATCAGCGGACGCTCGACCAGCCCGTGCAGCATCAACCGGTGCTGAGCCGGATCGATGGTCGGAACGCCGCCGTGATGCCGCTCGTAGAACAGTCCGTTCGGCGTGATGATGCCATCGAGCTCCTGCAATGGAGTCCGGCCGGAGGCCGATATGTACTGCTTGAGAGTCTTCGAGATGTTCTTGACGACACCCTTCTCGAACGGTGACGGCGCGCCATAGGGCTGGCTTCCCATCGGTTCGCCCGGCGCCTTCATCCATTCGGGAACGTTGGGTGGAAGGTTGTCGGTCTCGGCGACAGCCGATGCACCGGCGCCCATGACGGTGCCGCCCGCCACCGCAGCACTGCCGCGCAGAAAGAGGCGGCGAGTCGTGCCTGCGGATTTGTCGTCGGCGTCGAACGTGCTGCTCATTTGCGGATCCTCGGCTGAAGCGCCACCCGCATGAAACATTCTGCGACGTGCATTTGCAATTCGCAGCTGTTTCAAAAATAGGCGATTTCGACCTCGACTGATCTAAATCCGGCGGCGGCGACGGCAGTTCCCTTCTTCGCAACGCACAAACGGCTCGTACGTCACTCACCCGGCGCGATCGCATTGCTTGGTGTCGGCCGGTCGGCGATCTGCTGGCCGAACAGGCTGCCGATCAGTTCAACCGCGGTCCGCGCAGTGCGGCCACGTTCGTCGAGGAACGGGTTGAGCTCGACGATGTCGACTGATCCGACCACGCCGGAATCGTGCAGAAGCTCCATGATCAGATGCGCCTCGCGATAGGTCGCTCCGCCCGGCACCGTCGTGCCGACACCCGGCGCGACGCAGGGGTCGAGAAAATCGACGTCGAAGCTGACATGCAGCACGCCGTTGCCGGCCCTGACGCGCTCGATGACGCGGCGGATCAGCACGGCGACGCCGAACTCGTCGATCTGTCGCATGTCGACAACCCTGATCCGGCGCGCGCGCATCAACTCCTTTTCGAGCTTGTCGATTGAGCGCGCGCCGAACAGGTCGAGCCTGTCGGGATCGATCGAGGCGCGCGGATCATCGCCGAGCAATCCGTCGAGGCCGGGTTCGCCGCACAGGAACGCTGCCGACATGCCGTGCATATTGGCGGTAATCGTCGTCTCCGGCGTGTTGTAGTCGGCATGGGCATCGAGCCAGAGCACGAACAGCTCGCGTCCGCGCTCCTGCCAGTGACGGGCCATGGCGTTCACCGATCCCATCGACAAGGTGTGATCGCCTCCCAGGAAAATCGGCAGCGCACCGGTGTTCGCGATCTCGTAGCCTTTGCGGCTCAGCACGCGCGTCCAGCGCTGAATTTCGCGGTAGTGATTGGCTTTTTCGGGAGGCCTGTCCGCGAGGTCCCGGACCTCGGCCACCGAGAGATCGCCGTAATCAGTGACCTCGAGATCCAGGCTTTCGAGCAGTGTCGCAAGGCCGGCGGTGCGGAGCGCCGCAGGACCCATCAGGGTGCCGCGCTGCGAAGCCCCCATGTCGATGGGGGCGCCCAGCAAGGCGATGCGCCGGGCTCGATCCGTCGGGGTCCGATCGGTCACAGCCGTCTCCTGAGATCAGCAAGTTTGCGCCAGCCTAACAGAGATTCGCGCCCGTCGTTTCACGGGGAAGGTCCGCGTAGCGGCGTATCGACTCGGAACAAAACCCCGCGCGCCGAATTGCTCATCCAAGGCCGGTACCCGCCGTAAAAACCACGGCGCCTGTCGCGGATAGCCAAAGGTCGTCGGACCCGCTGTTCAGAACGAGCGCTCGCGCGGATAGCCAAAGGTACCGGCCTCCGTCACACGATCAGCCTGGAGGTCGCGCGCTTGAGCACGGAGATTCCGCAGTCCACTTCCCACCCCGGCATGGCCGAGCGCGCCATCGATGCCGCGACGGACGTATCCCGCACCGTCGGTGAGGTCGCAGGCGGCTTGCATGCAGCTGTCGACCGCATGACCTCCGCAATCGATGAAGCGCGAAAGCCCGGACGGCCCCTCGCGACCGTTGCGGCAATCACGCGCGAAGCGCCGCTTGCGAGCCTGTTTGTTGCTTTCCTGTTCGGGGTCGCGGTGGCGCGTCGGCGCTAGAGCGGGCCCGTTCAGGCGGCGTTGACGGCAGCGCACTCGACCGCGAGGAATTGCCGCTCGAATGCTTCCGCCGGCATCGGGCGGCCGAAGAAATAGCCCTGCCCTTCCTCGCATCCCATGCTCACCAGAAAATCGGCCGTAGCGCGATTCTCGATGCCTTCAGCCACGACCGTCAGTCCGAGCTGCTTGCTGAGGCCGATGGTCGACCCGACGATCGCGGCATCATCGGAATCCGCGAGCAGATCGAGCACGAACGACCGGTCGATCTTTAGCCCGTCGAGCGGAAATTTCTTCAGATAGCTCAGGCTCGCATAGCCAGTGCCGAAATCGTCGAACAGGACGCGGACGCCGAGCTGCTGGATGCGCTTGAACATGTCGAGCACGCGGCTTTCGTCGTGGAGCAGGATGTCCTCTGTGACCTCGATCTCGAGCAGCGACGGCGTGAGCCCCGTTGCGTCCAGAAGCGTCGCGACCGAATGCGCGAGATCGCCGGAGTGAAGCTGCGAGGGCGACAGGTTGATCGCGACGCGCACGCTATTGCCGGACAGCTCCCAGGCGCGCGCCTGCCGGCAGGCGGTCTCCATTACCCAATTCGCGATCCGCTCGGATAGCGCCGAGGTGTTGACCACCGGCATGAACTCCCCGGGCGAAACGTAGCCGCGCACGGGATGCCGCCAACGGATCAGCGCTTCGGCCCCGATCAGGCTGACGTCGATCAGGCGAACCTGAGGCTGGTAGAACAGCTCGAACTCGCCGCGATCCGCGGCAAGCGCCAATTCACTCTCCAGCGTCAGCCGGTTCTCCAGCTCCTGCCTGATCGCGCTCTCGAAGATCACATGGCCGCCCCGCCGCGTCAGCTTTGCCTTGCTCAGCGCGAGATGGCCATTGCTCAGGAGATCGTCCGCGTTGTGCCCGCCTTCCGGATAGACGGCGACGCCGATGCTGATCCTGACGCGATGCTGCCGTGTGCCAGTCGCAAGCGGTGCTTCGAAGGCGAGCGCGATTCGCTCGGCGAACTCTGCGATCGGCTCGCCGCCATCAGAGCCTTCACGCGCAATGGCGAATTCGTCTCCGCTAAGCCTGGCAACGATAGCGCCATCCCCCGCCTGGCCCTTCAGGCGAATAGCGACCGCCTGCAGCACGAGATCTCCGGCGGAATGACCCAGCATGTCATTGATGCTCTGGAAACCGTCGAGTCCGATCACGAGCAACGCGACCTCGCAAGAGCGCTGCCCGGCGTCCGCAATCATGTCGACCAGTCCGGCATGCAGCGTGTTGCGGTTGGCAAGACCAGTCAGCGCGTCGTATTCGGCGAGATATCTGACGCGGTCGGCCTCGCGCTTGCGGACCGAGATGTCGCGCAGGATGGCTCCGTACTGGAAACCGTCCGTTCCCTGCCAGCCCGAGAAGCTCGCCTCGACCGGGAAAGTGTCACCGTTCTTGCGCCGCCCGTCGAACTCGACGACGACCGCCCCGCCGGGCACGAGGAGCGCCTGGCGTGCGGCGTTGCGCATGGACGGCCGCGCGTCATCGTCCACCGGCACGGCGCAGAGCGTTTCGAACGGGCGGCCGATGATCTCGGCGGGCATATAGCCGAAGATCGCACTGGCGCCGGGATTCCACACCGTGATCAGTTGATCTTCGTCGGTGCAGACGAGGCCATCGCCGAGCGACATCGCGATCCGATGAAAGCGGCTTTCGGCGATGCGTCCCAGGAGACTACGGAAGTCGATTTCGTCCAGTGCGATCGCCGCCAGATAAGCGACAATCGCGATGTGGCACAGCGATGTGTCGATGATGAAGGGCCATCTTGCCTGCACGAGGATAGCGACCAGCTCGAAGGCCGCTCCGGCTGAGATCAAGATTGCGACGCGAACTCCCGGTGCGAAGCGGCGCCACGAATACATCATCAGCAGGCAGATCGCACTGAGGCCCAGGATCATGCCGATATCGGAGGTCCAGCGCAGCATCCGGTTCTGGAGGATCGATTCTGCTGCCAGCGCCTGGAGGACGGGTCCCGAGACGATGCGCCCGTTAGGAACGCTGAACCGATCGCCGAGTTCGAGCGCCGTCGCACCAACGATGATTTTTTTATCTCTCAGCTTGTCGAGAGTGGCGGTATCGCCGCGGAGCACGTCGAAATAGGAGACAGTCGGAATGGAAGCGCTTCGAATACCGAAATCGATCAGGAAAGGCGGCCGCCGATTGGCGTCCTGCCCGGCCAGCACGACGGCCATCGACGGCATCAAGGCATCGCCGAGCTTCTCGCCGAACGGATAACGGCGCACGAGCCCGTCGGATTCGACCGCGACATTGACGACGGCGGGCCACGACTGGTTGCTGAACGGCTTCAGAGGCCGATTGATGTGAGCCCCGCCGCCATTCGGCGTTGGCTGCTTGAAGGACGGCAGGATCGTCGAGCCGCCGACTTCACGAAGCGCAGTGACCAACGCCTCGTCAGCGGCCGGATCAGATGGCGTGCTGAAATCGATGTCGAAGGCGACGTCCTGCGCCCCCGCCGCCTCGAGCCTGTGCAACAGTTCCGCGTGCAGCCGGCGCGGCCAAGGCCATACCCCGATCTGGTCGATCGAGGGCGCGTCGATGGCGACCACGACGACGTTGCCGCTGGCAGCACGCGATTGCCATGCGAACCGCAGATCGGTCAGCGCGTTGCGAAGTGCACCGTGCCACCCCGTGGACAGCACCACCGCGAGTGCGGTCACGACAAGAATATGCGGCCGATAGCGTTTCACCCGATCCTCCTACACACCCGCGTCGGCGGGTGCGCCCCTCATCCCCTAGGAAATCGCCTCAGTGCTTGTTATGGCCGTAGGCATTGCCGTGACCATTGCGGCCATTGCCGTTACCGGTGGCGCCGTCGTTGCCGTTGCCGTTGCTTTCGTTTCCTGGACTTCCACCGGACACATTATCCGGCGGCCCAGCGGTGGTCGCAACGGTCGTCGCGCTTGCCGACGCCGATGTGGCACTGGCTGCGGATGAACTGCTGCTCACGCTGACTGCCGTTGTGTTGGAGCTATTGGCGGCTGCGGTCGTCGTGCTCGCCTTCGTATCGCTCCAGACCGTCCCGGTACCAGCGCTGGCGTTCGCGTTGCGCACCTGCCCGGGAGCAACAGCGCCGTGGGCGAGTCCGTGCGTGACCTTGTGGACGTTCAGCTTGACCTCGCCAAGCGAGCTCGAGATGCGCACGACCCCAGCCTTGGGCGCGTGAACTCCGGCTGCCTGATGCGATTGCTTAGCTGCGCCGGCCGCCTTGGTGCCCTTGTCGACCGGACCGAGCGCATGAATCGCACGGCCATTCGCTGCGCTGCGCGGAGCCGACAGGCCCGATTTCGGCACGGGGACGCGCTCGATCGTCGAGGCGCGCGGCTTGCCGTGCTCGATCGGATTGAAGGTGCCGGCACCGCTCAGGCTGATACCGGGCTTGCCGTGCTCGAAGGCGGTAGCCGCTTGTCCCGGCATGACCTGAGCGATCTGTCCTGTCTTGAAGTCGGAGACCTCGACTTGGCCGCGAAGCACGCCGACCTTGGTGCTGCCTGCATTCACAGTGACGCTGAACTGCGTTCCCTTGACCACGGCGGCGAGATAGGGCGTCTCGACCTCGAAATGCTTGACGTTGCGCTTCTCGACCTCGAGCAGGATCGAACCTGCCTGCTGGATGATGGTGGTCGAGAGACCCTCCTTTTTCTCCGTGGGCAAGCCGACCACCGAGTTGGGAGAGATCAGTATCGTTTCCTCGCCGCGGACGAGCAGTACGCGCCCGTTACGTCCGGTGCGAATGGTGTCGCCGGGCTTGAGCGCCTCCTGCTGGTTCAACGAAACCTGCTGAGCGCCGTTGGTAGCGACCCAGACGTCGCCGGTGGCCTTGCCGACCGACCAGACGCCATCGTCCGCGGCGGAGGCGCCGGAGGCCGTTCCCAGGATCAGCGCAGCCATCAAGGCGCCCCGCATTCCAATTTTGACCAGCATGACGATCCTCAGTCCGCGTTACAGCCAGTCCTGGGGGGTATCCGAAATCACTCAAGATAGAATTAGCGGGAAGCGGCGAGCGGAGCGGTCGCGTTAACGATTCATTGACCATAAAAAACTATGAAAAATCATGTGGCTAACGACCTCTTACCGCCTTAGGAGCACTTCTCCGTCAAACTACGGGAACAGGCTTGTTGCGCGCGTTGAGAAGCGGCATCTCCTTACCGCGCTGGTGCTGTTGGTACCGATTTTTGCGGGAGTTCCTCAGGCTTTCGGACAACAGGCGAGCCAGCCGGGTTTCGATCCGCGCCAACCTGAGAAATACTTTGAAAACCAAACCGAGCGGGAATCGCTGAGCCGTCCTCCGGTCAGGCTACCAACAGTCGGCCAGCCCAACACGGGCGCCGCTACCAAGCCTCAGTTCGTGCTGCGCGGCGTGAACGTCAGCGGAGCCCAGGCCGTTTCCCCCGATCGCATCGCCGCGGTCTACCAGCCCTATGTCGGCAAGAAGGTTTCGCAGGCGGATCTCGCCGCGATCGCCGGCGCGATCAGCGATCTCTACCGCGCCGATGGATTTCACCTGAGCCGGGCGATCGTGCCGCCGCAGGACATTGCCGACGGACGCGTCCGGATCCAGGTGGTCGAAGGCGCCATCGTGCAGGCCGACCTGAAAGGCGATGGCACCGAGCAGTTCGGCGTGAGGCCGATGCTCGGGCCAATCCTGGCCGAGCAGCCCTCGCGCCTGGCAACGCTCGAACGCCAACTCTTCCTCGTCAGCGGCAGGCCGGGCGTCCGCATCACCGATACCGCGCTGGAGGAGATCGGCGGTTCGACCGGCCGCTTCCGCCTCACCGTCTATTTGAAGACCTGGCACGTCTTCTCGTCGCTCGGTCTGGACAATCTCGGCTCGTCGTCAGTGGGCCCGTGGCAGACCTACGCGACCGGCGCGTTCAACTCCTACCTCACGCCCGGCGACACGCTGGCGGTCAACCTGTCGACCATTGCCAACGATCCCCGTGAGCTCGGTTTCGCACGGCTGTCCTATGACGCGCCCGTCGGCGTCGACGGCGTGCGTCTCGGCGCCTCCGTCCTGTACAGCGCGGTGCGGCCGGGCGATGCCCGCCGCCTCGACAGCGACATCACCACGACCGAAGCTTTCGAGGTGCGGGCAAGCACTGTGCCCTTCATGTCGCAATCGTCGGGGCTGACGCTTACCGTGGCCGGGACATTCAGCAACGTATCCGAGCATGACCTTTACGGGCCCTGGTACAACGACCATATCAGGACCGCGAGCCTGACCGCCGATTACCGGCTCCAGGATCATTTCGGCGGCACCAATTTCGCGACGCTGACCTATCGCCAGGGCCTCGACATCTTCGGTGCCTCGCATTTCGACGACGATCTGTTGTCGCGCGATGGCGCGGCATCGAACTTCTCGGTGCTGAACCTCTGGTTCACGCGCTACCAGACGCTCAACGACGCCTGGTCGCTCAAGCTCTCCGCTGCGAACCAGACGGCGTCGCGGCCGCTGTTCACCTCGCAGCAATTCTATCTCGGCGGCGCTGCCTTCGGCCGCGGCTATGGCGCAGCCGAGATCAGCGGCGACAACGGTCTTGCCGGTTCACTCGAACTGCGCTTCGACCAGAAGCTCAATTTCCGCTACTGGACCGGCTATCAGCTCTATGCTTTTGGCGATGCTGGCGCAGTCTGGAACGACGGTTACCGCCTGAGCGACGGCCTGTCGTTGACCTCGGCCGGAGCTGGCGTGCGGTTCTTCCTGCCGGACGATTTCCAGGCCGATCTCGGCGTGGCGGTCCCCTTGAGCTACCGGGCGTCAGACAACGAGCGCCGCAGCGCCCGCTTCCTGTTCACCCTGTCGAGCGCGTTCCGGCTCTGCCCCGAACGCAGCAGGGACGGCTACCTCTAGCCGCGCGACCCTTGTTGCCGCTGCCTTGATGCGGCCCTTTTGCAGCGTTCCTCACAGACTGTCCTAAATTTAATACCGTAACCTGCTCACGATCGCTCGATCCGGCAGTTCACAATGGCCATCTTCAGTGAAAAGTGATTTGAGACGGAACCATGAAAAGGGTGTTTGCAGTTCTGGCGTTTCTCTGTGTCCTCGGCGTCGGCCAGTACTTCGTCGTCAGCCGGTTCGCGATCCGCCACGAGGTTTTGGCCCTGTTCGACGCCGCCCGCCAGCGGCCGATCGCGGTTGAAATCGCGGTGCGGCGCGATTACGAGACCAAGGCCAATCTCGGTCTCTGGAAGCTGCCGCTCGCCATCATCAGCAACGGCAACACCGTCAAGGCCACCGAGTATTCCTTTCTCGCCAACGTGCTCGCCGCACGCGGTTATCTTGTCGCCAGCATCCAGCAGGACCTACCGAGCGATCCGCCGCTGATGACCCGGGTCGGCCAGGAATATGTCGGCCGGCGCGAGGTCTATATCCGCTGCGAGACCAACATCCTCTTCACCTTGGCTGAGTTGAAGAGGCGGCAGGAGAACGTCGATTTCGACCACATCACCCTCGTCGGACATTCGAACGGTGGCGACGTTTCGATGTATGTCGCTCATCAGCACCCGGAGTTGGTGTCGAAAGTGATCACGCTGGACAATCTGCGGGTGCCTTTCGTGCTCAGCGACAACATGAAGATCCTGTCGTTCCGCTCGAAGGATCCGCATTTCCAGACCGACCCGGGCGTGCTGCCGACGCCGGAAGAGGCCAAGGCGCTCGGCATCGACATTATCCACACCGGCGCACAGCATACCGAGATGAGCGACCGCGGTCCCGATGCGGTCAAGGAGAAAATCCAGGCGACGCTCGACCGCTTCCTGCGCGACAGCGCCAGCAGTGCGCTCGCGCCTGCCGATACGAAAAGTCCGATGATCATGAACCCCGGCGACTATTAGCCTGGCACCTTTGCGGCAGGTCAAGGCTGCCCCGAGCCGGGCACGATAGAAAGGGCCTCGCCATCTCGGAGAGGCACGTGTCGCACTCCATCAAAGCCTTGACACGAAAAATCTCGATACGACAAGCTTTGGCCTGCCCGTGGCAAGGACGCCGAGATTCGCGCGGCATCTCTATCGTTCGGCCCGCAGGCAGCTGCGGTCGATCATTGCCCGCATCGGCCTCTCGCAATTTCCGGGTTCGTGTTGCGGATGAGCACGGCGTCGCAAACTAACGCGTGCCCTAAAATGCAAATCCCTGCCGGAGGACCGGCAGGGATCAGCAGAGGATGATGGAGTCAGACACCGAGATCAGGACTTGTCCTTTCCCGGTTGCATGAGACTGCCGGTCATCTGGCGCATGTGATCTCCGGCGCTGGTGAACTGGCTGCGCAGGAAATCCGATTGGATTCGCATCGCCTCCTGAAGGTCGGTGGCATGAACGAGCTTGCGAGCATGCTCGAACGCCGACTTCATGTTCTGCTCGGTGAAAGCGAGCGCCTGCTTCGACACCTCCGCCCCCGCGCCCGGAACGGTCGTCATCGATTTGGTGGCGGCTTCGAAAAACATGCCGAATGCCTTTTCCGCCTGGTCAATCGTCTTCTCCGCCAGGTCGCGCAGTTCGGCCGGAACTTCGATCTTCGGTTCGATCATGGTCGCACTCCTCCCTTTTTCAAACTGAATACCACACTTGCCGGATCGCCTTCCAGCGTCCAGCCCGGGGCAAACCTCGCCCGGCGGCCGGTTCTGGCAGGAAAACGAAGGGCAAGGCGGAAGGCCGGCGCGCAGCCCGGCTTAGGACAGGGGGTGTTCGGAAACAGTTTCTTCGGTGGCGAGGTCTTCGACGAGCTTGATGACCTCGAAACGCTGCCGGGGCGCCAGCTTCAGAAACGCGCGGAGCAGACGCAGGCTTTCGACGGTGCCGCCTGCAGGCGCGCCGAGCTTGAGGTGCAGTTCAGCGGCGAAATTGAGGTTTTTCATCTCGCACCTATAACAAGCATCGGCTTTCGTGATCCGACATCGAGGTCCCAACTGAGAACCGAACGCCATAACCGAACGCATAACTGGATACCATGGCGACGGCGAGCTTTCGGCCGGAGCGGACCCTCGCGTGTTAGCACGCTGAGCTACATGTCCGAACGTTCGGGCTCAACCGAGCAGGTTGCACTTATGCCAAGGAACAACTCCTCCGGCAAGCCCAACAGTTGGCGCAGCAATGCTTCGTCTGCATCGCGCTACAGCAATTCCGGATAACAGGAATATGGCCCCCCGTCACCCACCTGCGTCAAGAAGCGGCATCAATTCGGCATACTGTCTCGATCGCTGACCTTGTCCTGCGGCTTGGACGAGGTCCTGATATCTCTCGCCTTGAAGGCAGCCTCTTTTCCCATCAGCCGCGCCTGCCCGGTGCTGTCAGGCTTGCGTTGCGGATCGGCCCATGGCGCGACGGCGGCGGCAGTCAATGTCCAGTTGCCGATATAGAACGGATCGGCAGCCACAGCGACGTCTGCTGCCCCAAGCGACATGAGAAGGCAAACTGCGCCGGAGAATTTCATCATACCCGCCGCCTCGAGCTGTCAGACTCGGACGCGGCTCTTCATTCGGGCCGTATTTGGTTGCTGGCCATGAACCGTTCTTGAGGAGCGAACGACAAAGCGGATGCGAAACAGTCACGCAGATCACGGGCGCCATAGCCGACGGACTGATCGATTCGGGCGCGCCCCAGCACCTAAGGACGACGGCATGCTTTCTCGCTGCGATTTCATCAAAGGCGCCGCGGTCGCGCTTCTCACCCTCTCGATACAAGGCGCATGGGCGCAGGAGACCAGGATGAACCTGTTCAAGGTCGTCACCATCAAGGACGAAATCGTCGTCGGATTGTCGGCGGAGGAGCTTCAAGCGCTCGGCGGCAATGATGCCAGCGCGATTGCGCATGCTCTTGCGCAGAAGGGCGATCTCACCGTGTGGCAATACAATGTGCATCGCGGTCCGAGCGGAGAATTGCAGCAGGCGCCGACCGCCAAGATCGGGCTTTTGGCCAACGCCTCGCTCCGCGTCGAGCCCTATACCACGCCCTACCAGATCCTGCCGCATCCCTAAGCAGCAGACTGGCACGCCGGCGGCCGAGACCGCAGGCGTGCCGTTGTCATCCGCGCTGCCCTGCACGCTGTCTCCCCGTTTCCGTCGCAAAGCCATAGATCAGCGCCAGCCGGTCCAGGCATTCCCGAAAGCGCCGCGAAAAATAGTCGTTCCAGCGCTGGGTACGGACGGCGCGACGCTGGCCGATCTCGTCCATGGTCAGGCCCAGTACCAACACATCGTGCACCAGCGCGGCGCCGTCGGTGCCGAGTTCGCGCTCGACCCCGTTCAGACGCAGCACCGCCTGACGCTGGCTCTCGGTGACGGGCTCGCGCGTGCGCGCGCCATCGACATATTCGCGGGTCGGGTCCATCGCCTGAAGACCTCGCTCGGCCCTCTCCCAATCGTTCTGGAAGGCACGCCCGCCGCGAAATTGCGCCTCGTCAATCTGATGGTGCGCGTGCAGCCTGCCGAGCGGATCGCTGCGGATCGACCGCACGGCCATGATCTTCTCTCCGGGGTCGAGCGCCAGCGGATTATCGACCTCGACGTCCGCCACCTCCGCATTGAACGGTACCTCGCGCGAGCGCCGGTCGTAGATCTTCGCCAATTTGTAGGACCTGTTGCTTCGGACACGTGCCACTCGGATACTCCTTTGCGAAATTGACGATTGAACGGGCGGTCGCCAGGTCAGGCTGCGGAGACCAGCCTCAGCACGACCGGACCGGCGGCGCGGCCGGACCCGGCTACAGAGCGGCGGGTCAGGCGCGCGTGCGGCGCGCAATAGCTCGAGCCCGGCTGGCGCGAATGGCCGCAGAAGGTAATCTCCTCCCCGTCTCTGTCGCCGCCGTAGGGATAGCGACAGTCGTCGCGATCGAGTTCGGCCAACGGGACCAGACGCGGCCGGACGCCGACGCAGCGCAGCTTGACCGGCGCGGCGGGCTTCATCGCGGATTTCGGCGGCAGGTGCAGTAACGTGGGACGGTGCGGGAGGATAAGACAGGCTCCAGACGGCAAGACCGGCACGATCGACGGACTCCTCATCGGTACCTTCACGACCAGCCCGAGCCGCTTGGCGCGGCCGACCACCGCATTGCGCGTGTAAGCCGTTCCAAACCTTGCGTTAATCTCTCTTCCGATCTCCGCATAAGACATTCCCTTGAGAAAATATTCGCGAAGCGCGTCGGAGTGCTCCGACGGCCAATGGCCCGGTTCCATGCTGCTGTCCTGTGATGCGCCTCCTCCGATCGCACGATCGCGAGGCGGAGCGTACATTCCGTTATTCCGAAGTCAGTGTCAAGCAATAATTCTGATATTCATAATTGCATCAATTCCGAATTTCGGATTACAAGAGGCGGAACGATGGACAATCGAGGGAATCACCATGTTGGACGCTGCAATGATCGAACGGGGCCTGGAAAAGACAGGCAAGAGCAAGGGCGGCCTGGCGGCAGCCATGGGCGTACGGCCCGGCGCGGTCTCAGAGATCCTCGGCGGCGAACGTTTGGTGAAGGCCTCGGAAATCGTTCCGATCATGGAATATCTCGAGCTCAATCTCGCCCCGATCATGGGCCGCGTCGGCGCCGGTGCCGTGATCGAGCCGGATTATGAGCAGGTTCCCCCGGAGGGGCTCGGCGACATCGCGCTGCCCTTCCCGATCATGGAGGAGACCATCGCGTTCGAGATCGTGGGCGATTCGATGCTGCCCAAATACGAGAGCGGCGACGTGATCGTGGTCTACAAGGACCAGCGCCATCCGCTGTCGAGCTTCTACGGCGAAGAGGCAGTGGTCCGGCTCAAGTCCGGCGAGCGCTATCTGAAGACCATCGAGCGGGGCAAATCCCCCTCCGTCGTCAATCTCAGCAGCTTCAATGCCAAGCAGATCGTCGGCGTGAAACTGGAGTGGGTCGGAGAGATCTGCCTGTCCATGCCCAAGGGCCAACTCGAGCGGTTGCGCGCCAAGTCGGCGCGCCCTCGCAAGAAGAGCAGGTAGGCGCCGACTTCTGATGTTTAGAAATCTAGCTTGACTTGATTCCGTTTTTCGGAAATACTCTGCCGTGCCCCGGCCGTCGGGCACGGCAGGATCGTTTCATGCAGTATTTCGTCGTGATGATCGACTATGGGCGGCGCGGCCGCGAGGCGGTGGTCGATCCTGAAATCACTAGGCGCGAGGTCATTTCCCGCGTCGCGTCAGGCGAATATCAGAACATCTCGTTCATCCACGAGATCGTGGAGAGTTCGGTCGAGGACGTGACCGAGGCGATCCTAGCCGAGGCTGTCCTGCCCCGGATCCCTCCCGAAGATATCGACCTCCAGGCGATCCGGCTCGATCACGCCCGCGATCTGCGCAAGCACGAACGGACGTGACGCAGGCCTAGGGCCGTTTCCGTTCCGATCGAAGCGAACCGGCCCTAGATTCTTATCTTGACGCGTTTTCTTTGCGCGAACCGGAATCCACTTCGCTCGATAACGCTCTGCCGGCGTGCGCCACAGCCCGGTCGGAGACTACACCGTCAGGACGGTCGAGCCCGTGGTCTTGCGCGCGGCGAGATCGGTATGCGCTTTGGCGGCGTCCTTCAGCGGATAGGTCTGGCGCACCTCGATCTTGACCGCGCCGGACTTGACGACGTCGAACAGCTCGCCTGCCATCGCGACCAGGCTTTCACGCTTGGCGGCGTAGGTGAACAACGTCGGCCGGGTGACGTAAAGCGAGCCCTTCTGTGCGAGCAAACCGAGATTGAGCGGCTCGACAGCGCCGGAGGATGCACCGAATAGCGCGGCGACGCCGAGCGGCGCGAGGCAGTCGAGTGACTTCAGGAACGTATCCTTGCCGACGGAGTCGTAAACCACCGGCACCTTCTTGCCGCCAGTGATCTCATCCACGCGCTTCACGAAATCCTCGCGCGTGTAGATGATGACATGATCGCAGCCATGCGCCTTGGCGAGCTTGGCCTTCTCGTCGTTGCTGACGGTGCCGATCACAGTCGCGCCGAGGTGCTTGGCCCACTGGCTCAGGATCAGGCCGACGCCGCCGGCAGCCGCATGGAGCAGAATGGTGTCGCCGGCCTTTACGCGATAGGTCTGCCGGATCAGATATTGCGTGGTGAGCCCCTTCAGCATCATCGCCGCGGCGGTCTTGTCGTCGACGCCGTCGGGCAGCTTCAGCAGCCGGTCGGCGGGAATCAGCCGCGCCTCCGAATAAGCCCCGAGCGGTGAGGCGCCATAGGCGACGCGATCGCCCGGCTTCAGATCGGTGACACCCGAACCCACTTCCTCGACGACACCGGCCCCCTCGCTGCCGAGACCGCTCGGCAATTGCACCGGGTACACACCGGAGCGGTTGTAGATGTCGACAAAATTGAGACCGACCGCAGTGTGGCGGATGCGTGCTTCGCCAGGTCCGGGCTTGCCGACGCTGACCTCCTCCCAGACCAGGACTTCCGGACCACCAGTCTGGTGAAAGCGAATGGCATGCGTCATGGGCGTTGCTCCCTTATCGTTGAGGTAAAAGTCCGAATACCGGATCGGCCCTTTGAAATAGGCATTTAGTCCGCCCGTCACAGTACCGAGACGTAACAAGAATGTCACAGCGAACGACAAACCTCCGCCGTTCCGTCTCTGTTCGAAAGAGTTGATGTCGGCCTTGCGCCGACCGGCAGTAGCCTTTGCGCGGGTTTGGTGGTCGCCTGCGAAGGAGAGCCGAGATGCCAGCTTATGTACAGCATCATCAGGATATGGAAATCGCGCCTGTGATCTGCCCTGCTTGCATGGGGTTCCTGCCGATGTATGTGCGCGAGGTTGAACCGCATTGGAGCCTTGCCAAGATCGACTTCGTCTATGAATGCGCCGATTGCGGCGCCGAGGTCAGACAGACCATCCGCAAGCCGGAGTTGCTGCGGCACTGATCGCGCGGCCGGTGTGCCGTTCAACTATTTGCGTTGAGCGGAAAATACGTCTGTACGCGCGGGTCTGGTCCCTCCCAAACGAGGCTTGTTCTTTGCCGGGAACACAGGCAGAACAAGCCTCAAGCAAGACCTTTGGGAGCGCCTTTCGTGGCTGAACAGAAGGCCTCGACCGCGATCGAGGCAGTGGAGAGCGGCCTCGCCGCGCAAGGCTACATCGCGAGCCGGCAGATCGCGACCGCCGTCTATTTGTCGCAACAGATCGAAAAGCCGATTCTGGTCGAAGGCCCTGCAGGCGTCGGCAAGACCGAGCTGGCCAAGGCGATCGCGGCCTGGCGCGGCCTGAAGATGATCCGCTTGCAATGCTATGAAGGCCTCGACGAGGCCAAGGCGCTCTACGAGTGGAAATACGCCAAGCAGCTTCTTTACACACAGATCCTGAAGGACAAGCTCGGCGAAGTCCTCGGCGGCGCGCAGACGCTGCACGACGCGCTCGCCCAGCTTCACGATTTCGGCGACGTGTTCTTCTCCAAGGAATTCGTCGAACCGCGGCCGCTGCTGCAAGCGCTGGAGCAGCCCGGCGGCTGCGTGCTCCTGATCGACGAGATCGACAAGTCGGATGCGGAATTCGAATCGCTGCTGCTGGAGATCCTCTCCGACTTCCAGGTCACGATCCCCGAGCTCGGCACCGTCTCTGCGATCACGCCGCCGACGGTGATCCTCACCTCCAACAGCGAGCGGGATCTCGGCGACGCTCTCAAGCGGCGCTGCCTGCATCTGCATATCGGCTTCCCCGAGCAGCGGCTCGAGGAGCGCATCGTCGAGAGCCGCGTCCCCGGCATCTCGCAGACGCTGCGGCGGCAGATGGTCGGCTTCATCCACGAGATTCGCTCGCTCGACCTCAAGAAGCTGCCCTCGGTCAGTGAGACCATCGACTGGGCGCGCGTGCTGGTTCTGCTCCAGGCTTCCGAGCTCGACACCGACATAGTCAAGGACACGCTCAACGTCCTCCTGAAATACGAGGCCGACATCGAGGCGGCTCAGCCTCAGATAACGACCTTCATTGCCAAGGCAGCACGATCCAACGTCTTCGGTTGACGCCGATGCGCGAGAACCTCCATCGTTTCTTCCGTGCGGCACGCGGCGTCGGCGTCCATGTCTCGCCCGCCGAAAGCATCGATGCGATGCGCGCGGTGACGCAGGTCGGCATTTCAGACCGGACCATCCTGCGCGACGCGCTGCTCCTGACGCTTGCCAAATCGCAGGACGAAAAGCTCGCGCTCGGCGACTGTTTTGATCTGTTCTTCAGCCAGCCGGAGCCGCGGCAGAATCAGCCCGAGGCCGACAGCGAGGACGCTTCGGAGGACGTGGATCAATCGCCCTCCTCCAGCCCGGCCAGCGAAGCGGGCGAAGGTCAGCCTTCCGAGGGATTGGGACCGCTCGCGCAGATGCTGCTGTCGCAGGATCGCAACGCGATCGCAGCCGCGATCGCCAGCGCCTCAGGCGCGGCCTCCCTGTCCGAGATCCGCTACTCCACCCAGCGCGGCATCTTCTCCAGCCGCATCCTCGACGCCATGGGGCTCCAGCGGCTGCGCGACGATCTCGAGGAGCTGACCGCGACGAACCCGGCGCTGGCCGAGCGACTTCGCTCCGCGCTCGACGCCCTGCGCGAAGCCGTCCGCGACACCGTCGCGCAGGGGCTTGCGCTCTATGCCCGCGAGGAGGCTGAAAACCTCCGCAACGAGATTCTACGCAACGCGCCGCTTGCCCGCATTGAGCGGCGCCATGTCGCGGAGATGCGCGCTCTCATCCGCCAGATCGCGCGGCGTCTGCGCGAGCGCTATTCGAAACCGCGCAAGCGCCAGCGCCGCGGTCATCTCGACGTCCGCCGCACACTGCGCCGCAACGCCGCCTGGGGCGGCATCCCCTTCCTCACGGCGTGGAAGCGCAAGCATCGCGACCGGCCGAAGATCGTAGCGCTCTGCGACGTCTCCGGCTCGGTCGCGCAAGTCTCCGATTTCTTCCTGCTCCTGATCCACTCGCTGCACGAGGTGGTCGACGACGTCCATTCCTTCGCCTTCTCTTCGCATCTGATCGAAGTCAGCGACATTCTGGAATCGAAATCGCCGGAAGAGGCAATGGCCGAGATCATGTCCAAGGTGGGCTTCGGCTCCTCCGACTACGGCTCGTCGCTGGTCGATTTCGAGAAGGAGTTCATGAGCACGTTGACACCGCAGACCACGGTGATCGTGCTCGGCGATGCCCGCAGCAATAATCTCGACCCGCGCGCCGACATCCTGCGCCGCATCTCCGAACGCTCCAAGCGCCTGGTGTGGCTCAATCCCGAAGGACGTCTCGCCTGGGGCTTTGGCGATTCCGAGATGCCGCGCTACGCGACCTTCTGCAGTGTGGTGCGCCAGTGCGCCACCGCGCAGCAGCTCGAGCGCGCGGTGTCCGATATCGTGGCGACTTATCAGTAGGCTTTACGCCGAGGCCGACGTCAGTTTCGCGCAAACTCCGTCGGAGCCAAATTGCACTCCCGGAAATGATAGGCGATTTCGTCAAGCGCGCGCTGCTCCCATTCCTGGGCTTGCGCAAGCCAGAACACCCGGCGCTCGAAATCAAGCGCGGCGCGCTCCCGGCACAGGGATTCTTGACTGCGAATTTCGACCAGCCTGATCATGCACTCCACTCCTGCCGTGTGAAGCCGTT
The DNA here is from genome assembly GCF_040547985.1 of Bradyrhizobium sp. LB14.3. Classification (NCBI taxonomy): domain Bacteria; kingdom Pseudomonadati; phylum Pseudomonadota; class Alphaproteobacteria; order Hyphomicrobiales; family Nitrobacteraceae; genus Bradyrhizobium; species Bradyrhizobium sp. LB14.3. The sequence continues at coordinate 93,004 of NZ_JBEPQT010000016.1, forward strand.
CCCGCGAATCAGCGTAGCAGCATCTCGAGCGTTTCGTCTCATGATTTGCATGCATATTGCGACGCGGAATGGGACAGCAGCGCTTCCCGTGCAGCGCGGCATCTCCGCGCGACATCAAGCCCGCTTCATCAATATGTGATCGAGGCCCCGGGAAGATATTCGTGATCGAGCGATCTTAATTCTTGTGGCGCAACGACATGCGGCAATTTGTGAAGAGGAGTTCTAAACACCTCACCGAATTCCCGACTCATTGTCGTCGCACGGTCTTCACGCAGCGCCGCTAACAGGGTGAGCGAACGGTACTATCGCTTGAGGCAACATGAGCAACGACATCGACTTCGATCTTTCGCCGGACCAATGGGAAGTTCTGAAAGCGCTCCGCAATCCGCCGTCGCGCGGTCGCCTCACGAAGACTCATGTTGTCGAAGGCCTTATCAAGCTCGGCCTTGTCGCGATCAGGGACGGCGTTCCCGAGATGACATTGACAGGACGCAAGGTACTGGTGCGCGGATCATGCCGCCTGCTGGATCTCGTGGCGTGATATCGCGCGTGCAACGACGCGGCGCGAGGACGGCAAGCAAGCGGATGCGGGAGCTGATCAGGAACGGGTTTGGCGGGCTGAACAAATGATGGTTTCGGGGTCGAGAACGTCGGGATAGAACCAGGCGAAGTCGCGCGGATAGTACGCGGAGGCGTGCGGCGCGCCCGTGACGAGGAATGCTTCGGTCACCGCAAAGGCGCTGTCCATCGAGTGCCGGTAAAGGTCCTCGATGGCCGTGAACGGATGATGTGACTTTCGCAGGAATCGATCGCCGAGAAAATTCACGGCCTGAAGCGCGTTGGCGACGAAGGTCGCCGCCCGACCCTGATAAAATCGGTTCTCGCAACGGGATGGAAAAGAGATGTCGCTGTTCATATGCGGCGTGGAATGGTGTCTCGTGGTGGCGGCGGTAGGCCGTCACGCTTCCGGACCTGCCTGATTCGTGTCTCTATCCCGTGACTTGCGGCCTCAACTTACCCTTCCCGCGGCTGAAAATTCTCAATCACCCGCAGCAACACCCGCGCGCCGGCGTCGGCATCGGCGGGCTCGACATGCTCGTCCGGGTGATGGCTGATACCGCCGCGGCAGCGGACGAAGATCATGCCGACATCGGCAATGTCGATCATGGCCATGCCGTCGTGCCCCGCCCCGCTCGGGAGCTCGAACACGGAAAACCCTTCAGCATGGATCGCCTGCGCGATCTGGCCCTTGAGCCAGGGCGCGCAAGGCGCGGTGCGGTTCTCGTGGGTGACGTCGAGCTGAAGCGTCAGTTGGCGGCGCTTTGCGATCGCTTCGATCTGCCGGACGACATCGGCGACCGCGCGCTTGCGGTGCATGTCCATCGGCGCGCGCATGTCGATGGTGAAGGACACCTCGCCCGGAATGACGTTGGTCGCGCCGGGCCTCGCCTGAATGTAGCCGACAGTGCCGACCAGGCCGCTCGCGTCGGTCCGGCAGAATTGCTCGATCGCGCCGATGCATTCGGCAGCACCAGTGAGCGCGTCACGGCGCAGCGCCATCGGCACGGTGCCCGCGTGACCGGCCATGCCGGTCAGGCGCGCGGCAAGCCGTGTCGCGCCCGCAATCGCGGTGACGACACCGACGGGCAGGTTTTGCGCTTCCAGCACGGGCCCCTGCTCGATGTGCAGCTCGAGATAGGCGAGCAGTTCGCGCCGCGCCCGCGCAGCCGCGCCGATGTGATCGGGATCGAGCCCGAACGAAACGAGCGCATCGCGCATCGACACGCCATCGCGGTCGCGTGTATTCAGAACATTCTCGTCAAATGTGCCGGCGACCGCACGGCTGCCGAGCAAGGTCGAAGCGAAGCGCACCCCCTCCTCATCCGCGAAACCGACGATTTCGATCGCGAACGGCAGGCGCCTGCCGCGGCGGTTGAGATCGGCGACGCAGGCGATCGCAGTGACTACGCCCAGCGGCCCGTCCCATTTGCCGGCATCGCGCACGGTGTCGTAGTGCGAGCCAAGCATCAGGCAAGGCGCGCCCGACCGCTGCCCTTCGTAGCGCCCGCAGACATTGCCAATCGCGTCGAGACGCGCACTCATGCCCGCCTCGCGCATCCAGCTTAGGATCAGATCCGCGGCCTTGCGCAGCTCGCTGGTCAGATAGATGCGGGTAAGTTTGTCGCTTTCTTCCGAGATCGCGGCGAGCTCGTTGATCCCTCGCACGATCGCTTCGCCGAGCGATGCATTCTGAACGGCGTTACCAGCAGCCATCTCGGCGAGCTTTCCATCTCTTGGGACCCGCGGCAGCGGCGGTCCTGGCGGCAATCGATACAAGTTCGGTGCCAGCGAAATCACGGGCGCGGTCCCGATCCGCGCGTGGGTAGCATGAATGAGGGTAGCCGGCAGAGCGTAGCTCCCGTCGTGCACACGCGCGAGCTGATCGGTCTGCTTAACTCCATTGCATACAACAGACAGATATTGCCTATAAAATAATCTGCCGATTTCCTCGGCAAGATCCTTAAAATTAAAAAATGTTATATTTTTCCATAGCTTACGATAATTTGCCCGCTTCCCGACCTCTGGCATGAAGCTTGCGACATCTTGTTCCGGGCTCCGCCAAACCGGCGCAGCCGCGAGATCGAGGCGGTCAATCCGCCAGGGGGAGCAGGCAATGGAATTTGGCAGGATCTCACGACGTCATTTGTTGCAGGGCGGTGCGGCCCTCACCCTCGGCGCGGCGGCAGGCATCCGCCCGGCCTTCGCGGCCGAGACGACCATCGGCTTCATCTATGTCGGCTCGCGCGACGACTATGGCTACAACCAGGCGCATGCCCAGGGCGCTGCGGCATTGAAGAAGATTCCCGGCCTCAAGATCGTGGAAGAAGAGAAGGTGCCTGAGACCGACGCGGTCGAGAAGACGCTCGAGTCCATGATCAATCTCGACGGTGCCACCCTGCTCTTCCCGACCTCGTTCGGCTACTACAACCCGCACACGGTCAAGATGGCCAACAAGTTCCCGAAGCTTCGCTTCGAGCACTGCGGCGGCCTCTGGAGCGACAAGGACCCGAAGAACGCCGGCAGCTATTTCGGCTATATCGACGAAGCCCAGTACATCTCGGGCATCATCGCCGGCTATAGCTCCAAGAGCGGAAAGCTCGGCTTCGTCGCCGCAAAACCGATCCCGCAGGTGCTGCGCAACATCAACGCCTTCGCACTCGGCGCCAGGCTCGCCAACCCAAAGGCGACGACGCAGGTGATCTTTACCGGCGACTGGTCGATGCCGGTCAAGGAAGCCGAAGCCACCAACAGCCTGATCGACCAGGGCGTCGACGTACTGACCTGCCACGTCGACGGTCCCAAGACCATGGTCGAGAACGCCGCGCGCCGCGGCGCCATGGTCTGCGGCTACCACGTCAACCAGTCGCCGCTTGCGCCGAAGGCCTACCTGACCGGCGCCGAGTGGAACTGGGAGGCGCTCTATCCGAAGTTCGTCAAGATGATCGCCGCCGGCGAGAGCATCCCGAACTTCTATCGCGGCGGCCTCAAGGAAGAGATCGTCAAGACCTCGCCCTATGGCGATGTGGTCTCCGCCGAAGCGCGCAAGCACGCCGACGACGTCAAGGCCAAGTTCTTGTCCGGCGACGGCTACGCCATCTTCAAGGGAGGCCTGGTCGATAACAAGGGCAAGACGGTGATCGCGGCCGGCACCGATCGCGGCCAGAAGGATCCCGAGCTCGAGAAGATGGACTATCTCGTGGAGGGCGTGGTCGGAGCGACTTCGTGACAGCGGAGGCGGCGGATTCCACTGAAGCGGTCGGGACTGTTGCCCCGGCCGCCGATCCGGGATTCCTCCAACGTCACGGCGGAGCGATCGAATATGTCCTGATCCCGGGCGCGGCGCTGGCCGGCGCGCTCGCGGTCTTCGGCATCTTCGTCGCGATGTCCGGCAAGAACCCGCTCGACCTCTATTTCTACATGTACTACGGCGCGTTCGGCACCTGGTTCTCATGGCAGAACACGTTGACGCGCGCGGCGCCGCTGATCCTCACCGCGCTCTGCACGGCGCTTCCCGCGCAGCTCGGCATGGTCATCATCGGCGGCGAAGGCGCGCTGCTGATTGGCGCGCTTTCGGCAACCAGCGCCGCACTGTTGCTTCAGGGCATGCCGCCGCTCATCGTGCAGATCGCCATGGTCATCGGCGGCGTCATCGGCGGTGGCTTGTGGATCATGCTGTCGGGCGCGCTACGGCAGTACCGCGGCGTCAACGAGACCATATCGAGCCTGCTGCTCGTTTACATCGCGCTCGCGGTCCTCAACCATCTCGTCGAAGGCGCGATGCGCGACCCTGCCAGCCTCAACAAGCCCTCGACCCGCGAGATCGGCGCGGCCAACATGATCGGCTCCATTCCCGGTACCGATGTGCATTGGGGCCTCGTGTTCGGCCTGATCGCCGCGGTCGCCGCCTACATCCTGATCTATCACACCGTGTTCGGCTTCGCCGCGCGGGTTGCCGGCGGCAACATCCGCGCCGCGAGGATCGTCGGCCTCGGCGTCAGCAAGCTCATTTTGACCATCTGCTTCCTCGCCGGCGGCGCCGCGGGCCTTGCCGGCATGGTCGAGGTCGCCGCCGTGCAGGGACGCGCCAACGCCAACCTTGCGGCGGGCTATGGCTTCACCGGCATTCTCGTCGCTTTCCTGGCGCGGCAAAACCCGCTCGCCATCATCCCCGTCGCGATCCTGCTCGGTGGCATCAGCGCCAGTGGCGGGCTGTTGCAGCGCCGCCTCGGATTGCCGGATGCGTCCGTGCTGGTGCTGCAAGGCATTATCTTCGTCTTCGTGCTGGCCAGCGATGCGCTCTACGGCCGCATCGGATTTCTGAAGGGAAAGTCGTGAAATGGCAGACGGCTCGATCGGACTCTGGACCGTCCCGCTCGCCGTGCTCGGCGGCGCCATTCGCGTCTCGACGCCGTTCCTGTTCGTAAGCCTCGGGGAATGCATCACCGAGCGCTCCGGCCGCATCAATCTCGGCCTTGAAGGCACGCTGGTGATGGGCGCGATGAGCGCCTACGGCATCTCTTATCTCACGGGATCGCCGTGGTTGGGCGTGCTCGCCGCCGGCATCACCGGCGCATTGCTGGGAGCATTGCACGCCGGCATCTGTTCGCTGCCGCGCGTCAACGACATTGCCGTCGGCATCGCCTTGATGCTGTTCGGCACCGGGCTCGCCTTCTATCTCGGCAAGCCGCTGATCGAACCGACCGCGCCGCGGCTGCCAGCGATCGATTTCGGCTGGTGGAGCGATATCCCGCAGCTTCGCGCCGCGCTCCGCATCAATGTGATGTTCCTGATCGGCGTGGCGCTGGCCCCGATCCTATACTGGGCCTTCCGCACCACGCGCTGGGGTCTGTTGATCCGCACCGCCGGCGAAAGCTCGGATGCCGCACGTGCCATGGGCTACTCGGTGCTGCTGATCCGCCTGCGCGCAACCATGGTCGGCGGTTTCCTCGCCGGCATCGGCGGTTCGTTCCTGTCATTGTTCTATCCCGGAAGCTGGAACGAGGGCCTGTCCTCGGGCCAGGGCATCACGGCCGTGGCGCTCGTGATCTTCGCGCGGTGGGATCCCTTGCTGTGTCTCTGGGCCTCGCTCGCCTTCGGCGGCGCCGCGGCGCTGGGACCGGCGTTGCAATCGGTCGGCGTCACCTCCGGCTACCACCTCTTCAACGCCGCGCCCTACATCCTGACGCTGGCGATTATGATCATCACCTGCTCGCCGAAGCGAACGCTGACCGGAGCCCCGGCCGAATTGTCGATCACCCGCTAGGAAGCGAAATCATGCCCGAGCGCACCATCAAGTCCGAGCCCTATGCCTGGCCCTATAACGGGGATCTCCGCCCCGAGAACACCGCGCTCATCATCATCGACATGCAGACCGATTTCTGCGGCATCGGCGGTTATGTCGACAAGATGGGCTATGATCTCTCACTGACGCGGGCGCCGATCGAGCCGATTAAGAAGCTGCTCGCGGCGATGCGTGCCCAAGGCTTTCACATCATCCATACCCGCGAAGGCCATCGTCCCGATCTCTCCGATCTTCCCGCCAACAAGCGCTGGCGCTCGCGCCAGATCGGCGCCGGCATCGGCGATCCCGGCCCGTGCGGCCGCATCCTGATACGCGGTGAGCCCGGCTGGGACATCATCCCGGAGCTCGCGCCCCTCCCCGGAGAACCCATCATCGACAAGCCCGGCAAGGGCTCGTTCTGCGCCACCGACCTGGAGCTGATCCTGCGCGTGCGCGGCATCGAGAATATCGTGCTGACAGGGATTACCACCGACGTCTGCGTTCACACCACCATGCGCGAGGCCAACGACCGCGGCTTCGAATGCGTGCTGCTGCACGATTGCTGCGGTGCGACCGACAGGAGCAACCACGAGCACGCGCTGAAGATGATCAAGATGCAGGGCGGCGTGTTTGGCGCGGTCTCGACGTCAGGCGCCTTCATCGGGGCGATTTCGTGATCATCGGCGAAACACCACCGCCGTCAGGCGCCTTCGGTGTCGACGCGATCGCCATGACCATGCGCTTCGGTGATTTCCTGGCGCTGGACAATGTCGCACTGAAGGTGCGGCCGGGTTCGTTCCATGCGCTGCTGGGCGAGAACGGCGCCGGCAAGTCGACCCTGGTCAAATGCATCATGGGTTACTATCACGCCACCGAGGGCGACATTCTCGTCGGCGGGCGCGAGCAGGCGATCGGCAATCCGAAGGACGCCCACGCGCTCGGCCTCGGCATGGTCTACCAGCATTTTACGCTGGTGCCGGCGATGACGGTCGCCGAAAATCTGGTGCTGGCGCGCGACGACGTACCGGCCGTGGTGAACTGGCCGAAGGAAATGAAGGAGCTCGAGGCCTTTCTGACCCGCATGCCGTTCAAGGTGCCGCTCGGCGCAAAAGTCTCCGCCATCTCGGCCGGCGAGCGCCAAAAATGCGAGATCCTCAAGCAGCTCTACCTGAAGCGCCGCTTCCTGATCCTGGACGAGCCGACCTCAGTGCTGACGCCCGCGGAAGCCGACGAAGTGCTCGGCATGCTCCGCGACATGGTCGTCAAGGGCGAGCTGACCATCCTGATGATCACGCACAAGTTCCGCGAGGTCATGGCCTTCGCCGACGACGTCACGATCCTGCGCCGCGGCAAACTCGCCGGAGCGGGCAAGGTTTCCGAGCTGACGCCGGACGCGATGGCGCGCACCATGATCGGCGCCGAGGAGCTGACGATACAGCCGCCGCGCACCGGTGAGGCCGGCAAGGCGAGGCTGGAACTGGCGGAGCTGCGCGCGCTCGACGACGCCGGCGCCATCGCTGTGCACGACGTCTCGCTCACGGTCCGTGCCGGCGAGATCGTCGGCATCGCCGGCGTCTCCGGCAACGGCCAGCGCCAGCTGGTCGAGGTGCTGGCCGGCCAGCGCGAAGCCGAGAACGGCGAGATCCGCGTCGCTGGCGATCCCTATCGCGCCAGCCGCGAGGAGATGCGCCGCCACAAGATGTCGCTCCTGCCCGAGGAGCCGCTGAAGAACGCCTGCGTCGGCGGCATGAGCGTCGCCGACAACATCGCTTTTCGCGAGTTCGACCGCGCGCCGTTCGCCAGCGGCGGCTGGTGGCTTAACCGCGGCGCCTTTCGCGACGACGCCAGGAAGAAGATAGCCCAGTACAAGATCAAGACCCGCACGCCGGAGACGCCGATCTCGGCGCTGTCGGGCGGCAACGTCCAGCGCGCCGTGCTGGCCCGCGAGCTCGGCAGCAAGGTCGAAGTACTGATAGCGGCCAATCCCTGTTTCGGGCTCGACTTCGCCGCGGTGGCGCAGATCCATGCCGAGATCATGGCCGCGCGCAATCGCGGCGCCGCTGTGCTGCTGGTCAGCGAGGATCTCGACGAACTGCTGGAACTCTCCGACCGGCTGGTGGTGATGTTCCACGGCGAATTCGTGTATGAAGCACGGACCAGCGAGGCCGATCTCACCGTAGTCGGCCGACACATGGCGGGGCATTGACCAGGGAAGAGCGATGAGCGGCGCATCCGAGCGCGACGAACACTTCCTCCGCCTTTCGTTTGCGGTCGCCCGCCGTTCCCTCACCCACGGCAACCATCCCTTCGGTTGCATCGTCGTCGATGCCGACGGCAAGGTGCTGATCGAGACCGAGAACGGCTACATGCCGAATCACGATGGCACCGCGCATGCCGAGCGTCTCGCGGCGACGCAGGCCTGCCGTACGCTCGGCCGCGAGGTGCTGGCGAAGGCCACGCTCTACTCCTCCGCAGAGCCCTGTGCGATGTGCGCCGGCGCGATCTACTGGGTCGGCATCAGCCGTGTGGTCTACGGCCTCAGCGAGCACCGCCTGCGCGGCATCACCGGCGACCATCCAGAGAACCCGACACTCGACCTGCCCTGCCGCGAGGTCTTTGCCAGCGGGCAACGGCCGACGGAGGTTGTGGGGCCACTGCTCGAAGACGAGGCCGAAGCGCTGCACGACGGCGTGTGGACGAAGTAGCAAACAAGAGTTCAACTTCGTTGGGGGCTTACGCCAGCGGACTGCGCTTCGCGCAGCCGTGTGCTAACTAATCCACCCTACTTTCCTTATCCACAAACGAAGATGACGCCGCAGAGGTTTGACGCGGCGTCATCGTCGTTCAGCCGAAGAGTGTCAGGTGGCTAGAACTTCACAGTGACACCGGAGTAGAGCGAGGACTCGGTGCAGGACCCGGTGCTCACCTTTGCCCCACCGGCCAGGGTGGTGCAGGCCACGGCGTTGTTGTGATCGAGGCCAAACTTGTTCTGCCAGTAGCGGTAGGCGACCCAGACGTCCACGAAGTGCGAATACTTCTCACCCCAGACCGCCTTCGAGGCATCGAGGGTCAGGCGGATCGGCTCGGAGTTGAACTCGACCTTGGTGGGATAGACGCCGTTGGCGACGCTGGCGGGAAGCGGCTCGGTGTCTGTTCCCTTCTTGCCGTACCAGCCGGCGCGGCCGCTGATCGAGAAATACTGCATGTTCGGCGGCAGGAAGCCGAGGTCCATATAATAATTGGTCTCGATCGCCCAGGTTGGCTTGAACGACGTGTTGCCGTCGGCAATACACGGCGCGGACCAACCGGCGCCGCACTGCGAGAAGGAGTTGTGGTTGGCAAACTCCCAGTACACCAGCGGCGCTACGTTGAAATAGCCCTTGTAGGGAAGGTCGAAGGCGAACTGCAGACCGGCGACGACGTCGCGCTTGGCGGCGCCGAAATACCGGTTCTCCGTGTTGGCATCCATGCCAACCTCGAACGAGATGTTGTGCAGCGGTCCCTGCGTGAAGGCCTTGGTGTTGAAGATCTCGTTCCAACCGAAGGTCGAGCGGAAAAGGCCATAGATTTCTGTCGCGCCGGCACAGCTCGCCGGCGTCGCTGCGAAGCCCGCAGCCGGCGAAACGATCACGCCTGTGGCGGTGCAGGGGGCCGCCGGATCGTTGTGGTCCGACTTGAACATCGAGATGGTGAAGAAGTTGGTGCCGTAAGCCCAGGCATCGAAATGGGTGAAGGAGTAGACCTGCTTCGTCGTCTTGGCGTTGATCACGCCGTTGGTGTTGGTGAACGCACCGGGCTGCGAGGCGTTGAAAATGTAGGAGAAGGTGACGCGGTCGTCGATCACCAGGAAGAACGGGAGGTCCGCCGCCCTCTTGGCAGCCTTGACCGGCAGATCCGCTGCCTGAGCCAGGCCACCGGTAGCGAGCGTGGCAAGTGACAGCGCCCCTGCTGCAATTGCCTTGAAACGAAACGACATCCTGAATACCCCCAAATTTTGGACACGCAAAAATGAGCGTCCCTTGGTGCGACACTTGCGCCGATCTCCCGGAGTGAGAAGCCTCAACTTGTTTCAAGGCATGCCGCTTGTTTGCCCAGGAGGCTGCGTTTCACCGGCGAATTTGGAGGACCAATCTCACCGCCACGCGGTCAGGCGAGAGCGGCCATTGCCGGAAATTCCCATTTGATTTCGCTTGCCTTTCATGTCGAGCGGACAAGGCAGACACGATGGCGGGAGCTACTGTCGCGGTGTTCGCAAATGCATACGCGTGATGACGCGTCTCTGCTCAAGTTCACGTCAAGCCTGCATAGCGGGTTCCGATTTGGTTTGATCCGTCACAAATTTGCAACAGACGTCACACGCGAGCCGGCGCTGCAAAGGCTGTTCGGGAAGCATTTGAGGTCGATCGCCGCCCGGCGAAAGCAGCGGCTCGCCGACACCACCTGCCTGCCGAAGCGTTGAGCAAGGGATGACGCTTTTTCACACCTTACGCGACGGTTCAAACTAGCCCACTATTGAGGCACTTCACCCCGTGCAAGCGCATCAGCGAATGTTGGATCCAACGACTAACGGCCTGCATTCCGGCGAAACCCCGCTCCTCAGGACGATCGGGCTTACCAAGCGCTATGGGGATTTCCTCGCCAACGATGCCATCGACATCGATATCTGGCCGAAAGAGATCCACGCGCTGCTGGGCGAGAACGGCGCCGGCAAGTCGACGCTGGTCAAGGCGATCTACGGGCTGATCCAGCCCAGCGCCGGCGATATTTTCTGGAACGGCAAGCCGGTCGCGCTGACCGGTCCCTCGGAAGCTCGCAGTCGCGGCATCGGCATGGTGTTCCAGCATTTCTCGCTGTTCGACAATCTCACCGTCGCCGAGAATGTCGCGCTCGGCCTCGATGGGAGAGAGTCTTTCAAGGACATCTCGGCACGGCTTGAGCAGGTGTCGAAGACTTATGGTCTGCCGCTCGATCCCAAACGCGAGGTCTGGCAATTGTCGGTCGGCGAGCGCCAGCGCATCGAGATTGTCCGTGCGCTGATGCAGGATCCGCAATTCCTGATCCTGGACGAACCCACCGCGGTGCTGACCCCGCCGGAAGCCGACCAGCTCTTCATCGTGCTGGAGCGGCTCAAGGCCGAAGGCCGCGCCATCCTCTACATCAGCCACAAGCTCGAAGAGGTGAAGCGCCTGTGCGACACCGCGACGATCCTGCGCGGCGGCAAGAAGGTCGAGACGTGCAATCCCAGGCTTGAGACCGCCGCTTCGCTCGCGCGCATGATGGTCGGCGGCGAGGTCAAGCAAGTGAAAGCGGCCGCCGGCCGGAAGACCACCGTGCCGCGCCTCGTCGTCAATGACCTCACGCTCGCTCCTGGCGAGGCGCATGGCGTGCGGCTCGAGCATATCTCGTTCGAGCTGAAGGGTGGCGAAATCCTCGGCATTGCCGGAGTCGCGGGCAACGGCCAGGACGAATTGTTCGCTGCACTGTCCGGCGAGCGCTTGTCGAGGGACCCCGGCACGATCGTGATCGAAGGCCTTGCTGCCGGCCACCTCTCGATCACGCAGCGCCGCAAGCTCGGCGCGGCTTTCGTTCCCGAAGAGCGGCTCGGCCACGGCACTGCGCCGCGCATGAAGCTTTCGGAGAACGCGCTGCTCACCGGGCACGCCGCCAGCGGTATGGTCCATCACGGCTTCATCGACACCGCCGCGACGCTGAAGACCGTCGATCGCACGACCGAGACGTTCGACGTCCGCAAGGCCAAACGCGATCCGGAAGCCGCGAGCCTCTCCGGCGGCAATCTGCAAAAGTTCATCGTGGGACGCGAGATTCTGCGCAACCCCGCGGTGCTGGTGGTGAGCCAGCCGACCTGGGGCGTCGACGCCGGCGCTGCCGCCGTCATTCGCCAGGCGCTGCTTGATCTTGCAACCGCCGGCGCCGCCGTGCTCGTCACCAGTCAGGACCTCGACGAGCTCGCGGAAATCGCCGACCGCATCGCCGTGATGTTCCACGGCCATCTGTCCGCCCCGCTCGCCATCAGCGAGGCGACCCGCGAAAAACTCGGGCTGTTGATGGGCGGCAGTACGCTGGAACCGGAGGAGGCCGTGCATGCAGTTGGTGCTTGAGAAGCGCGCGGAACGCTCCAACACGATCGCACTGATCTCTCCGCTGATCGCGATCGGCCTCACGATCGTGACGATGGTCATCCTGTTCGCGATCCTCGGCAAGAATCCGCTGCTCGCCCTGCACGCCTATTTCATCGCGCCTTTGACCGACAGCTATTCGCTCCAGGAAATCGCGGTGAAGGCGACGCCGCTGGTGATGATTGCGATCGGGCTGTCGCTCTGCTATCTCGCCAATGCCTGGAACATCGGCGCCGAAGGGCAGTTCCTGATCGGCGCGGTCGCCGGAAGCTGGATTGCAGTGAAGACGCAAGGCACCGACGCCGGCGTCTGGGTGCTGCCGGTCATGCTTGTGCTCGCCGCCGCAGCGGGCGCGCTCTACGCGCTGATCCCGGCGATCTGCAAGGTGAAGTTCGGCGCCAGCGAAATCCTGACCAGCCTGATGCTGGTCTACGTCGCCGACCTCTTCCTCGACTATCTCGTGCGCGGGCCTTGGCGCGATCCGCACGGTTTCAACTTCCCGACTACGGCCGAGTTCGATCCGGTCGCAACGGTGCCGCTGCTGATCGAAGGCGGCCGGCTGCATCTCGGCTCCATCGTCGCGCTGTTGGTCGTCGCGGCGGTGGCCATATTGCTCGGACGCACCATCAAGGGATTCGAGATTCGCGTGGTCGGTGCAGCGCCCCGCGCCGCGCGGTTCGGCGGCTTCAATTCCAATCAGTTGGTCATCCTGACCTTCGCGGTCTCCGGCGCGCTCGCGGGCCTCGCCGGTATCATCGAGGTGGCAGGACCGGTCGGGCATCTCCAGCCCGGCATCTCGCCGGGCTACGGTTTTACCGCGATCATCGTTGCCTTCCTCGGCCGATTGAACCCGCTTGGAATATTAATTGCAGGCCTTTTTCTCGCGTTGACCTTTATCGGCGGCGAGCAGGCACAGATCACAATGAAGATTCCGTTGGACGTCACCAAGGTTTTCCAGGGCATCCTGCTGTTCTACGTGCTCGCCTGCGATTCCCTCATCCTCTACCGCTTCAAGCTGGTGTTCCCGAACCGACAGGTGGCTCGTGGAACTGGTTGAAGCCATCATCCTCGCGGTGCTCGCCGCCTCGACGCCGCTCTTGATCGCGGCGACCGGCGAGCTCGTGACCGAACGATCCGGCGTGCTCAATCTCGGGGTCGAGGGCATGATGATCGTCGGCGCCGCCTGCGGCTTTGCAGGTGCGTGGCTGACCGGCTCGATCTTTATTGGCGCACTGTTCGGCATCGTCGCCGGCACGATGATGTCGCTGGTCTTCGCGCTGATGGCGCTCGGGCTTGCGGTCAACCAAGTTGCGACGGGTCTCGCACTGACCATCCTCGGCGTCGGTCTGTCCGGCCTGATCGGCGCTGGCTTCGTCGGCGAGCGCATCACGCCGGCAGCGCATCTCTACGTCCCCGGTTTGACCGACATCCCGCTGATCGGTCGCGTGCTGTTCGGCGAGGACGCCTTCATCTATTTCTCGCTGGCGCTGGTCGTCGGCGTCTGGTGGTTCCTGTACCGCACGCGACCGGGGCTGATCCTGCGCGCCTGCGGCGACAACCACGTCTCCGCGCATGCGCTCGGCTATCCCGTGCTGCGCATTCGTACCTTGGCCGTGATGTTCGGCGGCGCCTGCGCCGGACTTGCCGGCGCTTATCTGCCGCTCGCCTATACGCCCTTCTTCATTCCGGGCATGACTGCAGGCCGCGGCTGGATCGCGCTGGCGCTGGTGGTGTTCTCGTCCTGGCGGCCCGGCCGACTCGTGGTCGGCGCCTACCTGTTCGGCGCGGTGACGATCCTGCAACTGCACGCGCAGGGTTGGGGCGTCGGCATTCCCTCGCAGTTCATGTCGGCGCTGCCTTACCTTGCGACCGTCATCGTGCTGGTCCTGCTCTCCCGCGCGCGCACCGGCGGATCGACCGCGCCGGCCGCGCTCGGCACCGTGTTCGTGCCGGATCGCTAGCGTTTCATTTCTGCCGCGTGCGCGATGGGGCGCGCACGTTGCGGATCGTGGCTTTCCCCTGATGTTTGGAGATTGATGATGAGGAAATCACTTCTTGCGCTGGCTGCCGGGCTTTTGCTCGCCGGAAGCGTCAGTGCAGCCTCCGCCGCCGACAAGCTGAAAGTCGGCTTTATCTATTTGGGTCCGATCGGAGACCTCGGGTGGACCTATCAGCATGAGCTGGCACGCCAGGCGCTGGTGAAGGAGCTCGGCGACAAGATCGAGACCACCTATCTGGAAAACGTGCCTGAAGGTCCCGACGCCGAGCGGGCCATCGAGCAGCTCGTCCGCGCCGGCAACAAGCTGATCTTCACGACGTCGTTCGGCTATATGGATCCGACGCTGAAGGTCGCGAAGAAATACCCGAACGTGCATTTCGAGCACTCTACCGGCTACAAGCGCAATCCGAACATGTCGACCTACTCGGCCAAATGGTACCAGGGCCGCTACATCCAGGGCCTGATCGCGGCCAAGATGTCGAAGTCCGGCGTGCTCGGCTATATCGGCTCGTTCCCGATTCCGGAGGTCGTCGCTGGCATCAATGCGACGATCCTGGCGGCGCAGACCATCAACCCGAACATCAAGGTGAAGATCATCTGGGCCAACACCTGGTTCGATCCGGGCAAGGAGGCGGACGCTGCCAAGGCGCTGATCGACCAGGGCGCTGATGTCATCATGCAGCACACGGATTCGCCGGCGGCGATGCAGATCGCCAGCGAACGCGGCAAGCTCGCCTTCGGCCAGGATTCCGAGATGATCAAGTTCGGGCCGAAGACCCAGCTGACCTCGATCCTCGACACCTGGGGTCCCTACTACATCGCCCGCGTCAAGGCAGAACTCGACGGCACCTGGAAATCCGAGGACACCTGGGGCGGCCTCGACAGCCACATGTTCGCGATGGCGCCCTACACCAACATGCCCGACGACGTGAAGAAGATCGCCGAGGATGCCCAGGCCGCGATCACCGCGGGCAAGCTGCATCCGTTCAAATGCCCGGTCGTTGGGCAGGACGGCAAGCCGGTCGAGTGCAAGGGCGGCGCAAATCTCGACGACGGCCAGATCCTCGGCATGAATTTCTACGTCAAGGGCATCGACGACAAGCTGCCGGGCAAGTAGCACGCTTCTTGCATTGCCTAAATCACCTGCTCCTCCCGGAGGAGGTTCGGAGGGGGTGGCCAGAAGCACCCGGCACTTGTGGTCGCCCCCTCTTTTTATTTTCGCCGGGATGTTATCCCGCCTGCATCGTCCGCGCCGCCGAACTGTGGCGGCGGATGAGGTCAGGGACGTCCAGCCCCGGGATCGCGCCGTCGATCACGGCCCATTTTCCCGCCACCATCACCCGGTCGGCCCGATGCGCCCCGCACAGCACCAGTGCGGCCAGCGGATCGCCGTGGCCGGAGAAGCGCAATTCGTCGAGCCTGAACAACGCGACATCGGCAGACTTGCCGACCGCGATCTCGCCGAGTTCCGGCCGGCCCACACACGCCGCCGACCCCTTGGTAGCCCAGCGCAGCGCATCCTTGTGGCTGACCTTCGTCACCCCGTAGCGCGCCCGTTGCAGCAGGAAGGCGGTCCGCACCTCCTGCATCAGGTTCGATCCATCGTTCGAGGCCGAGCCATCGACGCCGATGCCGATGCCGACACCGGCCTCCTCCATCTCGCAGACAGGGCAGCCGCCGGACGCCAGAATCTGGTTGCTGCACGCGCAATGGCTGATGGTCGTCTTTGCCTTGCCGAGCCGCTTCATCTCCTCGGCGTTGAAGAAGATGCCATGGGCGAGCCACGTCCGCGCATTGAGCCAGCCGCATTGCTCGAGATAATCGAGCGGACGGCAACCATACATCTCCTGGCAGAATTTGTTCTCGTCCTCGGTCTCGGCGAGATGGGTATGCAGGCGCACGTCGAGCTTGCCGGCGAGATCGGCGGTGGCGCGCATCAGGGACGTCGTCACCGAGAAGGGCGAGCACGGTGCGAGCGCGATCTGCACCATCGCATCCGCGCCGCGCTGGTGGTGCCTGGCGACCACGCGCGCGCTGTCCGCGAGGATGGTGTCCTCATCCTGCACGACGCTATCGGGCGGCAGGCCGCCGTCGCGCTGCGACAGGTTCATCGAGCCGCGCGTGAGCAGTACCCGCACGCCGAGCCGTTTTGCGACTCCGACTTCGATATCGACGGCGTCTTCGAGCCCCGCCGGAAACACGTAGTGATGATCCGTCGTGGTGGTGCAGCCGGAGAGCAGAAGCTCCGACATCGCCACCGTGACAGCGAGCTCGAGCGCATCCGGCGTCAGCTTCGCCCATACCGGATAGAGCGCCTGGAGCCAGGGAAACAGCTCGCGGTCCATCGCCGCCGGCAGCGCCCGTGTCAGCGTCTGGTAAAAATGGTGATGGGTGTTGATGAGTCCCGGCAGCACGACGTGGTCGCCAGCATCGAACACCGCAACATCCGCGGTTGCGGGTACACCGCCGGCCGGCACGAGTTCGACGATCCGACCGTCCTTCACCACGACCCCGCGCTCGGCCCCGTCGGCCAGGATAGCCAGGGGATCCCTGATCCAGATCGGCTTTGCATCGCTCATGATCCCGCTCCTCCTCACATCCGTAGACGGCGGCCGCCCCATGCGGAAGCCGGCCGGACGCCTTCCAGCTAGCTACTTGTTGTTGCGACTTGGCTCCGGTCTTGCAAGACTCTGTTGCATGATTCACCGGGCGGAAGCGTTGGCGCAGCCATGGATTTGAATACCATCACGACAGTGGCCCATCCGCAAACGCGCGCCCAGCTACCGATTTGGAGGGCAGGTGATGCTTGGCTCGCGGGCGGCACCTGGCTGTTCTCGGAGCCGCAGGTCCACCTGACTCGGCTCATCGATCTGGCCGACCTGAAATGGCCGGCACTGACCGTCACCGAGAGCCATCTCGGCATCGCCGCCACGTGCACCGTTGCGCAGCTCGATGGACTCGTCTGCCCACCCGGCTGGTTCGCTGCGGCGCTGATCAACCAGTGCTGCCGCGCCTTCCTTGCATCGTTCAAGATCTGGAAGACTGCAACCGTCGGCGGCAATCTCTGCATGTCGCTTCCGGCGGGACCGATGATCTCGCTCACCGCCGCGCTCGACGGGGTCTGCACTATCTGGAAGGCAGACGGAGGCGAACGGAAGATACAAGTCACCGAATTCGTCACCGGCAACCAGCGCAATCGTCTCGCGACAGGGGACCTGCTCCGGCAGATCGATATCCCGATTGCCGCGTTGAAGCGTCGCGCGGCCTTTCGCCAGATCTCGCTGGCGCCGGTCGGCCGCTCGGCGGCGCTTCTGATCGGCAGCCTGGATACCGACGGCACGCTGAAGCTCACGGTCACGGCATCCACGGTACGACCGATCCAGCTGTCCTTTCCCAAGCCGCCCAACGCGAGCGCGCTCCGCGATGCGATCGAGCAACACATCACCGACGAGCTTTACCACACCGACATCCACGGCAAGCCGCTCTGGCGCAAGCACATGACACTACGGCTTGCCGAAGAGATCCGTGACGAACTCCTGGGCGCGGCACCATCATGAGCTTCGAGGTCAACGGCAAACCGTTTTCGCAAGCACCGCGCGCCGGCCAGTGCCTGCGCACGTTCCTGCGCGAGCTCGGCCATTTCGGCGTGAAGAAGGGCTGCGACGCCGGCGATTGCGGCGCTTGCACCGTGCTGCTCGACGGCGAGCCGGTGCATAGCTGCCTGATCCCGGCCTTCCGCGCCGAGGGGCGCGCCGTCACCACGATCGAAGGTCTCGGCGGGGACAGCGGCGCACATCCGATGCAGCAGGCCTTCCTCGATGCGCAAGGCTTTCAATGCGGCTTCTGCACCGCCGGCATGATCCTGACCTGTGCCTCGCTCAACCAGGCGCAGCGCACCGATCTGGGCGTGGCGCTGAAGGGCAATATCTGCCGCTGCACCGGCTATCGTTCGATCGAGGATGCGCTGCTCGGCAAGTCCAATGTCGATGAGAACGTCGAGGCCGGCGCCGCATTCGGCCGCAGCCTGCCGGCGCCAGCTGGCCCTGACGTCGTGCGCGGCAAGGCGCGCTACACGTTCGACACGCAGATTGACGGCCTGCTGCATATCAAGCTGCTCCGTTCACCGCACGCCCACGCGAAGATCGTCGCGATCGACAAGTCTGCGGCGCTGAGCATTCCCGGCGTGCACGCGGTGCTGACGCATGAGGATGCGCCTACGGTGCTGATCTCGACCGCGCGGCACGAGAAGGACTGGATGGATCCCGAGGACACCCGGATCCTTGACGACGTTGTCCGCTTCATCGGACAGAAGGTCGCCGCCGTCGTCGCAGACAGCGAAGCCGCCGCCGAGGACGCCTGCCGCCGGCTGAAGGTCGATTACGAGCTTCTGCCTGCGCTGATCGACCCTGAAAAGGCGATGGCGCCGGGTGCACCTGTCATTCATCCTGACCGCACCACCGCGAACCGGATCGCCGACGCCCAGCGCAACCTCGTTGCGGAGACGCACGGCGAATTCGGCGATGTCGCAACTGCGCTCGCGACGTCCGCCGTCACTTACGAGGCTACCTTCCACAGTCACCGTGTGCAGCATGCCGCATTGGAGACCCATGGCGGCCTGGCCTGGCTCGATGCTTCGGGCGTGCTCAATGTTCGCACCTCGACGCAGGTGCCGTTCCTGACCCGGCGCGCGCTGTCCGATATCTTCGAGCTTCCCATCGACAAGGTCCGCGTGTTCTGCGAGCGCGTCGGCGGCGGCTTTGGCGGCAAGCAGGAGATGTTCGTCGAGGACATTCTGGCGCTCGCGGTGCTCAAGACCGGGCGGCCGGTGAAGCTGGAGCTCACCCGCGAGGAGCAGTTCATCGCGACCTCGACGCGACATCCGATGCGGGTCCACATCAAGGCCGGTGCGGACGCGGACGGCAGGCTCACCGCGCTCCAGCTCAACGTGCTCTCCAACACCGGCGCCTACGGCAATCACGCCGGCCCCGTGATGTTCCACTCGTTGTCCGAGTCCATCGGCGTCTACAATTGCCCGAACAAGAAGGTCGACGGCTACGCGGTCTACACCAATACGGTGCCGGCAGGCGCGTTCCGCGGTTATGGCTTGCCGCAAACACTGATCGCGACCGAAGCCGCGATCGAGGAACTGGCAAGGCAGCTCGGCATCAACCCCTACGAGATGCGCCGGCGCAACGTCGTCAAGCCCGGCGATCCCATGCTGTCGCCGCCGCCGTCGGAATTCCACGACGTGCTCTATGGCTCCTACGGGCTCGACCAGTGCCTCGATCTCGTCGAGCGCGCGATGCGGGCCGATGGTCCCCGACCGGACCTGTCGCCGGAGTGGCTGATCGGCGACGGCCTCGCGCTGACCATGATCGACACGGCGCCCCCGGCCGGCCATCTCGCGGATGCCATGGTCGCACTCAACGACGACGCCGGCTTCGACCTCACGGTCGGCACCGCCGAGTTCGGCAACGGCACCAGCACCGTGCACCGGCAGATCGCGGCGACAACGCTTGCGACCACCGTCGGCCGGATTCGCCTGCGCCAGTCCGACACCGCCCACGGTGGCCACGATACCGGCGCCTATGGCAGCGCCGGCACGTTCGTCGCCGGCAAGGCGACGCATGCGGCAGCCATGCAGCTTGCGACCGAGCTGAAGACGGCCGCCGCCGGCGCATGGCTCTGCGACGTCGGGAGCTGTACGCTCGAAAGCGAGGCCGTTGTCAGTGGCGTGCGGCGCATGGCCTTTGTGGAATTGGCAAAGCTCGCGCGCGAACGCGGCCAGCCTTTCGCCGGCACCGGCAATTCCAGCGGCACGCCGCGTTCGGTCGGCTTCAACGTGCAGGGCTTTCGCGTCGCCGTGAACAAGGGCACCGGCGAGCTCAAAATTCTCAGGAGCGTGCATGCGGCTGATGCCGGTGTCGTCGCCAATCCCATGCAGTGCCGCGGTCAGGTCGAAGGCGGGGTCGCGCAGGCGCTCGGTGCCGCGCTCTACGAGGAGATGGTGATCGACGCGGACGGCCGCGTCACCAACCCGAAATTCCGCGACTACCACCTGCCCTCCTTTGCCGACGTGCCGCGCACCGAGGTTTTCTTCGCCGAGACATCCGACACGGTCGGACCGTTGGGGGCGAAGTCGATGAGCGAGAGCCCGTACAATCCGGTCACCGCCGCGCTCGGCAACGCGATTGCCGATGCCACCGGCATCCGCTTCACCGCGCCGCCCTTCAAGCCGGATCGGCTGTTTCCCGCGCTACGCGAGAAGTTCGGTAATTAGCTGCCGCGATAGGTCGAATAGCTCCACGGCGTGACCAATAGCGGCACGTGATAGTGCCCCTCCGGCTCGCTGATCGCGAAGCGCAGCGGGATCTCGTCGAGGAACGGCGGATCGGCGAGCTGCACGTTGCGCTCGGCGTAATATTTGGCCACGCTGAATCGGAGTTCATAGCGGCCGATCGGCAACGGACGACCGCCGATCAGCGGCTGGTCGGTGCGGCCGTCCGCATTGGTGACGGTGCGCGCGATCACGCGGCTCTCGCCGAGCGCGGAGAGTTCAACGAGCTCCACCGGGATGCCCGACGCTGGCTTGCCGACGTGATTGTCCAATACATGGGTCGACAGCCGGCCATGTACTCTAAGCTTGTCATTGGCAGCGACGAGTTGATCGAGCCGCAACGCCGAGATACGGCCAATCTCCTCGATCGCACGTCGCGTCTCGGTCTTGGCGATATTGCGCAACCGCGTCTCGAAGTCGCTCAGCACGGAATCCTTGGTGTGACGACGCACGCAGACGATATAGGGAATGCCGAACTTGTCACGATAGGCGTTGTTGACACGCTCGAACGCTGCGTATTCGGCCTCTGACAGCCGGTCGAGCCCGGCGCTGTTCTGCTCGTCGGTCGATTCCTCCGTGAGCCCCGCCGCGCGCTGGGTCTTGCTCGCGAGGTCCGGATGCGCCCGGATCAGCGCCAATTGCGCGTCGGGTTCGGCACTCTGGATCGCCGCCATCAGCGCGGCGTGCAACTGGTTGATGCCGGCGAACGGCCGCTTCGTGGCGAGTTGCCTGGCGATCCACGGTGAATATTCGACGACGTTGGCAAGCGCGGCAACGAAACCGGCTTCGTCGACGGCATTGAGATCAGACAGCGAGATCTGCGACATCGCCCCCTCACCCGATCTCAAATGCGTCGGCCGCAAGATGCGCGTGCTTGTCGTGCCAATGCTGTGCGATCTGCAACCGCGTCGGCACCCAGACGCGCTCGTGCTTGCCGATGTAGTCGAGGAAGCGGATCAGCCCCGCCGCGCGGCCGGGTCGGCCGGCGAGTCGACAGTGCAGGCCGACCGACATCATCTTCGGCGCGCTCTCGCCTTCGACATAGAGTACGTCGAAGGCATCCTTCAGATAGGTGAAGAACTGCTCGCCTTCGGCAAAGCCTTGCGGGTTGATGAACCGCATATCGTTGGCGTCAAGCGTATAGGGAATGACGAGTTGCTTGCCGCTCGCGCCCTTGACCCAATAGGGCAGATCGTCGGCGTAGGAGTCGCAGAGATAGAGGAAGCCGCCCTCCTCCATCAACAGACGGTTGGTGTTGTTCGAGGAGCGCCCGGTGTACCAGCCGAGCGGCCGCGATCCAGTCGCCTCGGTGTGGACGCGGATCGCTTCCGCAATCTCCGCGCGCTCCTGCGCCTCGGTCATGTCCTTGTGCTCGATCCATTTCAGGCTGTGGCTGGCGATGTCCCAGCCCGCCTCCTTCATGGCAGCTACGATTTCCGGATTGCGCTTCAGCGCGGTAGCGACACCGAACACGGTGGTCGGCCATTGGCGCTCACTGAACATCCGCCACAGCCGCCAGAAGCCGGCGCGCGAGCCATATTCGAACATCGATTCGATATTGGCGTGGCGCTGGCCGAGCCAAGGCTGCGCGCCGAGCACGTCGGACAAAAACGCTTCCGAGGCGCGATCGCCGTGCAGAATGCTGTTCTCGCCGCCCTCCTCGAAATTGACGACGAACTGCACCGCGACCCGCGCATCACCGGGCCATTGCGGGTGCGGCGGGTTGCGGCCGTAACCGCGGAGATCGCGCGGGTAGCGGGCGTCAGTCACTCAGACTTCCTCGAAGCGGATCGGCAGAGCGCCCTTCCACAGCACGCTCTTGCCGAGCGTTGCCAGATTCTCCAGGCCAGAGGTCAGCGTGATGAAATGATTGCCGGCGAGCTGGCCCATCTTGCTTGCGAAGCTCACGCCGCCATAGGCCATCAGGATCTCGGTCTCGCTGATGCCGCCGGGATAGAGGATGATCTGGCCGGGCGCGGGATAGCTGGTGTGGTTCTCGTAGCCGACCCCGAAATCGAGGTCGCCGAGCGGCATCCACACGCCCTCGCCGCTCCAGCGCACATGGATGATGTGGCTTTCGAACGGCAGCGCCTTGCGGAACGCGGCGACAGTTTTGGGCGCCAGCTGCTCCTCGAAACGGGCATCGAAGGTGAAGTCGCCGGCGCGGATAACGAGTTTGCTCATCTCATCTCTCTGGATCGGGGCGGTGGCCTCCCGGGATACTCTCACGGGAAACTCTTAGGCAAAAAGCATTCCATCGAGCTTCGCGCAAGGGGCGAGGCCGCATCACCTGCGGTCGTAGGACCAGCCGAAAACGCCGCTCCGCCGCGTCTCCGGCTCCGCGGCAGGCTGCGGCGCCTCCCTCAGTTCCGCCTGCGGCGGCGGGGGCGGCTCCGGCAGATTCTCGCATTTCATGGAGTAAACCAGTTTGCCGTCCGCTGTACGCCCGATCGGCGCGCAGGGGTCCGGATGCGCCGCCGAGGTTTTTGGGGTCAGCTTGACCTGCGCCACGGCCGGCGAGGCGAACAGGAGAAGGACCAGCAGATATCTCGACATCATTGTCGCCTAAAAACCAATTGGCCGCATTGAACCGGATTGCTGCGGGCAAGTCCATCGGCGCCACGAGCACGATTGCCGAATATTTAGCCGGGACCCGGTGCTCACTCTCGTGTCCCGGACAAGCTGCAGCGCCTCTTAGCGTTGCGGCGCAGAGCCGGGACCCAGAAGCCGCGAATTCTCTGCAGCATGGGCCCCGGCTCTGCAGCGCACCGCAAGGCGCTGCGCTGCGTCCGGGGCACGAGAGCGAAGTGTGGTGCACACTCTCTCAAGTCGTCTTTGCGAGCGCAGCGAAGCAATCCAGAGTCCCTCCGCGGTAAGACTCTGGATTGCTTCGCTGCGCTCGCAATGACGAAGTATGAGGCGGCAGCGCCACTCTTCCAGCTCGCATCCACTTCAATTGCAGACACACCTTCGCATCCTCGCGGCGCATTTCGCCCGAGTTTTGCTTGGTCGCTCCACCCTCTTGTCCAGGAGGGCACAGGGAAGGCCGGGTGCCGGCTGGCACCCGCGGTCCGCTGCGCGAAGATGTAGCGCAAGGAAACCGCACAGCAGCATACAGGTGTAGCCAAATCACTCGGCCTTCCCTGCGCAGTGGCTTTACGGCTTATGCCGTGCTCTCCCGGGAGCCGAGTTCCTGTTGGCCTCCCTCGCCTTCACGAAAGTCGCGGACACCGCGCCGGTTGACGCGAATGCCGCCTCCGCAAAGGCTTGAACCGTAGCAACGACGGCCAGGACCACACGGTTTTGCCGTACGCACGGCTCGCTTGTCGCCACCGGTTTCGACGACGTTGTGCACGTTGCCGCCGACCTGATGACGAGACGAACCTGACAGCGCCGCTCGTCGACACGAAGCCTCGGGCTCACGGAGAGCAATCCGCCCTGCCCGCACTTTCGCGCCCGACGCTGTCGCGTCCACCGCAAGCCCGGCTCTACGACCATCACGACACATGGTCGCCCCTCAAGGGTGAGCCGGGATGGGCGACACATACGCCAAAACCGAATTTCGGTAAAGTAGAATATTTTTCCCGGAGAGGATTGACGCACCCGCGACACAGGTCGCGCAATGAGACGCCTCGCGCAGAAGCAACAAGGGGCGGTGCAAAACACCGCCCCTCGGCGCGATAGAGACTGCGGCGAGAACAGGCGCCTAATACGGCTGATAATAGCCGCGCGGACCATAGTAGGGACCGCCGCCGTAATATCCCTGGCCGCCGTAGTAAGGACCGGGGCCGTAATTATAGCGGTCCTCGTAGTACTCCTGGCGCCTGCTCTCCGCGATAGCGCCGCCGATCAGTCCTGCCGCCACGCCCATGAAGGCGAGGCCTGCAGCGTTCGGACCTCGTCGATAATAGCGGTGGCGGCGAGCGGCGGCGCTGAAATCGGTGGCAGCCGGAGCGGCCGGGCCCGCGGCAGCGGCCTTGGTGGGCGCGGGCGAGTTGGCAGCCGAAGGCGTGATAGAGGCCGTAATCAGAACAAGACTTGCGAAAGCTGCCAACACAAGGTTGCGGCCGGCTGCAGAAATCATCGGTCCCTTATTCATCTTGACCTTCCTCTGTCCTCTGTTCTCGCTCAAAGCGACATAATCAAACGAGACATAATGCGCAAACCACTGAAATGGTTTCCTGATCGCGGCAATCTGCCACGCTTTGAACGATTGTAAACCGACGACCAAATCCAGCTTGAACCATCCAACATGAGCGGATAATGAACAGTCGCGCCGTTTTTTCGGTCGCCGTAAGCGTTTTACGTGAACCAACGCATCAACCGACGTCGTCGGGATCGATGCCATTTTCAGGTTCACCGTGACTGACCCGTCCTATTCCAAAGAGAAATCAGATGATTGCGGTTCGCAAACTGCCGGCGCGCTATGCGCCGATCGTGATGCCATTCGTGCTGTCCATCCTCATGACAGCCGTGGTGTCGGTCATTTCCACGCTTCGGAGCCTCGGCGCAACGGCGGCGTTCCTCGCCACGTGGCCGGGCGCCTGGGGGCTGTCATGGCTCGTCGCCTTTCCGACGCTGCTGATGGTGCTGCCACTGGTCCGCCGGATCGTGGCCAGCGTCGTCGCGGCTCCCTCCCAACCGGGCCGATAGAAGGCGCGGACGTCGGCGCATGACGCACGCCGTCCCGCTTTCGCGTGACCTACGACAGCGCGCCGAGCACGCCGCGCGTCGCCTTGTCGATCTCCTCGACATAGCGGCGGCGGACGAACGTCTCGGTCAGGAAGCCGACCACCTTGCGGCTGTCGGTGGAATCGACCACCGCGAGCATCTCGGCTTCCGCTTCGTCGAACACCGCCATTGCCGATTTCACGTTCATTTCCGGGATCAGCACGATCTCGGTCAGGCGGGCGAGCTCGATCACCTGGATCTCGTCGGCGATGGTGTCGAGGTCGCCGGAGAACAGATCGGGCAGCAGGACCAGCCCGACATATTCGTCTGCATTGTTGACGATGACGATACCGGGA
Organism: Bradyrhizobium sp. LB14.3; assembly: GCF_040547985.1. Lineage (NCBI taxonomy): Bacteria > Pseudomonadati > Pseudomonadota > Alphaproteobacteria > Hyphomicrobiales > Nitrobacteraceae > Bradyrhizobium > Bradyrhizobium sp. LB14.3. Next base: position 118,346 of record NZ_JBEPQT010000016.1, read on the forward strand.
CGCGATCCCAGCGGGAATTCGCCGCGGACCGCCGCGATGGTCGTAGTCGACGGCACCTTGCCGACGTCGGAGCGCATCAGCCGCTCGACGGTGAGGTTGCGCAGCCAGCCGACATCGTTGGCGCTGCGGATCGTCTCGCCACGCAGATGCAGGCGCCAGGTCGAGAAGGAGTGTCCGAACATGAAGCGGACGCAGATCGAGGTGACGATGCAGCCGGCGAGCACCACGGCGGTGACGTCGACGTTGCGGGTCATCTCGAGCACGAGGAACGACATGGTCAAGGGACCGCCGACGATGGCGACGCCGAGCGTCGCCATGCCCGTCAGCATCGCGACCAGCGGGTCGATCACGAAGTTCGGGCTGATCAGCAACAGCACCGCGGAAAAGAACTTTCCGATCAGGCTGCCGACAAACAGCGAGGCAAAGAACAGCCCACCGCGGAAGCCCGAGGCGAGCGAGATTAGGCAGGCCGTCACCTTCAAGGCGATGATCAGCGCGATCAGGCCGATCGTCATGTCGTGAAAGAGATCGAGCACCATGGCGCCGTGGCCGGCCGCCAGCACCTGCGGTGTGACGATCGCAAAGCCGCCGACGATGAGGCCGCCGATCACCGGGCGCAGCCAGATCGGCATCCATTTGAACAGGCGCTCGAACATCGAGGACGAGCGCATCACGGCGATGCCGACGCCGCTGGTGACGAGTGCAAGCCCGATCAACGCGATATATTGCTCGACGCCGACAGCGCTGACCTTCGGTATTTCGAGCGAGTACGGTGCGCCGCCGAGCCATTGCGCGGTCAAGGCGCCGGCGAGCGAGGCCGCCAGGATCGGGGCGGCGCTGCCGACCGAATAGACGCCGACAATCAGCTCGCAGGCGTAGAAGGCCCCGGTGATCGGTGCACCGAACGCCGCCGCGATCGCAGCGGCAGCGCCGCAGCCGACGATCAGGCGCAGATCGTTGCGGCGCAGATTAAAGAACTTGCCGAACAGCGAGGCGATGCCCGAGCCGATCTGGGTATAGCCGGCCTCGAGACCGACGGATGCGCCGCAGCCGTTCGAGATCAGCGTCTGGCTCGACACCACCAGGCTGTCGCGCATCGACAGATTGCCGCCGCGCAGCGCGTTCGCCTCGATCGGGTCGACCGCGTTGGAGATCTTCCACCGCCGCCGCCACCACTCCATGATACCGAGCGCCAGCCCGCCCAGCGCAGGCGCGATCAGCGCGGCCCAGGGGCTGACGCGCGCGTTGGCGGAAAGGCGGACGTCGATGGGAATGCCGTAGATCACCATATGAGCAATCTGCGCAATCTCGGCCATCAGCGTCACGACGGCGCCGGCAAGCGTGCCGATCACGAGGGCGAGCGGGATCAGATAGAATTCGTTGCTGCGCAGCAGCGCCCGCAGCCGAACCATGACGCGGTTCGTCCCCTTGCGATCGGTGAGATGTCTGATCCGCAGGAACACTCTCTGCCCGCCCTACTCTTCCGACATGCCGTAACCGGACATGCGCTGGCGGACCCGCTCGATCTCGGCGCTCGAAAGCAGCGGCGGCTCTCCGATCTGGAGGCAGCCGTGATATTGCCGCGCCAGTGTCTCCACCTCGACCGCGAGCCACATCGCCTTGTCTAGCGACTTGCCGACCGCGATCATGCCGTGATGGTCGAGCAGGCAGGCGAGCCGATCCTCCAGCGCCCGCACCGCATGTTCCGAGAGCTCGACCGTTCCGAAGGTGGCATAGGGCGCGCAGCGGATGCTGTCTCCGCCGGCGGCTGCGATCATGTAGTGCACGGGCGGGATCTCCATGCCCATGATCGCGAGGATGGTGCAATAGGTCGGATGAGCGTGGACGACGGCGTTGACGTCCTGCCGGGCCTTCAGGATGTCGAGGTGGAAGCGCCACTCGCTGGACGGCTTCTGACTGGGCGCATGTGAGCCGTCCATCGCCATGAAGACGATCTGGTCCGGCGTCATGGCGTCATAGGGCACGCTGGTCGGTGTGATCAGAAGCCCGTCCACATGGCGGACGCTGATATTGCCCGAGGTGCCCTGGTTGATGCCGAGCGCATTCATGCGGCGGCAGGCGCCGATGATGGCCTGTCTCTTGTCGAGATCGTCCGCTGTCATCGAGATATCGAATTCCTGACGATGGGCGCTTGTTAGACGGGGAGTACGTCAAAGCAATGTGGCAGCGCAAGAGAAAGCAGACCGGATCGCCCGCGATCGCGCCGGCGCTCTCGCCGCATCGTGAAATAATCATGAAAATCAACGCATTAACAGATTGTCGCAGCCCTACGGCAAGCTCGCCCGGACGGCGGCGATCCCGTTGATCACGAACTGCACCGAATAGGCCGCGAGCAGCATGCCGAGCACCCGCGAAAGCACGGCGTTGCCGGTGCGCCCAAGAGTGCGCGCGATCATGTTCGCGGAGGCAAAGCAGAGCATGCAGATGAGGGAGACGCAGAGCACGACCGCGATGATGATCGCGAGCCTCGCCCCGTAGCCGGCATCACCCGAAAGCAGCAGCGTGGTCGCGATCGCGCCGGGACCGGCCATCATCGGGATCGCCAGCGGGAATACCGCGACATCGGAGGCATGCTCTGACGTCGCCTTGTCGGCCTCGCGGGCCTCGCGATGCGGACGGTCGCCGAAGATCATCTGGTAGGACACGCCGAACAGCAGCAGCCCGCCGGCGATCTGGAAGGCGGGGATGCCGATCCCGAGCTGGCGCAGGAGCCAGTTTCCGATCAGCGCGATCACCACCAGGATCGACGCCGCAATCAGCGGCGCGCGCAGCGCGATGGTGCGTTTGGTCTTGTCGGGCATGCCGCCGGTCGCGGCGAGGAAAGCCGGCGCAAGGCCCACGGGATCGACCACGAGCAACAGCGTCACGAAGGCCGACAGGGTGAAGTCGATCATGTCTCGGTAGGCTCCCTGGACGCAGGAACGATGGCTGGCGGACTGACTTAGCCCGGCAGAACCGCTTTGAAAATCACCGGAGATGCACGGAGATGCACAATGAGTGATAGTGGAATTGGAATGTTGCTGGGCCACCTCTCGGCCAATTTGCTCTGGCTCTGGTTCATCGGAGCCTTCCTGCTCGGTGCGGTTCTCGTCTATGGCGTGTCGAAATCGGGACGCCTGCGGCGCAGCGAGCGCGCACAACTCGACCGCAACACCGAGGCGCGGCAGCGGCAGGAAGATCCTCATAAGCGCCCGACCTGAACGATCGCCGTGAGCGCAGGTTGCAGTTTGGAACTTTCGTTCTCGCAAAGGTTTTGATCGCCTGAGGATTGAGGAAGGCGATGCCTTCCCGTGTCACCTCAAGAGGAGGATCTATGGCCAAACGAGCAAAGAAACGTACAACCAAGAAGACCGCGGCGCGGCGCCCGCGTCAGGCGCCGAAGATGTTGAGCGATCTGTTTCTGGAGACGCTGAAGGACATCTATTTCGCCGAGAACAAGATCATCAAGACCTTGCCCAAGATGGCCAAGGCCGCAAACTCGAAGCAGCTCGCGGCGGCCTTCAACAAGCATCTGCGCGAGACGCAGGGCCAGGTCAAACGTCTGGACCAGATCTTCAAGATGCTGGGCAAGCCGGCCCGCGGCAAGCCTTGCGAAGCGATCAACGGCATTACCGACGAAGGCGCCGAGATCATGAAGGAGTTCAAGAACGCTCCTGCGCTCGACGCCGGCCTGCTCGCAGCGGCGCAGGCGGTCGAGCACTATGAAATCTCCCGCTACGGCACCTTGCGCACCTGGGCCGAGGAGCTCGGCATGCAGGACGCAGCAAGATTGCTGCAGGCGACGCTGGACGAGGAAGAGGCGACCGACCACGCCCTGACCGAGCTCGCCACTTCCGTGATCAACCTCGAAGCGGAAGAGGAATACCGCAAAGCGGCCTGAGCCGCTCACACCTGACAACGCAACGCCGCGGCCCGGAAGGCCGCGGCGCTTGTCTTTTCGGATCGCACGATCCGCATGGCACGTCCGCGCCGCCGGGCTGGAATTCCCGGGAACCAGCCCCATATGCAGCATTCCCCACCGCCGAGCCTGCATCATGCAACCCAAAAATCCCCTCGACTGGATGCTGTCCGAAGCCCTGGACCAGCTGACCCGCGCCGAACGGCTGCGTCAGCAGTTCGGCCGCCAGGAGGCCTGCTGGGAGCCGCCGATCGACGTGCTCGAAACCGAGCATGAGCTGCTGATCCTGGTCGCGCTTCCCGGCGTCAATCCCGACAATGTCGAGACTGTCATCCATGACGGCGTGCTCGTCATCTCCGGCCAGCGCACCCTTCCGCCGGAGCTTCGCAACGCCCGCATCCACCGGCTCGAGCTGCCGCAGGGCCGCTTCGAGCGGCGCATCGTGCTTCCCGTTGGCCGCTACGCCATCAGCCGCTTCGTGATGGACGGCTGCGTCGCGTTGCGCCTCGCCAAATCCTGAGGTCGATCATGGCCACCGAGCAAATGAATACCGCACAGACCGATCCGCAAAACACTTCCGACGTGAAGATTCCCGAAGACGCGCTGATCATCATCGCCGTGCGCGACATGGTGCTGTTTCCTGGCGCCATCGGGCCGATCGCGATCGCACGGCCGAAGTCGATCGCCGCCGCACAGCAGGCGCTGCGCGAGCAGCGGCCGATCGGCATCGTCCTGCAGCGCAGCCCCGAGACCGACGAGCCCGGGCCGGACGACCTCTACCGGGTCGCGACCATCGCCAACATCGTGCGCTACATCACCGCGCCCGACGGCACCCATCACATCGTCTGCCAGGGCGTGCAGCGCGCGCGCATCCTCGACTTCCTGCCGGGGACGCCGTTCCCGGCCGCGCGGATCCAGCAGATTCCGGAGCCGACTGCGAACTCGCCCGAGATCGAGGCGCGCGCGCTGAACCTGCAGCGCCTGGCCATCGAGGCCATCGAACTGCTGCCGCAGGCGCCGCCGGAGCTGGTCGCGATGTTCCAGAGCACCACCGCGCCCGGCGCACTGGCCGACCTGGCGACGTCGTTCATGGACATCAAGGCGCAGGACAAGCAGGAGGTTTTGGAGACCATCGACCTCGCTTTGCGTGTCGAGAAGGTGTCGAAGCATCTGGCCGAACGGCTGGAAGTGCTACGCATCAGCAACGAGATCGGCCAGCAGACCCGCGCCAGCTTCGACGAACGGCAGCGCGAGGCGATCCTGCGCGAGCAGATGGCGACCATCCAGCGCCAGCTCGGCGAAGGCGACGGCAAGGCGGCCGAGGTCGCCGAGCTGACCGCTGCCATCGCCAAGGCCAACATGCCGCCCGAGGCGGATGCTCATGCGAAGAAGGAGCTGCGGCGCTACGAGCGCATGCCGGAGGCCGCCGGCGAAGCCGGCATGGTCCGTACCTATTTGGACTGGCTGATCGAGCTGCCCTGGGCGCTGCCCGCGGAGAAGCCGATCGACATCAAGGAAGCGCGCCGCATCCTCGACGCTGATCACTTTGGCCTGGAGAAGATCAAGACCCGGATCATCGAATATCTGGCGGTGCGCAAGCTCGCGCCGCAAGGCAAGGCGCCGATCCTGTGCTTCGTCGGGCCGCCCGGCGTCGGCAAGACCTCGCTCGGCCAATCCATCGCACGCGCGATGGATCGCCCCTTCGTGCGCGTCAGCCTCGGCGGCGTGCATGACGAGGCCGAGATCCGCGGCCACCGGCGCACCTATATCGGTGCGCTGCCCGGCAACATCATCCAGGGCATCAAGAAGGCCGGCACGCGGAACTGCGTCATGATGCTGGACGAGATCGACAAGATGGGCCGCGGCGTGCAGGGCGATCCCTCGGCTGCGATGCTGGAGGTGCTCGACCCCGAGCAGAACGGGACGTTCCGGGACAATTACCTGGGCGTGCCCTTCGACCTGTCGCGCGTGGTCTTCATCGCGACCGCCAACATGCTGGACCAGATCCCGAGTCCGCTGCTGGACCGCATGGAGCTGATCAGCCTCGCCGGCTACACCCAGGAAGAGAAGCTGGAGATCGCGCGGCGCTATCTGGTGCGGCGGCAGCTCGAGGCGAACGGCCTGACCGCCGAGCAGGCCGAGATCGAGCCGGAGGCGCTGAAGCTGGTGGTCAAGGGCTACACCCGCGAAGCCGGCGTGCGTAATCTCGAGCGCGAGATCGGCAAACTGTTCCGGCACGCCGCGGTGCAGGTCGCCGAGGGCACGGCTGTAAAGGTCGTCGTGACGCCGAAGGACATCGGCACCGTGCTCGGCCAGCCGCGCTTCGAGGGCGAGATCGCGCAGCGCACCAGCATTCCAGGTGTGGCCACCGGCCTTGCCTGGACGCCAGTCGGCGGCGACATCCTGTTCATCGAGGCTTCGCGCGTATCGGGCCGTGGCGGGATGATCCTGACCGGCCAGCTCGGCGAGGTCATGCGCGAGAGCGTGCAGGCTGCGATGACGCTGGTGAAGAGCAAAGCCTCGCAGCTCGGCATCGATCCGCAGCTGTTCGAGAAGAGCGATATCCACGTTCACGTGCCCGCAGGCGCGACCCCGAAGGACGGGCCGAGCGCGGGCGTTGCGATGTTCACTGCGCTGACGTCACTGCTCACCAATCGCACGGTGCGCAGCGACACCGCCATGACCGGCGAAATCTCGCTGCGCGGCCTGGTGCTGCCGGTCGGCGGCATCAAGGAGAAGGTGGTGGCGGCCGCGGCTGCGGGCCTGAAGCGGGTGATGCTGCCGGCGCGCAACAAGCGGGACTACGACGACATCCCGCAGAGCGCGCGGGACAACCTCGAATTCATCTGGCTGGAGCGCGTCGACGAGGCCATCGCCGCGGCGCTCGAGCCGGCGGACGCCAAGATCGAAGCGGCGGAGTGAATGCGATGAAGAAACTGCTGGAAAGAGCAAAGCGATCGCGGAAGACGCAGCGGCTGCGCCAGTTGCTCGATCGCGCCATCGAGGGGGTTCGCGATGCGCTGGCGGCGCCAGGACCGCGGCTTCAGCCGGTCCCGGTCCGGGTGAAGCGCCGCAAGGGTTGAGCCCTCCGTCTCAAGTCCTCGCGGCAGCCCCAAACAAAAGGCCCCCTCGCTCGAGGGGGCCTTTGCGCTATTAGCCCACGGCGTCCTTGGCCGCCTTGACCGGGCGGGCACGGACGATCTTCCGGGCCGGCTTGGCCTTGAACATCATCTCTTCACCCGTGAACGGGTTGGTGCCCTTGCGCGCCTTGGTGGCGGGCTTCTTGATGACCACGAATTTGGCGAAGCCCGGCACCAGGAACAGGCCGTTCTTCTTGAGCTCCTTGTGGCCGACTTCCGTCAGCGTCTCCATGACGCTCTTGACGTCGCGCTTGGAAAGCTCGGTGGTGGTCGCAATCTTTTCGATCAGCTGCGATTTGGACATTTGGGTTGGCATCGTGTCTCCTCTGATTCGTTGGCGGCTGCATATTAGACCAACCGGCGAAGGCCTATAGCCTTCTGCACAGTTTTGTCGCGGTTTTACGGGCTTTTTTGGCCCTCTGTGGCAAAAAACCCTGCATTTTAGCCACTTCCAGTGCGGAAGGAGCCTCGGGCAGCGGATTCTACCTTGTTTCAAAGGCCCGCACGCAGCCTTGCTAAAGCTGATTCGATACTTTCGACAAGCGACGACCGGCCTCTTTGTGGAAGGCCGGTCGCGATTCACCCTAGAAAATAAGGCTAGACGCGCTCGATGATGACGGCCGGGGCCATACCGCCGGCCGCGCACATGGTGACGAGACCGCGCTTGAGGTCGCGCCGTTCGAGCTCGTCCAGCACGGTGCCGATCAGGATCGAGCCCGTGGCGCCGATCGGATGGCCGAGTGCGATCGAGCCGCCATTGACGTTCACTTTGGCGCGGTCGAGCTTGAGGTCGCGGATGTATTTTTCCGCAACCACGGCAAAGGCCTCGTTGATCTCGAACAGGTCGATGTCGTCGATGGTCAGTCCCGCCTTCGCCAGCACCTTGCGCGTCGCCGGCACCGGCGCGTTCAGCATCAGGGTCGGCGAGTCCCCCATGTTGGCCATCGCAACCACGCGGGCGCGCGGCTTGAGCCCATGCGCCTTCGCGTAAGCAGGCGACGCGAGAAGGATCGCGGCCGCGCCATCGACGACACCGGACGAGTTGCCGGCATGGTGCATGAAGTCGATGTCGAGGTCGGGGTACTTCTGCAGGATGAGACCGCGATACGTCGTGCCCTTGTCGTCGATCGCATAGTCAGCAATGGCGGGGAATGCCGGCTTGAGCGCGCTCAACCCTTCCATCGTGGTCTGCGGCCGCGGATATTCTTCATGGTCGAGCGCGAGGCTGCCGTCCTCACGATGCACCGGAACGAGGCTCTTCCTGAAGTGGCCGTTCGCCATCGCATGTGCTGCGCGCTTCTGGCTTTCGAGCCCGAGTGCGTCGACGTCCCTCCGCGTGATGCCTTCCATGGTCGCGATCGCGTCGGCGCAGACGCCCTGATGCGACTGCGGATGCCGCGCACGCAGGCGCAGATTGCCGCTATCCATCATCATCGGACCGCCGCCGCGACGTCCTTCCATCGACATCATCTCGCAGCCGCCGGCAATGACGAGGTCTTCCGCACCCGCCATGATCGAGCTCGCGGCCATGTGGACGCTGGTGATGCCGGAGCCGCAGAAGCGGTCGAGCGTCACGGCGCTCGCGCGCACGTCGTAGCCGGCATCCAGCGCCGACATGCGGCCGAGATCGCCGCCTTGCGTTGCGACCTGCGCGCTGCAGCCCCAGATGATGTCGTCGACGTCGGCGGTGTCGATCCCGGTGCGCTCGGCGAGCGCGCGCAGCACGGTTGCACCCAGCTGCTGCGGATGGATGCCCGAGAGCGCCCCCTTGCCGGCCTTGCCGACGCCGCGCGGGGTCCGGCAGGCATCGATGATGAGTGCGTCGGTCACTGGCGTTATCCTCTTTTTGAATGGTTAGAGGCGTTTTGAATCAGGGGGCGAAGGGAGTCAATGCGCGCTAGCGGAACCCCTCACCCCGCCCCCGTTAGCGCCAGCCAAGCTCGTCGCGCCCCCGCAAGAACGGGGCGAGGGAGAGCAATCACGCCCCCGCCGCGTTCTTCGCGATCACGTTGCGATAGAAACTGGCGCTGAGTTTCGGCGTACGGACCTGCGTGTCGAAATTGACGTGGTAGAGCCCAAAGCGCTTGTTGAGCCCGAACACCCATTCAAAGTTGTCCATCAGACTCCAGAGGAAGTAGCCGCGCACCGGTACACCTTCTGCGGTGGCGCGCTGAAGCTGGGCGAGATAGTTGCGCAAATACATGATGCGGTCGGTGTCGTAGATCTTGCCGTCGGGCGTCACGACGTCTTCGCCGGAGGTGCCGTTCTCGCTGATATAGATCGCATCGGTCTTCCAGATTTTTGCAGCGAGCTTCGGCACCCAGTAGAGCGTCTCCGGGCCGACGCGCAGCCAATCCGAATTCATGTGCGGGAACGATTTCGGGATCGGCAGCGGCATGAAGCCCGCGCCCTGGTCGGAGGCCACCACATAGTTCTGCGGCGCGTAGATGTTGAGGCCGAGGAAATCGACCGGCGAAGAGATGATCTTCAGCTCGGCATCGGTGTATTTCGGCGCGTCGCGCCCGGCGAACTTCAGGAAGGCGTCGGTGTACTGGCCCGTCATGATGACGTTGAGATAGCCGGCGTTCATCTCGCGCAGCGCGATCTCGGCGGCGCGGACGTTCTCGGGCGTGTCGATCGCGGGCGCGCAGGCATCGATGTTCTCGGCCGGCCCGACCCGCGTGCCGCGGCGGCCATGGGCGCGCACCGCCTGCACCGCGAGCCCATGCGCGAGCGCGCTGTTGTGCCTGATCTGGTTGACCTCGGCTTGCGGCAGCGTCAGGCCCGGCGCATCGATGCCGATGCCGTATCCGAAATAGACGAAGCGGCCGCTCTCGTTCAGCGTGAACACGTTCTTGACGCGATCGGTGAGATGCTCGGCGACATAGGCCGCGTAGTCACCGAAGATCTTGCAGGTCTCCGTCGAGCGCCAGCCGCCGAAACGATCCTGAAGCGATTGCGGCAGGTCCCAATGATAGAGCGTCAGCCACGGCTCGATGCCGTTTTTGAGGAGCTCATCGAGCAGGCGATTGTAGAAGTCGAGCCCCTTCGGATTCGGCTGGCCGTCGCCGTCCGGAAACACCCGCGGCCAGGCCACCGAGAAGCGATAGGCCTTGCAGCCAAGCTCCTTGATGAGCGCGATGTCCTCCTCGTACCGGTGATAATGCTCGTTGGCGCGGTCGCCGGTAGAGCCGTCCTCGATCTTGCCGGGGATGCGGACGAACTTGTCCCAGATCGAGGGACCCCGCCCGTCCTCGTTGACCGCACCCTCGACCTGATAGGACGAGGTCGCCGTGCCCCAGAGGAAGCCCGCGGGAAAGCCGTCCATGCCTCGCGGCGCCGGTGCCCGCTTGATCTCGGCGGCCTCCAGAGGATTTGCCAGCCCGGCCGCGGACAATCCCGCGATTTTCGCGAACTGGCGACGCGAGACCTTGTCCGACATTGATGTTGCTCCGGGGTGATGCTCTTGCCGCGGCACCATGGCGAATCGCGGGTCGTTCGAGAAGCGGGCGAGCCGAGGGCTGAGGATGCAGAATTGCCGGATGCGACAACGCGGTCTGAAAGACCACCGCGATCGTCGGCCGACCTACTGAGGCCTGACGAGCGCCCCCAAGTCCATCCACTCCTCGTCCGTGTACCGGAACGGGTAGGAGATGGCTGACGCCGAAACAGGGAAAACGGGCTAGGCGGTCAAACTTTCGACGACCAGGCTGTCTGTACTGCCCGTGAAGTTGGCCGTGGCGACAGAATTGCCGAAAACATCCTGTACCCATGTTAATTCGCCAAGCGGCGTGAGGTGAATGACATTGGAAAGAAGCCTGAGATCGCGACTTTCGCGAGGGCGCAGCAAAAATCGATGGTGGTTCAGGCTGACTTGGCCTCCAAACCGGTACACGGTCTTGTGTGCCTTATGCTCAGAACCATCAAACCGCTCCCGCGCCGTCTATGTACGAACCCAGATGCCTGGACCTGGCCTGCGGGTTAGCTCAGAGTTCCCAGCCCAATCCGGAAAGGAAGTGGTCAGTTCCCTGCGAGACGCGGGCCATATGCTTGCAGAATGCCATAACCCCCTCAGAATTTACGACCAAAGTTGCCAAATGTGATGTATGGTGGAGCCATCGCCGCTCCGATCCAGGCAATTGGCGGCGACTGAGAGTGCTTGCACTCCCGGCTTTTTGGGGAGGGCTGCTGTGGACCAGCTAGTGGGTGAGTCAGTTCGCAGCTTGAGGCCGCAGCGTCGGAGCAAACCAATCTAGAGAGCCTGATCAACTGCCTGCACGAGTCAAAGAGGAGAACGACCGGCTCACGGCGCGGATAAACGCTGGAGACTGTGGTAACCCCTTCCGCTTGACTAAGCGCCTGTCCTGACAGGACACGACGACTGCCCCCACGTGAGAGCAACTGTGAATTCCGAGGTAGATATATGTCGTATGCCTACAAGCTAAATGAAGACGTTCGCCATCAGCCCCAAGGTCCACAAGGACGTGCCGCAACTGATGAGCCGATGATTTACACCATCGTCCAGCATATGCCCATCGAGGCCGATGGACGTCTCCGATACCGCATCAAGTGCAAGTCGGAAAAAATTGAGCGAGTCGTTACGGAAGATCAGCTTTCATATTCGCAGTGATCTGCCGATGACGGAGTGCGTCGGACAAAATCGCGGGACTGCCCCTGAGTATCGGGAACGCGTCAGACAGCCTGCTGAGTGACCTGCTCTTGCAGTCGCCGAGCATGGTGGAGGGCGATCGTGTCTTCCGGAAAGTCGATCAAGAAAGCGGAGAGTTGAAATGAGGCGCTTTCGATATCTTTCTGCTCTATTGATCGAAAAACGTCTTCCCAGCGCCGGCACATCGCGATCTCCTCCGGAAGAGCGTCCGGAAGTTCCGCGCGAAGTTCGCTGATGTCCACGGCGTCCGCGAAGCCTTTCGGGCTAATACGGTCGACGCTGCGGAACAGGAAGCGATCGGCGACACGCGCGCGGACGGCGGAGCTCACCAGGATTTGCGTGCCATAGTTCTTGTTGAGACCTTCCAGCCGCGAGCCAAGATTCACGGTCGCGCCGAGCGCGGTATAGTTCATTCGATCGTTGGAGCCGATATTTCCTACCACGGCGTCACCGACGTGAAGGCCAAAGCGGGTATGGTAGGGCGGCCACCCCTCTGCTGCGAACGCCCTGTTCAGCTCCTGATTGGCCTGGATGCAGGCCAACACGGCGCGGCAGGCGCCTGCCGTATGATCCGGATCCTCTGCCGGCGCGTTCCAGAATCCCATCAGGCCGTCACCGATGAACTTGTCGATGGTGCCGCGGTGACGCATGATCTCCTCGGAAAGGGCGGCGAAATAGCGCGACGTGTAAATCATCACTTGAGACGGGTCGGCCATCTCGGTTTTGGCCGTGAAGTCGGCCACGTCAGTGAACAGCACCGTAATTTCGCGCCGCGATCCGCCTAATTCGAGCGAGGCCTCGGTCTCGACCAATTGTCGCACGATCTGCTTCGGGACGTAGCTCGAAAAGCTCCGGACGACGCTGCGCATGGTGAAAACCGAGCGGCCGAGCTCGTCGATCTCAACGATGCTGGAGCGAACGCGCGGACGATCGGCGATCTTGAATCGCTGGATCTCGTCGGTCTGGTCGGCGAGCTTGCGCAAGGGACGCGCGATCAGAGAGCCGAGCCAGAACGCAAACGGCAAGGTCGCACCGACGAAAGCGAGCGCCAGCGCAAACAGAGAACGTCGCTCGGAGAGAATCCGGCCGTAGAACTCGTCGAGAGGCGCGACCTCCGCCAGCCTGACGTCGGCGTCTCCCGTCGACTGCACGCGATGGAAACCGGCCAGGTAGGTTCGCCCGGCCTTGTCGACGAAGATCTGCTGTGAGGGACCTCCTCGCCGCCAGGCCTCGATTGCGGGCATGAGGCCGGGCACGTCCAGCGCTGCCAAAGTCGGAAGCTCCTGGCCCGCGCCCATCAGGCGCCTCATCTCCGGATGTCCGACGACCCGATTGGAATCATCGAACAGGAACGCAAGACCGGACTTGCCCAGCTTCTGTTGCGCCAGCATGTCCTCGAACGTGTTGAGAAGAATGTCGCCGGCGACGGCTCCGGAACGCCCTGCCCCGAGAGGCACCCGTAGCGTGTAACCGGGCTCGCCGGTCGCAAAGAACACGTAGGGGCCGGTCAGAAGCGTCTTGTCCACCTTGAACGCCTCGACATACCACGGGCGCTGTCTGGGGTCGTAGTCGGTTGGCTCAGTCCTTGTGCTCACCGCATCCAGCGTCTCGGACAAATAGATCGTCGAAAAATTGATCCGACCGCTGCGCTGTATCACCACCAGGCGGAAGGCGGCCTCGTCCGCGACTTTCAAGCTCGCCCTGAAGGCCGGCGAGGCGCGATCGATGACGTCCATTTCGAGGAACGATCCGTCATCATAGCCGACATAGAGATTGAATAGCTGCGGATTGTTGCGCAGCATGGAGGCCAGCACGGCATAAAGGCGCGGGTTGTCGACGATGTCCGCCGAACGGATCGACGGAAGCCCGGTGAGTATCCTCAGATTGTCACGCACGTTGGTGAACTGCTCGTCGACGTGATCGGCGCCGAGCTGGGCGACCTTCTCGATGAAGCCAGTCGCGGCGTTGTAAGTGATCCTCGTCACCCGTTCGAAGCTGAGCCAGACAAGAGATAGTCCGACTGCGAGCACGACTCCGACGAATACGGCAATAATCGAGGTCCGGAAGCCGACCCGGAAGCGACGGGCGTTAGGCGGTTTTTCGCCTGCCATCGGAGCTACCTTCGCTCTCAATATTGCGGGCCAGAGGCTTCGCCGAAGCGGAGGGTGCCTCCGGAGCGATCGAGAAGGTCGCCCAGCTGCTCCACCCTTGCGGGCGAGTCTCGGTCTCGATATCCTCGTAAGCCTTGAGATCGCGCCGTTTCCATTTTCTGCCCGCTTCTATTTCTCGTTGTATTTCAACGATAAGGTAAAATCGCCCTCCTGTGACGTCCAGTTTGTGCCAAATGTTCGAAAAGCAGCGATTGCCGGAAAACGCGGAAAATTTTTGGCGATGTTGATCCAAATCAAACTGCGGCGCGACGCATCGCCGCGCCGTTCGAAACATGCCCGAGTTGCAAAGCGTGCCTCAATAGCGACGCCGGATAATGCAATATAGTCGCCGACGGCGCGGTTTGAATCGAGCGGGATCTGACAATGGCAGGATTTGCCTTGCTGCAGACGCATGAGATCAAAGGGTTCGAGGAATTCAGAGAAGTCGTTGCTGGCGCGCCTCGCGAGGTGGTCCAGATTCAAAAAGGAATGCTCTCCGGCCGCCTCTCGCACGCATTGATCGACGGTCTGCGCATTGACACCGCCAGCTTCAATCTTGGTCTCAGAACGAAGGGTGTTTCCGGCGCGGATGGCGTCGTCATCGGCATGCTCGCGGACAGCACCGATCGCGTGACGCGCTTCTCTTACGAATCCTGCCCGGGAGACGTTTTGGTCACGCCGCCCGGTACTGAGCATGAGAACCGTTATTATGGCGGCAGCAAAGTCATCATTGCCTCGATACGATCCGAAGACATCAGTTCGTCGTTTGCCTGCGAAGGTGAGCTGAGCGATCCCGCGGCGTGGCGAAGAAGCCATTACAAGGGAAATGCCCACACGGTTCAGAGTGTTGTCCCTCGCCTGCAGTCCCTGGTGGCAAGGCTCGGCAACGCACCACTGACGGCCGAATCCGCCGATTTCTGGAAGCGCGCGGTCATCGAAGCGATGAGTGCCAACATCGTCCAAGGCCGGTCGTCGGAACGTGACGGTCCGCGGCCGTCTGCGTTGAAGATCGTACGGCAGGTCGAGGAGTATCTCGACGAGGCCGGCCCGGGGCCGGTCCATATCTCCAAAATTTGCAGCTACATGCATCTGCCGCGGCGCACGCTGCATCGCGCCTTTCAGGAGGCACTCGGTATCGGCCCGATCGCCTTTCTCAAGCACCGGCGGCTTTGTTCGGTCCACGCGGCTCTCCGCCTGCCAAGGGATAGCAGGACGATCTCGGACATTGCCCTGCACTATGGCTTCCAGAGTCTCGGCCGATTTTCCGGCTACTATTATCGAATGTTCGGCGAATATCCCTCCGAGACGAGGCGTGCGCGTCGAACCCCGCATCAAAACGGCAGCCCCCGAATAGAAAGCCCGCAGCCTTAGCGGGCTGGGGCTCAATGCGATCAGCGCGAACGCTTCGGCAACTTCGGGAGCTTGTCGAGATTGAACGCCGGTGCTTGCCCGGTTCGTTCACGTGCGGGCGGCTGCTGTTCCGCAAGAATGAGCGTGCCCTGGAGGATCATTCCCGGCACCTGTGCTGCCGTCGCCGTGTAGGTCCCGACCTTGCCGGGGCAGTTTCCTTCGATGTCCAGCGTGAGCTCATCGTCGACGCCGAAGACCGTTGCACGTCCGTCGGTATGGCGCTTCGTCGACACCGTGGCGGTGAAGCGATCTCCATCGACCTTGCAGGAGCCGTGATATGTCATCAGGCTGTCGCAGCCCCAGATTTGTCCGTCTGCGACATGAACGATCCCCGTCCCCTGGTCGAGCGGCGTCTTGTACCACGCCGAATAGGTGCCGTCCTTCAGCATGGGAGCAGTCTCCCTTGGCAGTTTCCCTTGGCAGTCCCTCCTGAATAATCCGCATGATTAGCGCTAACAAAGCGTTAATCGCGCGGCCCGTGCCAATCCGGGGTGTCCCTGCGCAGCTCGGCTTCCAGGTCTTCGATGATGCTGTGAAGCAGGCAGGCGGCAAGCGGATCGGTCACTTCGCGCTCCAAACGCCTGTAACGCGCGATCTGGAATTCCAGCTCTCTCAACTGGTGCTCTGTCATCGGACGGGCCCTCCGACAAACCGACTCAGAGACAGCCGAACAGTTTCGTTAAAGTTTTCCGATCATTTGCCATGGTTTCCGAGCGGTTAAGGTCGAGGCCGCGCCGACTTTGGCTTGGAAAAGTGGAGTTGGCCGCCGTCTCGGACGTCACGGCACGTCGCCGCTGCGACTTCCACCGATGCTGTGCGGCTTGTTGAGGAAGAACTCCCGGTTACCGAGAGCCGCTTCCGCGTACTGATCGATCGCGACCTGGATGGCCTCGATGTGCATGCGGCACCAGCCTTCGAAGCAAGACAGGCGGCGCGCCTGATCGAGAGCCTTCAGGAACTCCGGCGGCTCCTGCATGTCGGAGAAGTAGCTCGGCCTCTGTCCTTTCATGCCCGTGCCACCTCGCGCGGCGGACCGAGACGACGCCCCTCAAGACGGAGGCGCGGCGCCGTCGGCCTTCGGCGGGGAATGAAGAGGCTGGCGACGACGATCGGGTCGGTGTCACCGAGAGCGGCCCGCTCCTGGACGAGCTCGCTCATCACCGTGCGCATCTTCATGACTTCTCCGGCGACGAAGGCGCAATCTTCGTCCCTGTTGATTTGCTCGTGCATGATGGCTTCAGCCTCACGCATGCTGACACGTAATGCCCTGATTATTCTGCGGATTTCATTGATGCGGTTGTCCATGGCTCGCTCCCTTGGCTGGACGACCAGCATAAGAACAAAACATGAACATTGAGTCAATCGGCCTGAGGTAGAACAGAGCCGGGGTGACACGCCGCTCGGGGCGGCGAAAACCCCGGCCTCCTCGTCACCCACAAGCCCCGGGCGTCCTGAGCCAGGATCAGAACGTCACCCGCATCCCCGCATAGAACGCCCGCGGCCGTGCCGGGCTGAGCGAGCGCGGGTCAGTGAACTCGGCGCCCCCATTGGTGAAGTTGGGCAGCGCTTCCCTGTCGAAGAAGGTGCCGAGCGTCGAGTAGCGATTGTCGAAAATGTTGGCTACGCGGCCATAGATCTGGAGATTTTTGGTAACTTGGTAGGAGGTGTTGAGATTGAACACGGCGTAAGACGGCAGCTTCGGAAACTGGTTGGACTCGTCGCCAACAAAATACTGGCTCGAGACGAAGAGCGCGTCACCCCCGACCTTCCAGACATCGGTCACGGAATATTCGACGCTGGCCTTAAGGAGATGGCGCGGCAGGCGCGGAATCTGGTTACCCGGCAGGACCTGGATGTTGCCATCGCCGTCGGCAAACGGGCTCTCCGAGCCAAGCTGCAGCGCATCGAGAAAGCGTGCATCGAGGAACGCATAGCTCGCCTGGAACTGAAGCACGTTCGACTTCAGGCTCACCTCGGCTTCGATACCCTGCCTGCGTGTCCGGCCGACGTTCTGGAAGAAGCCAAAGCCCGTCAACCCCGGAACTGGCGTCGCGAGGATGTCGTCGTAGTTGGTCGCGCGGTAGGCACCGATTTTCCAACCGAGCGATCCGATGTTCAATTCCTTTGTGCCGCGGAAACCCGCTTCGAACGTCTTGGATACGACTTGCTGAAGTGGGGGATCAGCGATCAGGAACTGCCCGATGATGCACGGCCTTGCCGGATCGGCGCAGCCGAGTTCGAGTGGCGTCGGCACCCGGTTGGCTTCGGAATAGCCTGCATAGGCGGTCACTTCGGACGTGATCTTGAAGGTGCCGCCGATGATCGGATTGAACCGATCATAGTTGTGATCGCCATTGAGCGCGGTGCCAAGCTGGTCCATCAGCGAGATATGGGCCGCATTGAACCGCCCGCCTGCCGTGACCGCAAACCGATCGTCCACATTGAACGTGTCGAGCGCATAGAGTCCCTGGTATTGGTTGACGGTGCGAAGCGACACGGGGCCGACCGATGTCGGGGCGCCGGACGGACCCAGGAATATCCCGCTGCCGGTGACGACATAGTTCGTGCCTGTCGTTCCCAAGTCGGCGCTACCGGTGAAGAGCGTGCTGCTGACATCATAACTTGCGCCGATCACGAGGCGGTTCTCATGACCAAACAGCTGATCGCTGTTGGTCGCCTGCCCGGATACGCCAAATGTGGTCGATCTCGTGCTGGTGCGATCGACCTCGCTGAGTACGGCGCCCGGCGCAAAGGGATTGGCGAGCTGAACGCCATTCAGGCCAAAAGCCGGGACCGTATCATCGCCAAAGCACAGGAGGGTTGGATCAGCACAAGGCTGGGCGTCGGTGGGGTTTCCGTCCACAGTGTTCTGTTTGAAGCCCCGCAAATGCGCCGTGCCCTCAAAGGTCCAGGTCGGCGTCGTCTCCACCTTGGCGGTCAGGTTGAGATAGCCGACCTTGTTGGAAATGGTCTGCGGCGTTGTATAGGTCGCGCCCCAATATTGCTGGAGCAATTCGGCCGGAACGGTGCTGGGTCCCGCCAGGGAATTGTTGGCGACGCCCATGTTGAGGTGAAATTCGTTGCCTTCAAAGCGATAGCCGACATCGCCATAGAAGCGCCGGACGTCCGATGACGAGAAATTACGGAAGCCGGTGTCATGGATGCCTTCGAGTGCTCCGTAGACTGCCCAGTTGTTGTCGACCTGCTTGCCCCATTGTGCAGAGCCCTGGATGCGGCCGAACGAGCCGCCCATGACGTCGATCTCGGCACCTTGATAGTTGAAGCCGTTCTTCATCTGCAGATCGATGGCGCCGCCGAGCGCATTGAGGCCGAACGCGGGGTTGTTGGTCACGACCAGCGCCGATCGGATCGCAACCGTCGGGATCAGATCCCAATTGACCGTATCGGAAAACGCCTCGTTGATGCGCACGCCGTTCTGGTAGACGGCGAGGCCCTGCGGCGTGCCGGCCAGAGGTGAAGCGACGAAGCCGCGAAACTGCACATCGGGCTGGAATGGATTACCGGTCACTTCGTTGATGCTGACACCAGGCACATACTGCTGCAGGGCGTCGGCGATATTCGGCGAGCGGGTGCGCCTGATCTGGTTTGCATCGACCGCGTTGATGCTGGCTGGAATCTTGTCGACTTCGATGCTGCCGCCGGCTCCGGGCGACGTCGGGTAGACGTAAATGCGGGTCCTGGGGCTGGCGGATGACGGCGCTCCGATGCGCGCGACCGGGCGTGGTGGCGCACTTCGCCTCACAGTCGGCGGCGGTGGCGCCGTGATCTCGACCGCGGGCAGGTTCTGGACGTTGGTCTCCTCGTCCTGCGCAGCACCCGCAGGAATCGCGAAAACTAGCCCCGACATCAGCCCCGTCGACACCGAGGCCATCCACAAACGACGCTTGCTACTCAGCTTGCCCATCCCTGCCGTCCCATCCGTGACCACCGGCTGTTTTGATTTTCGCCGTTTGGTGGAGACGAGTGTAATCGGCGGCCATTGGCGCGCCAGCCACAAAAGGTCGGGCGATATTCGCACCCGTTTTCCCGACAAGATCGGGAATTTTTCCCGATTGTATCAGGCGCGATCACGCCGCCGTCGGAACCAGCGCCTCCACGGTCAGACCGCCCTCGCCGGAGACGACGTTGAGCGTGCCGCCCAGCGCCAGTATCCGCTCGCGCATCCCGACCAGGCCGAAGCCGAGCTTATGGCCCGGCTCCATGCCGCGGCCATTGTCGCTGACCCGCACCCGGGCGCAGCCGCGGCCATCGGCCGCCGCCTGCTCCACCGGCTCGATGAGGACATTGACCGAGGTCGCGCCGGCGTGGCGGAACACGTTGGTGAGCGCCTCCTGCACGATGCGGTAGATCGTGAGGTCGGCGGTCTCCCCCGTGACGCCAAGCGCCGGCGAGATCACGGTCTCGATGGCGACATCGGGATGCGACTCCCGCCACAGCCGCGAGAGCGATTCCAGCGCCTGGCGCAGGCCGAGCTCGGCAAGGCCGACGGGCCGGAGCCGCTCCAGCACGCGGCGATTGAACTGCTGAAGCGCGTTGATCTGCTCCATCATCGCGCTGCCGTGTTTTCGCACGGCCTCCGCACTCGGCGCGCGCCCGTCCGCCTGCTTCGCCAGCGCGCTCGCATGTGCGCGCAGCGAGAACAGATACGGCCCGAACTCGTCATGGAGCTCGCGCGCGATCTCCTTGCGCTCGACGTCCTGGAGCGACACCGCTCGCTCGGCGAGGCGCCGCTTGTCCTCGACGGCCTCGCTGAGCGTTGCCGCAAGATGATTGAGCTTGGTGCAGATCGCGGCGAGCTCCGGTGCGCCGCCCGGCGTGACGCGCGCCTGATAGCGCCCGTCTTCGAGCTCGGCCATCACATCCGCCAGGGACTGCAGCGGCGCCAGGGCGCGGCCGACCACATTCATCATCACCAGGAACAGCGCGAGCGCGATCGCCGAGCCGACCTCGAGCTGGGTCACGATGGCGTCCCAGATCTCGGCGATCTCGTCGTCGGGATGCGAGATGATCAGCAGCGAGCCCGGCTTGCCGTGGATCGAGACGGGCACGCTCACCGCGGTCTGCTCGGGATGAACCAGGCCGACGAACCAGGCCGGCGGCCCGCGCGTGTCGTCATCGGCGTCGGCCCGGGGCTGCGTCAGCGGCTTGCCGCCGGCGTCCCGAAGCGCGATGCTGACATGGCGCAGGCGGCTGAGGTCGCGCGCGATCTGATTCAGCCTGGTGTCCGGATCGGGCGCCTCGTTGAGATCGGCAACGATCATCCCGATGAATTCGCGCGCGAGCCGGATCACGCTCTGGTCTTCGGCCTGCACGCGCGGCCCGGCTTCCGCGACCTGCCGGCCGATATTGACGGCGAGCCCCAGCGCCAGCAACAGCGCCAGCAGCAGGTTGATGCGCCCGCGCAAGGATAGATTTTGCCACATTGGTGTCGCCCGTGCCCCCGCGGAGGATTGCTCGCGCCTGTCCGATGACGTTGACAGAGGCGAAGCGCCCGATATCTAATCGAAAGCGTACAGCAATCCCGGCCGGGCGCGAAACAGGCCAAGACGCTGTCGCGAGGAACGCCCTATGCGCATTTTGATCGTCGACGATCATCCCATCGTCGCCTCCGGCTGCCGTGCCGTGCTGGCCGACGAGGGCGAGATCGAGATTTTGGAGGCCGCCGACGCCGAAGACGGCGAGTGCGTCTTCATCGTCGAGCGCCCCGACCTCTCCATCATCGACATCAACCTGCCGACCGTGTCCGGCTTCGAGCTCGCGCGCCGCATCCTCGAGCGCGCGCCCGAGGCCCGAATCATCATGTTCAGCATGAACGACGACCCTGCCTTTGCCGCGCGGGCGATCGAGTGCGGCGCCAAGGGCTACGTCTCCAAGACCGGCGACCCCGACGATCTCGTCGAGGCGATCCGCACCGTCGGCAGCGGCGGCACCTATCTGCCGAGTGCGATCGCGCGCAGCATCGCCTTTGCGGGACCCGCGCTGGCGCAAAGCCCGCTGGCGAAGCTCAACGCGCGCGAGATGGAGATTTTGCGGCTGCTCAGCGCCGGAAAGAGCCTGTCCGAGATCGCCTGGCTGGTGCAGTCGTCCTACAAGACTGTTGCCAACACCTCGTCCATCATGCGCCAGAAGCTTGGGGTGAAGACCTCGGTCGAGCTGGTGCGGCTGGCGATCGACAGCGGAGTGGCCTGACGGCCGCCACGAATTCGGTCACACAAGCGTTGCAATCCTGATGTGGTTTGACGCCACGGAGCTAGCGGCATGACGATTCAGACTGTCTCGACCAATACTTCCTATGGCGGCGTGCAAGGCGTGTACCGCCATGCGAGCCAGGCGACCGGAACCGATATGATGTTCTCGGTCTATGTTCCCCCGCATGCGGCCGGCGCCAAGCTGCCCGTGGTTTGGTACCTGTCCGGGCTCACCTGCACGCATGCCAACGTCACCGAGAAGGGTGAATTCCGAAAAGCCTGCGCCGAGCTCGGCCTGATCTTCGTCGCGCCCGACACCAGCCCGCGCGGGCCCGACGTGCCGGGCGATGCCAACAATGCCTATGATTTCGGCCTGGGCGCCGGCTTCTATGTCGATGCGACGGAAGCGCCGTTTTCACGCAATTATCGCATGTGGAGCTACGTCACCGACGAACTGCCAAAACTCGTGGCGGAGAATTTTCCGGTCGATGCCAAGCGCCAATCGGTGATGGGCCATTCAATGGGTGGCCACGGTGCGCTGACGGTCGCGCTGCGCAACCCGCACCGTTTTCGCGCGGCCAGCGCCTTCGCCCCGATCGTGGCGCCGTCGCTTGTGCCCTGGGGCATCAAGGCGCTGACCGGCTATCTCGGTCCCAACAAGGACGCCTGGCGCAGCCACGACACGGTGGCGCTGATCGAAGACGGCGCGAAGTTTTCGGGCTTTCTGGTCGACGTCGGCGAGGCCGATAACTTTTTGAAGGAGCAGCTTCGTCCCGAATTGCTGCAGGCGGCCTGTGCCAAGGCCAACATCCCGCTGACGCTGCGGCGGCAGGCGGGCTACGACCACAGCTATTATTTCATCTCGACCTTCATGGGCGATCATCTGCACTGGCATGCGGAAAGATTGAAGGGATGATGGCTTCTTTCCTTCTCCCCTTCTTGTGAGAGAAGATGGCGCGAAGCGCCGGACGAGTGGTTGTGTCCGCGCGTTCAATGAGAATTGGACTCGCGGAGAGAAGTTCCCTCTTACGGCTTGCCGTAATTCGGTGCCAGCAAGCGGTTGCGGATCAAATAGCTCATCGTGCGCGTCCAGGATTCATCCGTGTTGCCACGCATGTCGGCGCTGGCGGCCGTGATCATGGTGCCGGTCTTCACGTCGCGCAGGTAGATGTTCAGATTGATGATCAGGTTCGAGACCTTCTGCACCATGCCGGTGATCTCCAGGTCAGCACCGAGCTGCCCGGCAAGCTTGAGGTCGCAGCCGCCGCAGGCCTGCAGATTGGCATGACGGGCGGCGTCCCTGATCGGCGCGATATCGAGCATCTGGAACCTGCCTGACTCCGTCAGTTCCTTGCGCAACTGCTCGCCGATGAGCAGGAGCCGCGCCTCCTCCGGCTTGGAGCCGTAGAACTCGCCGGGCAGGCTGGTGTCGATCAACTCGAAGTCGAACACCGCGAGTTTTGGCGGATCGGCAAACGCGACCGACGTCGTCAACAGCAAGGCAGCGAAACATATCAGTGCTCGCATGATCGTGATTTCAGTCCTCGTGCACGCGGGGCGAAATGCGGGGTTGCATGCCCTGACAAATCGGTCATGCTTTAGCAGAGACAATTCTCCACCGGCGGTCAAGCCAGGGAGAACATCTGGAGGAAACATGATCCGATGGTTGGTCGGCCTGATCGGCCTGGGTCTTGCTGCGACGAGCGCGCTCGCCGCCGACCCTGTCATGATCGGCGTCGGCTATCTCGGCGTCGCCGGCACCAGATCGACGCTGTCGCTGGTCGAGCAGCCCGCGGAGAATGACGGCGTCGCGGGCGCGCGCCTCGCCATCGAGGACAACAACACCACCGGCAAATTCCTCAACCAGCGATTTGTGCTGGAGGAGCGCCGGATCAAGGAGGGCGAGGATGCCGTGCAGGCCGCGACCGATCTCGCCGCACGCAACGGCTTCATCATCGCCGACCTGCCGGCGGATGCGCTGCTGAAAGTCTCAGACGCCTTGCGCGACCGCGGCACGCTGCTGTTCAATGCCGGGGCGATCGACGAGCGTCTGCGCGAGGCCGATTGCCGTGCCAACGTCATCCACACCGCGCCGACACGCGCGATGCTGGCGGATGCGCTCGGCCAATATCTGGTGTGGAAGCAGTGGAAGCGCTGGCTGCTCGTGGTCGGCTCGCATGACGAGGACAAGCTGTTCGCCGACGCGCTGAGGCGCACGGCCACGCGGTTCGGTGCCAAGATCGTGCAGGAGCGCAGTTTCGAAGACAAAGGCGGCGCGCGCCGCACGGACTCAGGCGTGACGCTGATCCAGCGCCAGATGCCGGTGTTCACGCAACAGGCGCCGGCCTACGACGTGCTGGTCGCCGCCGACGAGAGCGAGGTGTTCGGCGCGTACCTGCCCTATCGCACCTGGGATCCCCGCCCGGTCGCGGGCTCGGCCGGCCTCGTGCCGCGGAGCTGGGACGCATCGCAGGACCAGTGGGGCGCGATCCAGATGCAGCACCGCTTCGTCAAGCTGAATGCGCGGAGGATGACCGCGCTCGACATGCAGGTCTGGACCGCGGTGCGCATGATCGGCGAGGCCACCTCGCGCACCAATTCCGGCGACGTCAAGAAGGTCACCGACTTCATCAAGGGCCCGGACTTTTCGGTTGCTGCCTTCAAGGGCACAAAGCTGACCCTGCGCGACTGGAACCTGCAGCTGCGCCAGCCGATCCTGCTGGTCGACGGCCGCATGGTGGTGTCGGTGTCGCCGCAGGAAGGTTTTCTGCACCAGGTCTCTGAGCTCGACACGCTCGGCTACGACCGCCCGGAGAGCAAATGCAAATTGAAGTGAGCATTGTGAGATGAGTTCGAGCTGCGACTACAACGACGCTGCGCTCCCTCCCCCGCTCGCGGGGGAGGATTGGGGAGAGGGTGTCTCCGCGAGCGATAACCTCCTAGAGGAGAGAACCCTCACCCGCATCGCATCTGTCGATGCGATGCGACCTCCCCCGCAAGCGGGGGAGGTGAAACCAACCCGCAGCGGAATACCGCGCTTGTGGCGTGTGGGATTGCTGTCCGGGCTGGCGCTGGCGGCAGCGCCTGCGCATGCGTTCATCGCCTATGTCTCGAACGAGAAGAGCAACACGGTGTCGGTGATCGACACCGACAGCTGGACGGTCACCAAGACCATCAAGGTCGGCCAGCGCCCGCGCGGCATCGACTTCACGCGCGACGGCAAGTTCGTGATGGTCGCGGTCGGCGACGACGACACCATCCAGATGATCGACGCGAAGACGCAAGCCGTGGTGGACAGCCTGCCCTCCGGACCCGACCCCGAATTGTTCGCCCAGGATGCCGCCGGCAAGATCCTCTATGTCGCCAACGAGAACGACAACACGGTGACCGTGATCGACCTCGAGAAGCGCGCGCGCCTTGGCGACATCCAGGTTGGCGTCGAGCCCGAGGGCATGACCATCAGCCCGGACGGCAAGACGCTGATCAACACGTCCGAGACGACCAACATGGCGCATTTCATCGACACCTCGTCGCGCCAGATCGTCGCCAACGTTCTGGTCGACGCGCGGCCGCGCTTTGCCGAATTCAAGCACGACGCTTCCGAATTGTGGGTGTCCTCGGAGATCGGCGGCACCGTGTCGATCATCGACCCCGGAAAGCACGAGGTGACCGGCAAGGTCAATTTCGAGATCCCGGGGTTGAGGAAGGAGGCCATCCAGCCCGTCGGCATCGGCATGACCAAGGACGACAAGACCGCCTTCATCGCGCTCGGTCCCGCCAACCGCGTCGCCGTGGTCGATACCGCCACGCGCAAGGTGACGAAATATCTGCTGGTCGGACAGCGGGTCTGGCACATGGCGTTCACGCCGGACGAGAAATATCTGCTCACCACCAACGGCGTGTCGAACGACGTCTCCGTCATCGACGTCGCCGCGCAAAAGGTGATCAAGACCATTCAGGTGGGCGAACTGCCCTGGGGCATCACGATCGCGCCATGACCAGCCCTGCTCCCATCGCCGAACAACGCGAGGTGCCGAAGCCCAAGCCCGCTGCGGTGCCGGCGCTGTCGATCGACGGCGTCAGCCACGCCTATGGCCCGCGCCGGGCGCTGATGGACGTGTCGTTCAACGTGCAGCCGGCGAGCTTCACCGCGCTGCTTGGCCTCAACGGCGCAGGCAAGAGCACGCTGTTCTCGCTGATCACGCGGCTGTTCGGCATCCAGACCGGCCGCGTCGGAATTTTCGGCCATGACGTCAGCAAAAGTCCCGGCGAGGCGCTGCGGTTGCTCGGCGTCGTGTTCCAGCCGCGCACGCTCGATCTCGATCTGTCGCTGACGCAGAACCTGCTCTATCACGCCGCGCTGCACGGCATCAGCCGCCGCGAGGCCGCAGTGCGCAGCGCCGAGTTGCTCGGCCGCATCGGGCTGACCGAGCGCGCCGGCAGCAAGGTGCGCGATCTCTCGGGCGGGCAGATGCGGCGGCTGGAGATCGCACGCGCGCTGCTGCACCGTCCGCGCCTGCTATTGCTGGACGAGCCGACCGTCGGCCTCGACGTCAAGGCGCGCGCAGACATCATTAGCCATGTGCGTCAGCTCGTGACCGAGCAAGGCATCGGCGTGCTCTGGGCCACGCATCTGTTCGACGAGATCATGGCCGGCGACGATCTCGTGGTGCTGCACCAGGGCAAGGTGCTGGCGCAGGGACCAATGAGTCGTGTCGTTGCGGAAGCCGGCGCGCAGGACGTCAACACCGCCTTCATGCGCCTGACCGGCGCGCAGACCCTGCCGGGCAGCGGCGCATGAGCAGCATCACGACACGCGACACGCCGCGCGGCTTCTCAGCCGCCGAGTATATGACTTGCCTCACCGGCATCGTCTGGCGCGAGGGCCTGCGCTTCCTGCATCAGCGCGAGCGTTTCGTCTCGGCGCTGGTACGGCCGCTGGTCTGGCTGTTCATCTTCGCCGCCGGATTCCGCCAGGTGCTCGGCATCTCCATCATCCCTCCGTACGAGACTTACATCCTCTATGAGGTCTTTATCGCGCCCGGGCTGATGGCGATGATCCAGCTCTTCAACGGCATGCAGTCCTCGCTCTCGATGGTCTATGACCGCGAGATGGGCAACATGCGCACGCTGCTGGTAAGCCCCTTGCCGCGCGGGTTCCTCTTGTTCTGCAAGCTGCTCGCGGGCACCGCGGTGTCGCTGCTCCAGGTCTATGCGTTCCTGCTGATCGCCTGGTTCTGGGACATCACACCTCCCCCGATCGGCTATCTCACCGTACTACCGGCGCTGATCCTGTCCGGACTGATGCTGGGCTCGCTCGGCATGCTGATCTCGTCCGGCATCAAGCAGCTTGAAAGCTTTGCCGGCGTCATGAACTTCGTGATCTTCCCGATGTTCTTTGCCTCCTCGGCGCTCTACCCGCTCTGGCGCGTGCAGGAGGGCAGTCCCTATCTCTATTATTTCTGCGAGGCCAATCCGTTCACCCATGCGGTCGAGTTGATCCGGTTTGCGCTGTACGGACAGATCAACTGGGTCTCGCTGGCGGTGGTCGCGACCTGCACAATCGTCTTCATGATCGGGGCGATTTATGCCTATGATCCCTCGCGCGGGCTGGCGCGACGGGGCCCTGTGGGAGGCGAAGGATGAAGGTTCGGGTTCTGGCCATGGCCGCTCTGATGCTCGCAGTCGCGAGCACGGCGGCACGCGCGGCCGATCCGCGCTATCCCGACTGGCCCTGCACGCAGGCAAAAGTGCCGGAAATTTCGCTCGCCGCCGTGTGGGCTGGTCCTTCGCTCGATGACGTGCAGAACAAGTGGAAGGACGACGCCAGGGTCAGCGCGCTGGTCTTGAAACTGGCGGCCCGCAAGACGCCGCTGGACGAGGCCGAGAAGTCGGTGAAGGAGTTCTTGGCGGGCTCCGCGGCCGACAAGACCGCGAATGCAAAACTTCTGTTCGCCGGCCTGTTCGACACGCTCAACGCCCAGCGCTCGCAGGTCATGGGCGGGCTGGAACGCGTCAGCCGCAAGCAGCGCGAGGCCGCCGACAAGATTCGCGAGGAGTCGATCCAGCTCCAGGCGCTCCAGAGCGCAACGCCGCGCGACGAGGCCAAGGTCGATGCGCTCAGCAACGAGCTGATCTGGAAGACTCGCATTTTCGAGGACCGCCACAAAGTAGTGCGGTTCGTCTGCGAGGTTCCCACCACGATCGATCAGCGCCTGTTTGCGCTGGGACGCGTCATTCAGCAGGAAATGGAATAGCGTCACCCCACTGACAGCTTTGCAAGTTCCGGCGATCTCAACGCTATCGTTAACCTTTGCCGCGCTATCTGCCGGAACTAAATCGATCCAGGATGGCTTGTCGAAGAGAGTCCAAGACGTCGGGAGGCCTTGATGGGAACCACGAAATTCATCCTCGCAGGCGCTGCGGCCATCAGCATGCTTGCAAGCAGCGCATTCGCTGACGACATGACCGGAATGGTCACGCGGATAGATCGGCTCAACAGCACGATTTCGATCCAGCAGATGCAGAAAGGCACGGTCGGCGGCAGCGCAGGCGGCGCCGGCGCGCTCCAGGAGTACAAGGCCAAGGACGCCGCGATGCTGGATGCCGTGCACGCCGGCGACAGGGTGAGCTACTCTGCAACCGTCAATAACGGCACGGGCACGCTGACCAAGCTGCAGAAGCAGTAGGGGAAACTCTCTGTCCCATTGCCGCCATCCTTCGAGACGCCCGCCTTCGGCGGGCGCCTCACAGGATCTGATTTCGCTGCGGGATATAGACCCTCGTGGTGCGGAGACCGCGAAGCGGTCGTCTCGAACCACGAGGCCACCGATGACAGAGCTCGCTCAATTCTTTATTGCTCCGGCCGCAGCTCCGGCTGTGCCTCGTCGGTTGGGAGTTTGGCGCGCTCCCAGCCGTCGGTGCCTTCGGGATACCAGGCGACGTTGGAGTAGCCATACGCGAGCGCGCGCTTGGCGGCGTTCCAGGACATCCAGCAGTCGGCCAGGCAATAGATCACCAGCAGCGCGGCCTTGTCGCCGCGCGACGCACGCGCGAGCCCGCGCCGAAAATAATCGTCCATGGCCGGCGGCAGCGCACCATAGCCAGTATCGGGCAGCCAGATGCTGCCCGGAATGTTTTTGCGCGGCGCCTCGCGCCAGACGGTACCCGCGGGAAGGTTCTTCGGCTTCGGCGCGCGCGGCAGCACGTCGATGAACACGCCGCTCTTCGCGTGCCAGATCGCCTCGGCTTCCGAAGTCGACAGCACGCGCGCGCCGCCGAGCGTCGCCGGCACAGGCGCGCGGTAATTGTCGGCGCGATAACCCTCGGGCTCGAACGGCTCCTGCTGCTGCGCGACTACCGGCGCCACCAGAATGGCGGCGACCAGCGCAGCGGCAATCTGCCGCCTCATGGCGTCTTGGCCGTCTCCGCGCCGAGCGGCCGGTCGCTCTCGTCCAGCAGCGGCACGCCGAAGTCGAGCAGGATCTTGTTGATCTCGCCCTGGTTCTCCTGGATCAGCTTGTTGAGTTGCCGCTTCCAGTTCTGGTCGGCGGCACGCACGCCCATACCGATGCGATAGGCCAGTTTTGGTCCGGTGGTTTCCTTTACCAGCGGCGTGACATGAAGCGAGCCCGCCTGCTTCGCGTAAAAACCCGCCATGGGTCCCCACAGCACGCCGGCGTCAATCTTGCCTGCCGCGAGATCATTGATCATTGCCTGCGCCGAATTATCGTAGCGCGTGTCGATCATCAGCGGATAGGGCTTTGCATCGCCCATCAGTCCCGCGATGGCCATGTTGGTCGCAGGCGGCGTTCCGGCGACGATGCCGACATGCTTGCCCTTCAGCCTGGTATCCTCGAGCGTGTCGACCTCCTCAAGCCCACTGCCGGCTTTCGCGACCAGCGCGTAGGACGTGCGATAATAGGGATTGGTGCCCTGCACGAGGTCATCGCCTTGGGGGAAGCCCATGATGACGTCGCAGCGATGCGAGCCGAGCGTCATGCGCACGAAGCCGGTAGCCTGTGGAAAAAAGACATAGTCGAGCTTCTTCTGGAGCTTCTCTGCAAACAACTCGGCAAGCTTGTTCTCGAACCCCTCGCCCTTTTCATTCGAGAACGGCAGATTGCGCGGGTCGGCACAGACGCGCAGCACCTTGGGATCGACCAGCTCGAAGGAGAGGTCGCCGGCGTCGTTGGTCTGCGCGACGGCGACGTCGCCGAACGCGCAAGACGCAACCAGGATACTCAGTGAAACCAACCAGCGACGATGTCGTCCGGCCTCCGTCATCGCACTTCCTCCTAGGATTGTTTGAATGCTAGCCATGCAACGCATGACGCACCATTTCTGCCAGACTTTGTGCTGGCTTTTCTTTGTTGCAGTGCAACTGCGCAACCCTTTGAACTGAGGCGGAAAAGTGTCTCGCATCGCTTTCGTGATTGCAGCCTCGTCCCTGCTGGTGACGGCGACACTAGCATGCGCAGGAGCGGCCGAATTGCCTGTAAGCGAAGTCGCGCCGGGAATCTTCGTACACTCCGGGACCATCGCCCTGATGACCCGCGAGAACGAGGGCGACATCGCCAATGTCGGCTTCATCGTCGGCGCGGATGCGGTCGCCGTCATCGATACCGGTGGTAGCCTTCGCGAGGGCGAGGCGCTGCTGGCTGCGGTGCGGGCCCGCACCAGCAAGCCG
Source organism: Bradyrhizobium sp. LB14.3 (assembly GCF_040547985.1). Lineage (NCBI taxonomy): Bacteria > Pseudomonadati > Pseudomonadota > Alphaproteobacteria > Hyphomicrobiales > Nitrobacteraceae > Bradyrhizobium > Bradyrhizobium sp. LB14.3. The sequence goes on from NZ_JBEPQT010000016.1 coordinate 148,532, forward strand.
ATCCGCTACGTCATCAACACCCACGGCCATCCCGATCATGTCTTCGGCAATGCAGCCTTCGTCGCCGGGGACACGCGCTTCGTCGGCCATAGCCGGCTGCCGCAGGCGTTGGCGACGCGCGGGCCGTATTATCTCGACAATTTCAGACGCATCATGGGCGACGAATTGATCTCTCCCGTGAAGCTCGTGCCGCCCACAATACTTGTCACGGACACCCTGACGCTCGATCTCGGCTCGCGCCACCTGATCTTGCGGGCCTGGCCGGCCGGACACAGCGACACTGATCTCACCGTGTTCGATGAGACGAGCAAGACACTTTTCGCCGGCGATCTCGTCTTCCTCCGCCATATTCCGGTGATGGACGGCAGCATTCGCGGCTGGCTCGGCATCCTCGGGGAACTCGAGAGCATTCCGGCGCTGCGCGTCGTTCCGGGTCACGGACCCGTGAGTGAATGGCCTGCAGCCCTGATCGATGAACGGCGTTATCTCACGGCCCTGCTGGCGGACGTCCGGGCGTCGAACAAGAAGGGCGAGCCGATCCGAACCGCCGCAGACAAGGCGGCCGCCTCGGAGCGGTCGCAATGGCAGTTATTCGACGACTACAACGCTCGCAACGCAACCGCAGCATTTTCGGAAATTGAATGGGAGTAGCGGACGCGCTACGCTAGGCCCGACAACTGCTTCTGCTTCGTCAGCGCGGGACCATGACCATGATGGGATGCACACGCCGCCTGCCCCTGATCGCCCTGCTCCTCGGCATGGCATTCGCCGTGCCGGTGCAGGCTGAAGAAGCTTACGATCCCTGGCCGGGCCTCGTGCAGGACATCTTCAGCAACCGTCCGATGCACGACGGCGGCGATGTCATTGGCATCGATATGCCGTATCGCGCCGAGGATGCGGCGATCGTGCCGGTGACCCTGCGCAGCAAGCTTTCGCCGGGCGATGCCCGCCGCATCCGTTCGATCACGCTGGTGATCGACCGCAATCCGGCGCCGATGGCGGCGAAGTTCGAGCTCGGCCCCGATGCCAACGTCACCGAAATCTCGACGCGGGTACGCATCAACAACTACACCGACGTCCATGCGGTTGCCGAGCTCAGCGACGGCCAGCTCTATGTCTCCAAAGTCTATGTGAAGGCCTCGGGCGGCTGCTCTGCCCCGGCGGGGAAGAATGCCGAGGAAGCCCAGAACCGGCTCGGCCAGATGCGCTACCGGCAATTCGCGCGGCAAGAGACCCCCGCGAGCCGCATGCGCGAGGCGCAGATCATGATCGGCCATCCCAACAATTCCGGCCTGCAGATGGACCAGGTCACGCAGCTCTATATTCCCGCCTTCTTCGTCAATCAGCTCAAGTTGACGCAAGACGACAGCCCCGTGCTCTCGATGGAAGGCGGCATCTCGATCTCGGAAGATCCCAATCTGCGGTTCACGTATGTGTCCAACGGCGCCAAGCGTTTACGCGCGGAGGCCAAGGATACGGATGGACACGTGTTCCGCAACGAGTGGGATGTGGAGAAGCCGGGGACGTGAGCCCCTCACCCGTCATGTCCGGGGACAAGCCCGGACATGACGACTACGGGATGCACGCCGCCAAGGGGTTAAAAACACCTCACCTCGGCTTCGGCCTGCGCGCGCCTCAGATCGTTCACAGCCGAGTTCGCCTGCTCCGAGGTGCGGAACTGGACGCCGAGATTGCCGCGGACCTGGGACATGCTGAGCGCGGTTTCCGCGGTCACGTAGCGCTCATAGGATACGATCGAGGCCACCACGTCGATCGAGCAGGAACATTGCTCGATCGCCTGCCGGCTCTCGCCATTGGCCTTCATGCAGCCATAGACGTACTCCGCGCGCGCCGCCGTCGGATAATCATTCGCCTCCTCGGCGCGCACTGCGAGCGCGGTCGCAGCCCACACCGCCAATGCGGCGACAATCGGTCGTAGCTGTCCGGCCAGATTCATGCGCGTCCTCCCGCTGGTTGCGACGAAAGCTATGCTATGCGTATTGTCCTGAAAAGCACTCTGTCAGAGGAAACGGCTCACAAGGTGATGAGAGCACTTGGTTTGATAAGAGCACTTGGTCGACCATTGGCGCTCGCGGTGACGCTGGCGCTGACACTCGCCGGACCCGGCCGCGCCGCGGATACCATCCGCCTTGCGGTGCAGAAGACCGGAACATTCTCCTGGGAGCTGGCCGCGATCCGCGCCGGTGGTCTCGACAAGGAGGCCGACCTGTCGCTCGACGTCACCGAGCTTGCGAGCCCCGAGGCCGGCAAGATCGCGCTGCGCGCCGGCAATGCCGACATCATCCTGTCCGACTGGCTGTGGGTGTCGCGCGAGCGCGCGCTCGGCGCCAAGCTCACCTTCTATCCCTATTCCAGCGCGCTGGGCGCGGTGATGGTGCCGGCTTCCTCGCCGATCAAGTCGCTCGCCGATTTGAAGGGCCGCAAGCTCGCCGTCGGCGGCGGCCCGATCGACAAGAGCTGGCTCTTGCTCCAGGCCCGGTTGAAACAGGACGGCATCGACCTGAAGTCGGAGGCGACCATCGTCTATGGTGCCCCGCCCCTGATCGCCGCCAAGACGCTCGACGGCGAGATGGATGCGAGCCTCAACTTCTGGAATTTCTCCGCCCAACTGGAGGCCAAGGGTTTTAGGCGCCTCACCGGCATCGAGGACATTTTGCCGAAGCTGGGCGCCAAGGGCGCGGTCTCCGCCGTCGGCTATGTCTTCGACGAAAGCTGGGCGGCGAGCCATCGCGAAGCCGTGGCGCGCTTCATTGCGATGACGCGCAAGGCCAAGCAGTTGCTGGTGACCTCGGATGCCGCCTGGGACAAGATCGCGCCGCTCACCGGCACGAGCGATGCTATCCTGCTGAAGACCTATCGCGAGCGATATCGCGACGGCATTCCGCGCCGGAGCATCGATGACGAAGAAAAGGACGCGCGCGTGCTCTACCGCGTGCTCGCCGAGACGGGCGGCCGCGACCTAGTCGGCCCGGCCGCTGAACTCGAGCCGGGCACGTTCTATCACGCAGTTCCCGGAGACTGAGGTGCTGCGTCTTCTGTCGTTTGCCCTGTTGCTCGCGATCTGGTGGATCGCCGCGCTGTTCGTCGGCGCCGCGAAGCTGCCCTCCCCGCCCGCCGTGCTCGACGTCGTCGTCGCGGAAGCTTCGAGCGGCGCCCTGTTCCTGCATCTCGGCGCCACGCTCGCTCGCGTCAGCCTCGCCTTTGTGCTGGCGATGTCACTCGGCAGCGCCATCGGCTATCTGATGGGACGGGTGAAGCTTGCCGACCGGCTCGGCGATCCCTGGCTGATCCTGCTCCTGAACCTGCCCGCGCTGGTCGTGATCGTGCTGGCCTATATCTGGGCCGGGCTCACTGAAGCCGCAGCGATCGCGGCGATCGCCATCAACAAGTTGCCGACCGCCATCGTCACCCTGCGCGAGGGTGCGCGCGCGCTCGACCGCTCGCTCGACGAGATGGCGAGCGTTTTCGCGATGCCGCGCTGGCGCGCGTTCCGCCACGTCGTGCTGCCGCAACTGGCGCCCTATATCGCAGCCTCAGCCCGCTCCGGATTGTCGCTGGTCTGGAAGATCGTGCTGGTCGCCGAACTGTTGGGGCGGCCAAACGGCGTCGGCTTTGAAATCGGCGTCGCCTTCCAATTGTTCGACACGCCGCGGCTGCTGGCCTATTCGCTGACCTTCGCCGCCGTCGTGCTCGTAATCGAGACCGCGCTGGTGCAACCGTTTGAAGCCCGCGCAACCCGGTGGCGACCCCGTGCGGCTTGAGGTCGAGATCACAGGCAAGACGTTCAGGAGTGCCGCGGGCGGAACGCAGGGCGTGCTCGCGCCGGTCAGCTTCGCGCTTCAATCCGGCGAGGTCGGCGTGCTGATCGGTCCGTCCGGCTGCGGGAAGAGCACGATGCTGCGCATCATCCTCGGGCTCGACCGCGATTTCGGGGGGCACATCTCGCGTCCGCCGGAAGCGCGGATCGGGATGGTGTTTCAGGAGCCGCGGCTGTTGCCGTGGCGCTCTGTCGAGCAGAATGTGCGGCTTGCGGCCCCCGATGTCACCGATGCGAAGCTCGCCGAGCTGTTTAGAATCCTGGAGCTGGACGCGCATCGCAGCCACTTTCCCGGCGAGCTATCGCTCGGCCTCGCCCGGCGCGTCGCGCTCGCCCGCGCCTTTGCCGTCGAGCCCGATCTGCTCGTGCTCGACGAGCCGCTCGCCTCGCTCGACGACGCACTCGCCGGCCGGTTGCGCGACGAGATCGCCACGCTGGTGGCGCGCCGTCCGGTGATGACGTTGCTCGTCACACACAGCCTGGATGACGCGATCCGCCTCGGCGATCGCCTGTTCTTGCTGTCGCCGCGGCCGGCGCGCATCGTGCGAGAGGTGCCGATTGCCATCCCACGTGCGCAGCGCAGCGAGGCCGAGCTCGGCAGGATCAGGGCCGAGCTCGCGGCGCTGCAGCTTGAATCGAAATGAGAACTCATGGTCAACTGGACCAACGAAATCTTCGCGGGAGGTTCACCATGCGGCGTCAATTGATTGCGATCGGCATCCTGTTGGTTGCGATGCCGGGCGCGGCGCTCGCGCAGGCCAAGGGCAAGGGCATCCGACTCTGGAATCTGACGACGGAGACGATCTCCGGCTTCCAGCTCTCGCCGGCCGGCAAGACCGAGTGGGGACCGAACCAGTGCTTGAACGACAAGGACAAGGAGGTCGACCACGACGAGCGGCTGCGCATCACCGGTATCGAGCCCGGCCGCTACGACGCCAAGGTCAGCTATCCCAGTGCACGGCAGTGCATCGTCCGCGACATCGAGATCAAGTCGGATGCGGTGTTCTCGATCGCCGACAAGGATCTGAAGGACTGCAACAAGTAACGTGGCTGCGTTACTGGCGTTTTCCCCTCATCGTGAGGAGCGCGAAGCGCGTCTCGAACCATGCAGGGCCGCCTGTCCGCCTGTCCCTTGTGGCCATCCTTCGAGACGCTTGCTTCGCAAGCTCCTCAGGATGAGGACCTAAGCCAATCTCGACCAGTAAGGCAGCGCAACGCTTCACGCCTTGTCGTGCGGGTGCGGATATTCGCAGCGCCATCGCACCGCCTGCCACTTCGGATGGTCGCCGATCCATTGCGCGATATAGGGCGGCGCGGCCATCGCGCACTGCGTCGGCGAGCCGGCGTAGTTGAATACCAGATGCTGCTCCTCGCAGGTCGCAGGCGAGAGCAACGCACATACAGTCACTACCAGGTCGATCGGGTTCATGCCGGGATCCTCGCAGAGGCGATCAAGATTAGCACAAAAGGTTACGTTCCGAGGAGCGGGAAGTTTCAATCCGGCCGTGAGAGAGGCCGCGGGGAACTCGCCTTCCTAGAAGTTAACCCCAAACACCAGCCTCGCCTGGTGGCGCTCGAAATTGACGAGGTCGAGATTGGCACCTGATCCGGCCGGACGGCCCCAGGCCTGCATGCTCCAGCTCACGGTCAGGCGCGAGCGCTCGGAAAGCTGGAAATAAGCGGTCGGACCGACGAACAGGGCTTGGCCGGCAAGCTCGCCGAGGCCGATGCCTTCGTACTGCCGGAAGTAGCGCATCTCGCCGCCGAGCAGCACATTGGGCCGCACACGCACCATGCCGGCGAAGGCCGCGCCGATGGTCGAGCTCTTTTCGGACAGTCCCGCCACCTCGAAGCGCGCCCATTCCGGTTGATAGATCAGATTGAGCGCGCCGATGGCGAAGTTCGGGATCAGTTCGCGATCGAAGGCGAGTGTGAAATCGGTGCCGTACATCCGGCCTTTTGCGCCAGAGGTCTCATCGATGCGGTCACCATGAAGCTCGGCGGCAACCGTTAAGCCGAACGGCGCGTGCTCGCGGTCGAGCAGGCGATAACGCAGGTCGAGCGAGGCGCCCTGAAAATTGAACTGGCGGCGATCATCGATATCGGGGACGCCGGTGATGTCGTGCAAGCTAGCGATGCCGCCGACCTCGATGCGGAAGTTCGGCAGCGGCACGATCTCGATCTCGACTTCCTGCGAGAGGGCGCGATAGGTCCCTCCGCCTTTGCCGAATCGCCCCGTCGTTTCGGTCTGGAATTCGCGCTCGCCGGGATTGCCGACATCGGTGCCGATCAAAAAGCCGAAGATGTGCTCGGTATCGAAGCCCTCTTCGGCGCTGACGCACGCCGGTACGAGCGCGACTGTGCAGGCGGCTATGGTCCAGAATGTATGGGCTCTCGCGCGCATCCCTGACACTACCACGGCTTCGACGGCGTTTGCCATCGAAGCCGCGACAGGTCGTCAGTCTTACTTGCGCAAAGCGCAGGCGTACATGTTGATTTCCATGCCGACCGGCACTTCCACAATCTTCGGAGCTTTCCAGGCCATTCGGGGGTCTCCCAAGGGATGAGCGCGACATCGCGCGGGGCAAAACCTAGGGCTGCGTCAGCGACAGCGCAAGTCCGGAATCAGACGACGAATACCGCGAACTGTCGCATCGCGCTCGCGAATTTCCCTCTCGGGCAAAACGCCTTCGCTCCCAGGCAAGCGCGGCTTCTCTCAGCGCAACAATCGCAGCAACGCGCGGCCGGCGCGCGAGTTCAGCTCCTTCGCATCCAGCGTTCCATCCTTGTCGGGATTTGCCGCGTTGAAACGCTGCTCCACCACCGAGAGATATTCGTCGAGCGTGAGGGTCCCGTCACGATCGGGATCGGCGGCGGCGAGTTCTTTCGCCGTTAACCGTCCGCGCAATTCGCGGGCGTCGAGGGTGCCGTCGTGATCGGGATCGAGCTTGGCGAACAATGCGGCCGCCGCCTTCTTCACCTCGGCAAGATCGAGCGTACCGTCATTGTCGGTATCGAACATTTTTACGGCGCCGCCGGATGCCGACTAGGCCGGACTGGACAGCAGTGCAATCGTGAGCGCAAGCGCAACAGAGCGACGCGATATCATCAAAATCTCCCTGACCGAGAGCTCCGATTGGGAGCCGGATCGTAATGACATAAGTCCACAAGCGAGCTTCCGTTCAAGCCCCGAATTGCAACATGCGCACTGCACACCCGCAGAACCCGACGGCCCGGGCGCGGCGGCCCCGCATGGGCTCTGCTTCGTGCCGCGGAATTTCTTCAGCGCCTGCGCACAAGTTGAGAGTCGTTTGTAAGGTTTCCGTCAGGTGACCGGCGTCTGGCATCCAACATATCGGCAGCGCGCCTTCGACTTTCGTATTGACGCGTTTTGCATTCGGGCGGAGTGTTGCTGTCGCAGCGTCAACAGGCGCGCATATTGGGAGGAACGGATGAAACGCTTTGCGATGGCCGCGAGCCTCGTCATGCTTGCATCGACTTGTGCAAATGCACAAACCAGCGAGCAGCTGGTCAAGGGCGCGACCGATACATCGAACGTTCTCAACTACGGGATGGGCTACAATCTCCAGCGCTTTTCGACGCTGAAGCAGATCAACAAGGACAGCGTCAAGAACCTTGTCCCGGTCTGGAACTACTCCTTCAACGACGATCGCAGCGAGGAATCGCAGCCGCTGGTGTATCAGGGCGTGATCTACGTGACCTCCCACAACGCGACCATGGCGGTCGACGCCAAGACCGGCAAGCAGATCTGGAAGAGCAAGATCGAGTATCCCGCCGAGACGCCGCGCATCGTCTGCTGCGGCATCATCAATCGCGGCGCCGCGCTCTACGACGGCAAGGTATTCCGCACCACGCTCGACGCCAACGTGATCGCGCTCGACGCCAAGGACGGCAAGGAATTGTGGCGGCAGAAGGCGGCCGACATCAAGGAAGGCTATTCGATGACGGTCGCGCCGCTGGTCGCCGACGGCGTCGTGATCACCGGCATCTCCGGCGCCGAGTTCGGCACCCGCGGCTTCATCGACGGCTGGGATCCGGCGACGGGCAAGCACCTGTGGCGTACCCATTCGATCCCCTCCCCCGACGAGCCCGGCGGTGACACCTGGAAGGGCGATACCTGGAAGCTCGGCGGTGGCTCGACCTGGATCACGGGCTCCTACGATCCCGAGCTGAACACGGTGTATTGGGGCATCGGCAATCCCGGACCGTTCAATTCGGCGGTGCGCCCCGGCGATAACCTCTACACCTGCTCCGTGCTCGCGATGGACCCCAAGACCGGCAAGATCAAGTGGCACTACCAGTTCTCGCCGAACAATCCGTTCGACTATGACAGCGTGGCCGAGATGGTCCTCGCCGACATCAACGTCGAGGGCAAGCCGACCAAGGTGTTGATGGACGCCAACCGCAACGGCTTCTTCTACGTGCTCGACCGCACCAACGGAAAGCTGCTCGCGGCCAATCCTTACGTGAAGGTCAACTGGGCGACCGGAATCGACATGAAGACCGGCAAGCCGATGGAGACCGACGTCACGACAGGTGCTCGGGAAGGCAAGAAGGTGACAGTCTATCCGTCGATCCTCGGCGGCAAGAACTGGGAACCGATGTCGTTCAATCCGCAGACCGGATTGGCCTACGCCAACACGCTCGCCTTCGGTGGCCGGTACAAGACCGAACCCGTCACCTTCAAGCAGGGTGAATGGTATCTCGGCATGGACCTCACCGATCTCTGGGAGTGGGGTGACGGCCCGCGCGGTCATCTGAAGGCGATCGATCCGATGACCGGCAAGGCGAAGTGGGAGGCGCCGAGCGACATCCCGCGCTTCTCGGGCGTGCTGTCGACCGCGGGCGGCGTCGTGTTCTCGGGCGCGCTGACCGGCGAGTTCGAGGCCTTCGACGCCGACACCGGCAAGAAGCTCTGGCAGTTCCAGACCGGCTCCGGCATCGAGGGACAACCGGTGACGTGGCAGCAGGATGGCGTGCAGTATGTCGCCGTCACCAGCGGCTATGGCGGTGTCTACTCGCTGTTCTCCGGCGACGAGCGGCTTGCCAAGGTGCCACCCGGCGGCTCGCTATGGGTCTTTGCGGTCAAGCAGTAACCACGGCGCGATGCTGAAAGACGGATCTCACAAGACGGCGGCGATCCTCGCCGCCGTCGCGGTGCTCACGGTCGCGCTTGCGGCGACCGTTCGTGCCGCGGATGACGCAACCGGCAATCCCGTGCAGGCACAGATCGACCACGGCAAGTCGACCTATGCCGAAAAATGCTCGCACTGCCACGGCCCCAACATGATGAACCCCGGCACCATCACGCCGGACCTGCGCGCCTTCCCGAACGACAAGACGCGCTTCGTCACCACGGTGAAGAACGGCAAGAACAACAAGATGCCGCCCTGGGCTGACATCCTCAACGACGACGAGATCGGGGATCTCTGGGCTTTCATCTCGAGCCGGAGGAAGCCATGAAAACCTGGCTCGTCGCGTGGAGCGTTGCCGCGATGCTCGCGGCGACGGCCACGGCTGCGCATGCAGCCGACGATCCACTCAAGATCTGTCTGGACGAGGACCGGCCGCCGCTCTCGGTGCATCACAAGGGCAGGCCGGATTCCGGCTTCGACGTGCGGCTGGCGCAGGCGCTCGCCGACCGGCTCGGACGGCCTCTGACGATCCAATGGTTCGAGAGCAAGCTGGATGAGGATTCGAGCCCGCAGCTCGAGGCCAATGCGCTGCTGTCCGACGGGCGCTGCTCGCTGGTCGGCGGCTACGCGCTGACGACGGATTCGCTCGTCAAGCCCGGCATGAAGACGGCACGCTTACCGGATTTTGCCGGCGCCACCCGTGACGACCGGCGCCGCCGGGTCGCGCTCGGCGTGCTCGCACCGAGCCAGCCCTATGTTTACTCGCCGATGACGGTTGTGCTCGGGCCGAAGGCGCAGGGCCGCAAGATCGGCGATATCGGCGACCTCTCAGGCCTTCGCCTCGTCATCGAGAGTGGCTCGCTGGGCGATGCCGTCCTGATGACCTTCGACAAGGGGCGCCTGATCGACAACATCACCCATCTCGTCCCCGGTCGCGACGATCTCCTCGGCGCGCTCGCTCGTGGCGACTACGACGCGACGCTGATCGACCTCGGCCGTTTCGACGCCCATCGCGCCGCGCATCCCGACACGGCGATCACGGCGTCCGACTATTACTATCCGATCGGCGCCAACCGCGGCTATGTCGGGCTCGCCGGCGATCCCGCACTGATCGACGTCGTCAACACGGCGCTGAGCGGGCTTGCTGCCGAGGGCAAGATCGCCGAATTCGGCAGGCAGGCAGGGCTGACCTATCTGCCGCCGCGAGAGCCTGCAATCCTCGGCGACGTCTGGATGAAGATCATCCAGCGGTGAGATGACATGCGACCACACTGGATCGCCCGCCTTCGCGGGCGGCCTGGAGCCGGCCTGAACCTCGAGGCGAGGTACCTTCGCCGACATCCGACCAAAGCCTAGTGTCGGAAACGCATCTTCGCGCTATGATTGTGTCACGCTGGCGGAAGATCTCCCCGGCGCTGACGAGAAAGGCCGATCCCATGACACCGGATGGCGTCACACCGGATGGCGTCGCCATAGCCGTCATGATCATTCTGCTCTTTCCGATGGGCTATTTCACGCTGGCTTCGCCCGCCTTCCTGCTGGTAAAGCTGGATATCGAGCCCGTCGCTCAGCTTTTGCGCGGAATGTTCAATGCCCATTTTCTGGTGATGCGCGTTGCCGGAATCATCGGAACGGTCGCTTTCCTGCTCGACGGTCGTTTGCTCGCTGCGATGGGCGTTGGCTTGGTTACAGCCCTGGCGATCTACGGACGCCGCGGCTTCATGCGGCGGATCGACGACCAGCTCAGCGCGCGAGACGCCGGCGATACCGAAGCCCCACGCCGATTACGCCGGTTACATTGGAGCGGGATGCTGGGCAACGCGGTGCTGCTCGCCGCTCTCGTGGCCGGTATCCCCTACGTCGCCCTATCGGCGTGAGAGACATCGCGGACGTGTGACGGTCATTTGCTGTCGGCGACCGCCGAGCTTGGCGTTCGCCTAATGCTCGTCCGCGGCAACGGCGCCCTGTTGCGCCTTGTGGATCGAGGACGGCACTACGCCGAAATATTTCCGGAACACGCGGCTGAAATGCGATGAGCTGGAGAAGCCCCAGGAGAACGCGACATCGGTGATGGTCTTGCCGGCATGGGTCTCGAGCTCCTGGCGGCAATTCTGAAGACGCGCCTGCCAGATGTAGTCGCTCACCGTGGTGCCGCGCTCGGAGAACAACATGTGCAGATAGCGCTTGGAGCAGCCGAGCTCGGCGGAGATCTGGTCGATGCACAGATCCGGATCGCGCAAATGCTCACGAATGAAGAACTGCGCGCGCACATACGTCGCTTCGGGCCCGACGCGATCGAGCATCGTGTCCGCCTCGCGCAGCGGCAGCAGCAAAAGGTCGATCAGCGAATCGGCGACGCCGACCGCACTGTTCGCCGACAGCTTGGCCGCCTCGTCGAAGGTCGCATGGACGAAATCATGGGCGATCCGCCCCGTCCCCGTGCGTGACGTCAATTTGCAGGCGGGCATTCGCTGCGACGGGAATCCGCGGTCGCGCAGCAGCGCCTTCGGCACGATCACCACGTCGTGGCGCGTGAAAGCGGGGCTGATGATCGAATGCGGACAGGAGACGTCATAGGCGATGATGTCGCCCGGGTTCAGCTCGATGTGGCGGCCATCCTGCTCGAAATATGACACACCGTAAGTCTGGAAGTGGATCTTGATGTACGGGTGCTCATTGGCCTTGGCGCGCGCCAGCGTGTGCGCGATGCGATGCTGGCTGACCTCGATCTGGCAGAGCTTCAAGCGCGAGACGGAGGTGTAGTCGATGCGGCCTTCGAGCGAGGACGCCTCCAGCGGATCGACGTCGAAATGCCCACACAGGCTCGTCAGCCCATCGATCCAGCTCTGGATCTGCCGCTTCGGCGTCATTCCCGTCGTCGAGAGCGTGTGTATTGTGTCGGACATTAATCCAGCCACTGGTTTGATCCGGAGATTCGATACGAATCGCAACCAGCGCTGCCGGAGCCCTCAGCCATGATTGCGTGACGTTTACCTCGATTTGAGCGATCTTCTAGAACGAGCGCCATCGTTCCATTGTCACCCTTGAAAGTTAATCCTCCGCCTTAGTCGCAGCGCCGTCAAGGGGAACCTGAGCGTTGAAGACGGCCCCAAAGCAATGCGGAAGCTGCTGAATTCGCTACTGCAAAATCAAAATCTTCGTGTCCGTGCGCTGTGAAGCAAACCAGCTTCTCTCTTGGGCAAGTTTCCCGATTACGAAGTCGTTACGAATTGCGGCAGGAACAACAAGAACGGGCCGTTCTGCACGTGGACCCGTGACTCTCATCAGGAGGAGGTAACACCACCGCATCGTTTCTGGTCCCAATCGTGACCGCCCTGCACGAGCAGACGCCGGACGAAAAGCCCGGTGATTAAGTGATGCTTCGGAAACAATAAACGAGACCAATGGAGGAATGACTATGCGCAAGGTACTACTGGCGGCCTATCTTGGCTCCGCGGCGGCTCTCGCCGTCGGCAGCGCGTCGGCCAACGATGAAGTGCTCAAGATGTCGCAGAACCCGAAAGACTGGGTGATGCCGACGGGCGACTACGCCAATACCCGCTATTCCAAACTGAACCAGATCAACGCACAAAACGTAGGCAAGCTCCAGGTCGCCTGGACCTTCTCGACCGGCGTGCTGCGCGGCCACGAAGGCGGCCCGCTGATCATCGGCAACATGATGTACGTCCACACGCCGTTCCCGAACAAGGTCTATGCTATTGACCTTTCCAACGAGAACAAGATCGTCTGGAAGTACGAGCCGAAGCAGGACCCGAATGTCATCCCGGTGATGTGCTGCGATACGGTCAACCGCGGCTTGGCCTTTGGCGACGGCAAGATCTTCCTGCATCAGGCCGACACCACGCTCGTCGCACTCGACGCCAAGAGCGGTCAGGTGGCATGGACCGCGAAGAATGGCGACGCCAGCAAGGGCGAGACCGGCACTTCGGCTCCAATGGTCGTCAAGGACAAGGTGCTGATCGGTATCTCTGGCGGCGAGTTCGGCGTTCAGGCCCACATGTCCGCCTACGACATCAAGACCGGCAAGCTGGCATGGCGTGGATACTCGGAAGGACCGGATGATCAGCTTCTGGTCGACCCCGAGAAGACCACCGCGCTCGGCAAGCCGATCGGCAAGGACTCCAGCCTCAAGACCTGGCAAGGCGATCAGTGGAAGATCGGTGGCGGTGCGACCTGGGGCTGGATCTCCTACGATCCCGCGCTGAACCTCGTCTATTACGGCTCCGGCAATCCCTCGACCTGGAATCCGAAGCAGCGTCCCGGCGACAACAAATGGTCGATGACGATCTGGGCGCGCAACCCGGATACGGGCGTTGCCAAATGGGTCTATCAGATGACGCCCCACGACGAGTGGGACTATGACGGCGTCAACGAGATGATCCTCTCGGACCAGACGATCAACGGAGCGCCGCGCAAGCTGCTGACGCACTTCGATCGCAACGGCCTCGGCTACACGCTCGATCGTGTCAACGGTGAGCTTCTGGTCGCCGAAAAGTACGATCCGAAGGTGAACTGGACCTCCGGCGTCGACATGGACAAGAACTCGCCGACCTATGGCCGTCCGAAGGTGCTCGACACAGCTTCGACCGACAAGGCCGGCGAGGACCACAACGTGAAGGGCATCTGCCCGGCCGCGCTCGGCACCAAGGACGAGCAGCCGGCAGCCTACTCGCCGGACACGCAGCTGTTCTACGTTCCGACCAACCACGTCTGCATGGACTACGAACCGTTCAAGGTGAGCTACACCGCGGGCCAGCCCTATGTGGGTGCGACGCTCTCGATGTATCCGCCGCAGGGTGAAACCCATATGGGTAACTTCATCGCCTGGGACGGCAAGACCGGCAAGATCGTCTGGTCGAACAAGGAGCAGTTCTCGGTCTGGTCGGGTGCACTCGCAACCGCGGGCAACGTGGTGTTCTACGGAACGCTCGAAGGCTACCTGAAGGCAGTCGATGCCAAGACCGGCAAGGAGCTCTACAAGTTCAAGACTCCCTCCGGTATCATCGGCAACGTCACCACCTACGAGAACGGCGGCAAGCAGTATATCGCAGTCCTCTCCGGCGTGGGTGGCTGGGCCGGTATCGGTCTGGCGGCGGGTCTGACCGATCCGACCGCAGGTCTCGGCGCAGTCGGTGGCTACGCGGCGCTCAGCAGCTACACGGCACTCGGCGGTACGCTGACCGTGTTCTCGCTGCCCAACTAGGCCTCTCAGCATCGCTCCGGCGCGTGGATCTACTCCACGCGCCGGCTCGTCTCACAGAATGCCTTCCGAGGAAAATCTCTTGCGTAAAATCTGCTCTGCCATCGCTGCGATGTTTTTGATTGCGTCCGGGGGAATTGCCGTCGCGGACGGCTCAGGTGATCCGACCGCCGTCAAGCAGAACGAAACCGGCGAATGGTCCGACAAGGAAGGCAACCCAACCTACAAGATCACGGAGGGCTCTGTGGACTGGTACACCTATTCCGGGTACCGCCGCTATCACTCGGACTGCCATGTGTGTCACGGCCCGGATGGAATGGGCTCGACCTACGCCCCGGCGCTGAAGGATTCGCTGAAGACGATGAGCTACGCGGATTTTCTCGGCGTCGTCGCCTCCGGCCGCAAGAACATCTCGACTGCCCAGGAGAACGTGATGCCGGCCTTCGGCGATAACCCGAACGTCGCCTGCTACATGGACGATCTCTACGTCTATCTGCGCGCCCGCTCCAACGAGGCCTGGGGCCGCACCCGACCCGGCAAGCACGAGGACAAGAACGACGCCTATACCAAGAACGAAGATTCGTGCATGGGCAACAAGAAGTGAACGTGCGGAGCCCGACCAGGACCTGGTTCCTGGCGCCCTGCTAGAATTTGAGGAGTTTACGATGAAGACACGTGCCGCCGTCGCTTTCGAAGCCAAGAAGCCGCTCGAGATAGTGGAGGTCGATCTGGAAGGACCGAAGGTCGGCGAAGTCCTGGTCGAGATCAAGGCGACGGGCATCTGCCACACCGACGCCTACACGCTCGACGGCTTCGACAGCGAAGGAATCTTCCCGTCGATCCTGGGCCATGAGGGCGCCGGCATCATTCGCGAGATCGGTCCTGGCGTGACCTCGGTGAAGCCGGGCGACCACGTCATCCCGCTCTACACGCCGGAATGCCGGCAGTGCAAAAGCTGCCTCAGCCAGAAGACCAATCTCTGCACCGCGATCCGCGCGACGCAGGGCAAGGGCGTGATGCCGGACGGCACCAGCCGCTTCTCCTACAAGAGCAAGCCGATCTACCACTACATGGGCTGCTCGACCTTTTCGAACTTCACCGTGCTGCCGGAGATCGCGGTCGCCAAGATTCGCGAGGACGCGCCGTTCGACAAGAGCTGCTACATCGGCTGCGGCGTCACCACCGGCGTCGGCGCCGTCGTCAATACCGCCAAGGTCGAGCCGGGCTCCAACGTCGTGGTGTTCGGCCTCGGCGGCATCGGCCTCAACGTGATCCAGGGCGCCAAGATGGCCGGCGCCGACAAGATCATCGGCGTCGACATCAACGACTCCAAGGAGGAATGGGGCCGGCGGTTCGGCATGACCGATTTCGTCAATCCCAAGAAGATCACCGGCGACATCGTCCCGCATCTCGTGACCCTGACCGACGGCGGCGCCGACTACACCTTCGACTGCACCGGCAACACCACGGTGATGCGCCAGGCGCTGGAAGCCTGCCATCGCGGCTGGGGCACCTCGATCATCATCGGCGTTGCCGAATCCGGCAAGGAGATCGCCACTCGCCCGTTCCAGCTCGTCACCGGGCGCAACTGGCGGGGCACCGCCTTCGGCGGCGCGCGCGGCCGCACCGACGTGCCGAAGATCGTCGACTGGTACATGAACGGAAAGATCCAGATCGACCCGATGATCACCCACACGCTCAAGCTCGAAGACATCAACAAAGGCTTCGAGCTGATGCATGAGGGCAAATCCATCCGTTCAGTCGTCGTGTTCTAGTTCGAAAAGCGTCACCCCCAAGGAGGATCGACCCATGACTGTTGCACTCCATCCCTCGATCGATAACGGCCTCAAACAGGGCAGCGGCAGCTTTGCCGGCGGCACGCTCGTATGCAAATGCAAGGACCATCAGGTCAAGGTCGCCGTCAAGGGCGACGTCGCGCACAACCACGCCTGTGGCTGCACCAAGTGCTGGAAGCCGCAGGGCGCGAATTTCTCCGTCGTCGCCGTGGTGCCGCGCCAGAACGTCAGCGTGATCGAGAACGGCGACAAGCTCCAGATCGTCGACCCCTCTGCGGTGATCCAGCGCCATGCCTGCAAGGCCTGCGGCACCCACATGTACGGCCGCATCGAGAACAAGGGCCACCCGTTCTACGGCCTCGACTTCATTCACCCCGAACTGTTCCAGGAACAGGGTTCGCAGGCGCCGCAATTCGCCGCCTTCGTCTCCTCGGTGATCGAATCGGGCGTGAAGCCGGAGGAAATGCCCGGTATTCGTTCGCGGCTGAAGGAAATCGGCCTCGAGCCCTATGACTGCCTGTCGCCGGCTCTGATGGACGCGATCGCGACCCACGTGGCGAAGGCCAAAGCCGCCTGAGCCAGGCCGCCTGACGTTTGCCCGTCCGCTCGCTGGTTCTCGCCAGCGAGCGGACGGGTCCGGCCCCAGGACCAATCGCGGCGATGCCCCCGCTTCTCCACTCTGCGTATACGAGGGCCATCAGGTCCCTCAGTCCTGGTTTCTGAATGACTGCGCAGGGCCGCCGGCTTCCTGCTTGAAGTCCGCAGCGCTTGCGTTTCTCCCTCCCTCGACTGAGGCATCCTGCTTCGTCCGCACAGTTCTTCTGGCGGACGAAGCTTTTTTCATTGTGCCCGTTTCGGGAGGCGCGCTGTGTGATGCAGCGCCCTGCTTTTGACAAACCTTCGTTGCAATCTTTTCCCGTCGATAACAGCTGACTAGAGAACAGCTGACTAGAGAACACTTGGCTGTGAACGCCGGACCGAGGCGATCTCTGCTACGATTGCGTCGTCACGATGCCGCGCGAAATTCAATAATCAAGAACAAGACGGAGGTATCGAGCACATCCGGACATGACACTCGCATTCCTGCTTCCTGCCGGGATCTGCCCGCGCCGGATGACGGCCGGAACGCGACGACACGACGCAGCAGGCATTGCGCCGACCGACGTCGGGACAATTTGAAATCGGCAAGCTTATGAAGAGCGAGGGACGATCATGATCAAGGTGAAGATCAACGGCCAGGAACAGAGCTGGGACGGCGACCCGGATCTTCCGCTACTCTGGTTCCTGCGCGACGAGGCCGGGCTGACCGGCACCAAGTTCGGCTGTGGCCAGGCCCTTTGCGGCGCCTGCACCGTCATCGTCGACAAGGAAGCCGTGCGCTCCTGCATCACATCGATCAACGACGTCGCCGGCCGCGAGGTCACGACGATCGAGGGACTGCATCCGAACGGCGATCACGCGGTGCAGAAGGCCTGGCGCCAGGTCAACGTACCCCAATGCGGCTTCTGCCAGGCGGGCCAGATCATGCAGGCGGCGGCGCTACTGATGGACAACCCAAAGCCGTCGCACGACCAGATCCGCGAAGCGATGGCCGGCAACATCTGCCGCTGCGGCTGCTACCAGCGCATTGAGAACGCGGTCCATCTCGCATCGACGGGAGTGTGACATGAATTTCATCGACAATCCGGGGAAGCTTCGTGGCTTCGAAAAGAACATCAAGGTCGAGAAAGTCTCGCGCCGTAGCATCCTGAAAGGGCTCGGCATCACCGGCGGCTTCGTGCTCGCTGCCCCCGTGATGTCGCGCCAGGCGTTCGCCTATGAGACCGGCGCCGGCAAAATGCCGCATGGCGTCGTGGTGGACCCGCGCGTGTTCGTCGCGGTCGCGCCCGACGGCACCGTCACCATCCTCGCCCACCGCGCCGAGATGGGTACCGGCGTGCGCACCAGTCTGCCGCTGATCGTAGCGGAAGAAATGGAAGCTGACTGGTCGCGAGTCAAAGTGCAGCAGGCTCACGGCGACGAGGTCAAGTTCGGCAACCAGGACACCGACGGCTCGCGCAGCACGCGGCATTATCTGATGCCGATGCGCCAGATCGGCGCCTCCGCCCGCACCATGCTGGAACAGGCCGCGGCCAAGCGCTGGGGCGTGCCGGCGACCGAGGTCAAGGCCGTCAATCACGAGGTCGTCCACAGCGCGACGAGCCGCAAGCTCGGCTTCGGCGAGCTCGCAGCCGATGCCGCCAAGGAATCGGTGCCGAGTATCGAAGGCCTCAAGCTGAAGAACCCCAAGGACTTCCGCTATCTCGGCAAGGGCCAGGTCGGCATCGTCGATCTCCACGACATCACCACCGGCAAGGCGCGTTACGGCGCCGACGTGCGGCTGCCTGGCATGAAGTATGCCGTGATCGCGCGCCCGCCGGTAACAGGCGGCAAGCTGGTCTCGTTCGATCCGGACGCGGCGCTGAAGGTCCCCGGCGTCGAGAAGGTGATGCAGGTGCGCGGTTGGCCGTGGCCGTCGAAATTCCAGCCGCTCGGCGGCGTTGCCGTGATCGCGCGCAACACCGGCGCGGCGATCAAGGGCCGCGACGCACTTAAGCTCACCTGGGATGACGGTGCCAACGGCAAATACGACTCCGTCGCCTACCGCAAGGAGCTCGAGGAAGCCTCACGCAAACCGGGCCTCGTCGTGCGCCAGGAAGGCGACGCCGATGCTGCCCTGAAGGGTGCCGACAAGATCATCGTCGGCGAATATTATCTGCCGCATCTCGCCCATGTCAGCATGGAACCGCCGGTGGCGGTCGCCGACGTCAAGGGCGACAAGGCGGAGATCTGGGCACCGGTGCAGAGCCCGGGCGGCACACGCGAGGACGTCGCCAAGACGCTCGGCATCCCCGAGGGCAATGTCACGGTCAACGTCACCCTGCTCGGCGGCGGTTTCGGCCGCAAGTCGAAGTGCGACTTTGCGCTCGAGGCCGCGCTGCTGTCGAAGGAGCTCGGCGCGCCCGTGAAGGTGCAATGGACGCGCGAGGACGACGTCCGCCACGACTTCCTGCACACGGTCTCCGTGGAACGGATCGAAGCGGGCCTCGACAAGAGCGGCAAGGTGATCGCCTGGCGCCACCGCAGCGTGGCTCCCAGCATCGCCTCGACCTTCGCCGCCGGTGCAAATCACGAGGCGCCCTTCGAGCTCGGCATGGGCCTCGTCGATATGCCGTTCGAGATCGCCAACATCTCTTGCGAGAACCCGGAAGCCGCGGCGTTCACCCGCATCGGCTGGTTCCGCTCGGTCTCGAACATCCCGCGCGCCTTCGCGGTACAGTCGATGGTCGGCGAGATCGCGCATGCGACCGGCCGCGACCAGAAGGAGACGCTGCTGGCGCTGATCGGCAGCCCGCGCATCGTCAAGCCGGCCGTGAAGGACATGTGGAACTACGGCGAACCCTTCGACAGCTACCCGATCGACACCGCGCGCCTGCGCAAGGTGGTCGAGCTGGTCGCCGAGAAGGGAGAATGGGGCCGCGCGGTCGCCAAGGGCCACGGTCTCGGCATCGCCGTACACCGCAGCTTCGTCAGCTATATCGCGACCATCGTCGAGGTCGCCGTCGACGACAAGGGCAAGCTGACGGTGCCGCGGGTCGACACCGCGATCGATTGCGGCACCTATGTCAACCCCGAGCGCATCGCCTCGCAGATCGAGGGCGCGGCGATCATGGGGCTGAGCCTCGCCAAATACGGCGAGATCAGCTTCAAGGACGGCAAGGTGGAGCAAAAGAACTTTGACGACTTCCAGGTCCTCAGGATGGATGAATCCCCGCTGGTGACCAACGTCTACATCGTGCCGCCCGGACCCGACACGCCACCGAGCGGAGTCGGCGAGCCCGGTGTCCCGCCGTTCGCGCCGGCGCTGATGAACGCCATCTTCGCCGCGACCGGAAAGCGCATCCGCAACCTTCCGCTCGGCAAGCAATTGGAGGCGTGAGAGCTTGGTCCGGAAAAGTGGACACCGGTTTTCCGAACAGACCATGCTCAATCAGGAAAGAGCGCGATAGAAGTCTATCGCGCTCGGGAACACAAAGCGGCTTCGCGCCGTTTCCATCGATCTGACAGGAGCAGATCGATGACCCATATTTCAAAGGCGCTCGCAGTTTCGCTGTCGAGCGCCTTTCTTTTGACGACCACAGGCGTGTTCGCCCAGAACAACACGGCACCGCCAACCACGGCCACGCGCCCCAGCACGCCGGACCAGAACTCCCTGCCCAACGCCAATGCCCCGCCGCCCTCGACCACCCAGACCACCGGGCAGCACAATCCGGATCCCAAGGTTCAGGAGATGAACCGGAAGGAAAAGGGCAAGGTAGAGCGCGAGGGGAAGTAGCGATCTGGCGTCGCGTGCGACCGCATCGTCATGCCCGGGCTTGTCCAGGCTTGTCTAGGCCATGACGACTTCGTGGCGCGGGCAGCAATCCCATCCCGTCACGCAAAATGCGGCGGACGCTGCCGTCCGCCGCATTTGCCCCCTGACACTCCGCTTCTTTCGATCCGCCAGCGGAGCTTACTTCTTCAGCGCGAACACCCAGATGACGCCGCCCTGCGGTACGTTGGCTTCGATGCCGATATTGTTGGTCACGAGTGCATCCTGGATGCGCTGCGCATCCACGCCCCATCCCGACTGGATCGCGATGTATTGCGTGCCGTCGATCTCATAGGACACCGGCATGCCCATGATGCCGGAGTTGGTCTTCTGCTCCCACAGCAGCTCGCCACTCTTGGCGTTGAAGGCGCGGAAGTTGCGGTCGTTGGTGCCGCCCACGAAGACGAGATCGCCTGCGGTCGCCGTCACCGATCCGAACAGCTGCGACTTGGGGAAGTTGTGTTGCCACATCTTCTTGCCCGTAACGGGATCCCAAGCCTGGAGCTCGCCGAAATGATCGGCGCCAGGCTTCGTCTTCAGGCCGATGTCCTCCGGTTTGGTGCCGAGCCAGAGTTCGCCGGGCTTGAGCGGAACCTTCTCGCCGGTGAACCCGCCGCAGAAATTCTCGTTGGCGGGCACGTAGACGAGGCCGGTCTTCTGGCTGTAGGCCGCCGACGGCCAATCCTTGCCGCCCCACAGCGACGGACAGAACTCCACGCGCTTGCCGACCATCGGCTTGTGCGCGGGATCGAGGATCGGCCTGCCGCTCTCGGCATCGATGCCCTTCCAGACGTCGGTGGAGACGAACGGCCAGCCGGCGATGTAGTTGATCTTGGTGGGCGTGCGCTCGAGTATCCAGAAGATCGCATCGCGTCCCGGATGGACCAGGCTCTTGATGGTGCGGCCGTCGCGTTGCAGGTCGATCAACATCGGCGCTTCGACCTCGTCCCAATCCCAGGAATCGTTCTGGTGATACTGGTGATAGGTTTTGATCTTGCCGGTGTTCGGATCGAGCGCGAGCACCGAGGAGGTATAGAGATTGTCGCCGGGATGCATCTCGCCGGGCCACGGCGCGGCGTTGCCGACGCCCCAATAGATCGTCTTGGTGTCCTTGTCGTAATTGCCGGTCATCCAGGCCGAGCCGCCGCCGTTCTTCCAGTCCTCGCCCTGCCAGGTGTCGTGGCCGGGCTCGCCTTCGCCGGGAATGGTATAGGTCCGCCACAGCTCCTTGCCGTCCTTGGCATCATAGGCGGCGACGTAGCCGCGCACGCCGAACTCGCCGCCGGAGCCGCCGACGATGACCTTGCCGTCGACGACCAGCGGCATCAGGGTCATGTACTGGCCCTTCTTGTAGTCCTGCACCTTGGTGTCCCACACCACCTTGCCGGTCTTGGCGTCGAGCGCGACGACATGATCGTCGGTGGTGGCGAGATAGAGCTTGTCCTCCCAGAGGCCGACGCCGCGGCTGGTCGGATGCAACTGGAACAGATCGTCGGGGAGCTGCCGCTTGTAGCGCCAATATTCGTCGCCGGTCTTGGCGTTCAGCGCGATCACCTGCCCCATCGGGGTCGCCACGAACATCACGCCGTTGTTGACGATCGGCGGCGCCTCGTGGCCTTCGACGACGCCGGTCGCGAAGGTCCAGACCGGGGTGAGGTTCTTCACATTCGAGGTGTTGATCTGGTCGAGCGGGCTGTAGCCCTGCCCGTCATAAGTCCGCCGGTAGAGCATCCAGTTGGCGGGCTCCGGGTTTTCCAATCGCTGCGCGGTGACCGGCGCGTAGTTCTCGACCGGGCCTGATACGGCGGCGGTCGAGGCAAGACACGTGAAGGCGACGAAGCCGGACAGTAACCATTGCTTCCTGGTCATGGACGTTCCCCTTTTTCATCCGTTTGAATTCTTATTTTGAATTGTTGTTTTGAATTCTTGTCGTCCGCCCATCGGCGGATGCGGCCTCTCGTGACGCGGGTACGACCCGCACCGTCCATCATCCTGGCTGCACGCCACCTACCTTTCCCATGAAGTTTCCGGCTACGCTGAGCGAACCGTCAGCGAGCGCCAGCGGCAGCGCCGCGAGCCGTCGCGGCGCTGGCCCGAACACGACTTGCGCGCCCGCGCGAGGATCGTATTCGGAGTTGTGGCACATGCACTTGAACACCTCCTTGTCGCCGACATCGCTCTTCACCCAGGCAGTGACGGGACAGCCGGCATGCGAGCAGATTGCCGAATAGGCGATGATGCCGTCGACGGCGCGTGCTTTCGTCTGCTCGTCGAGCTCGGCGGGATCGAGCCGGATGATCAGGATCTCGTTGAGGCGCGAAGCGCTGCGCACGACCGACGTCTTTGGGTCTTTCGGCCAGGCTTGCACCGGCGGTCCGCCGACCGACAGATCGGCCGCGGTAATGAGCTTCCCTTCCCGATCGCCTTCCGAGAAGACGAGCACATCGCCCTTCTGCGGCCGCTCATCCGAGCCGGGCGGATCCTCTCCTGCTTGCACCTGCGAGGCACAGCCAAGGCAAGCAGTGGTGGCGAGAGCACCGAGCAAAAGCGTTCGCCGCGTCTGCTCGATGCCCGCGTCGACGTCAGGCTCCGCGACATTCTCGGAGGATGAGGAATGGGTGATGAACGATGCGCTGGACATGCAATTAGGAGGCGCTGGAACTCTGCCGAAAACAAGGCGAAGGATTGGCGCCGCAATGCATCAATATGGCTTTGCTCGCTTTGATTGAGCAAGAATGAAAGCAATCGAACGGGTTTCGCAATTTCAACGTCACATCGCGCGCATCGCATGATGATTTTGCAGACCAGCCCGATGATATCGGAATTGGTGCACCGCCCTACCCGTCGCGCACGCAAAGGCGAACACGGTCGCTGTACGTCTGCAGGCAGACCGATCGTCCTTAGGACCTGAGCACGTGACGCGGCGCGGCAATCCGACCCGCCAAGGTGGCCGACGCCATCTCAAAGCTGTCGGCGATGCGGCGCGCCTTGTCGATGAACAGCGCGGCCGCCGCGGGCGGACAGACTTCGTGCGCGGTCGGTTCGAACAAATCCAGCCAGCGGTCGAAATGATCGCCGGCCAGGCTCAGCGGCATATGCGCCCGCATCGGAGAGCCGTGGTAGCGGCCACTCATCAGAACGACCGATGACCAGAAGTCCCTGAGATTGGCGAGATGCTCGTCCCAATTCCGCACCCTCGCGAACACGGGGCCCAGCAGTGCATCCTCGCGCACGCGTCCGTAGAAGCGGGTGACGAGTTCCCCGATCATCTCTTCGGTGATCCCCGTGCGCTTGATCGCGTCCTGGGTCAGCAGGTTCCGCCGCTCGGCCGCAGCCTCGCGCTCGGCCTTCAATCGATCCGACATGTCCTTTGTTATCCGTTCCGTTGTTCCCGCAGGCCGCCCGTTCGACATTGTGAGCTCAATTGCGCGCGGCGTCTTTGTCGCAGCGCAAATTGCGGGGTCTGGCGGCGAGCACCAATTGCCCGCCGCCTGCGCCATTGTCAGGCGCTGTAGGTGTAAAAGCCCTGCCCGGTCTTGCGGCCGAGATGGCCGGCATCGACCATTTCCTTGAGCAAGGGGGCCGGACGGTATTTGGGGTCGTTGAAGCCTTTGTAAAAGACCTCCATCACCGACAACATGATGTCGAGCCCGACGAGATCGGCGAGCGCCAGCGGCCCGATCGGGTGGTTGCAGCCGAGCTTCATGCCGGCATCGATCTCTTCCGCCGTCGCAATCCCTTCCTGGAGCGCGAAGATCGCTTCGTTGATCATCGGGCACAGGATGCGGTTGACGGCGAAGCCGGGGCTGTTCTTGGCGGTGATCGCCACCTTGCCGATGCGCTTGGCGAAATCGAGCGCTTTGGCGTGGGTGTCGTCGGAGGTCTGCAAGCCGCGGATGAGCTCCAGCAGCGCCATTACCGGTACCGGATTGAAGAAGTGCATGCCGATGAATCGGTCGGGGCGGTCGGTCGCCGCGGCGAGCTTCGTGATCGAGATCGAGGAGGTGTTGGTCGCGAGCAACGTGCGCGGCGACAGCGTCGCGCAGAGGTCCTTCAGGATCTTGACCTTGAGCTCCTCGTTCTCGGTCGCGGCCTCGATGACGAGGTCGCAATCGACGAGCTTCGCGCGGTCGGTGGTGCCGGTGATGCGCTTGAGCGTCGCGTCGCGATCGCCCGCCGACATCTTCTCCTTCTTGACCAGCCGCTCGAGGCTGCCGCCGACGGTCGAAATCCCGCGGTTCACCGCCGCATCGGAAATATCGACCATCACGACCGAAAGCCCGGCCGCGGCACAAATCTGCGCGATGCCGTTCCCCATGGTCCCTGCCCCGATAATTCCAACGGTTTGGATCATTGCCTCAAATCCTTCATCCTTACGGACGTGCCATACCGGCACCGCCCCATTGTTCCTGCATCAGGGTCTAGCACCGCCACCGGGCGGGTGCGACCTGATCCTGCCCTTCCTTAAAGTATCCAACGCGGGAATAAAGTCGCCATTCGGCCGCGAAACGGCATGATTTGGCGGCCTCCTGGCCTGTTAGGCTCGAGCTATCTGCGGTTTCCTCCCCCAAGAGCGCCGAGGGTCCGGGAGGACCGTGCCCGAGGCGGGGAGCGCCTCAATCGAGGCGAAGCACCTTGCCCGGATTCATGATGTTCTTGGGATCGAGCGCCCGCTTGATCGTGCGCATGATGTCGAGCTCGGTCCGGGAGCGATAGTACTGGAGCTCGTCGAGCTTCTCGATGCCGATGCCGTGTTCCGCCGAGATCGAGCCGCCCATGGAGGTGACGAGGTCGTTGACGGCCCGTGAGATCGCCGCGGAATACTGCTTGAGCGTAGCGCGGTCCATGCCCTTCGGACCCATGAAGGAGAAGTGCAAATTGCCGTCTCCGATGTGACCGAGCGGGTAGGGGCGGATCGTCGGCAGGATTGCGCGTACGGCCTCGAGACCGCTGTCGATGAACTCTGGAATCCTGGAGATGGCGACCGACACGTCGTAGCTCAAGCCCGGCCCTTCGGTACGAGATGCCTCGGCCACGCTCTCGCGAATGCGCCACATGTTGCGCGACTGCGTTTCGGTTTGCGCGATCACCGCATCCAGCACCCGGCCCGCCTCGAGCTGGTCGGCCAAAAACTGCTCCATCTTGTCCGACATGCCCGTGCCGCCGTCTTGCCGGGGCCGGGCCGACGACCATTCGAGAAGGAGATACCACTCGGTCTCCGCCTTGAGAGGATCCTGGGTCCCGGGAACGTGGCGCAGTACCATATCGGTGCACGCTCGGCTGATGAGTTCGCAGGAGCCGACATTGTCATCGGAAGCGGCATGCGCCTCCGACAGGAGGTCGATGGCTGCCTTGGCATCGCGGATCGCAAGCCATGCCGTGCACACGTCTTTCGGCGCCGGCCAAAGCTTCAGCACCGCCTTGGTGATGATACCGAGTGTCCCTTCGGCGCCCATGAACAGGTGCTTGAGGTCATAGCCGGTGTTGTCCTTCTTGAGTGCGCGCAGGCCGTCCCAGAGATCGCCGTTAGCCAGCACGATCTCGAGACCCAACACCAGATTTCGCGCATTGCCATAACGCAGCACCTGCACGCCGCCGGCATTGGTGGACAGATTGCCTCCGATCATGCACGAGCCCTGAGCACCCAGGCTGAGCGGAAAGAGGCGGTCGTGCCGCGCGGCCGTGTCCTGAAGCGTCTGGAGGATGCAGCCCGCCTCCACGGTCATGGCGTAGCCGACGGGATCGACATTCAGCACCCGGTTCATGCGACCGAGCGACAGCACGATGCCGCGGTGCATAGGCCATGGCGTGGCACCGCCCATCAGACCGGTGTTGCCACCCTGCGGCACGATGGCAATGCCGTTGTCGTAGCAGAGCTTGACGACAGCGGAGACTTCCGCGGTGCTGGCCGGACGCACGACCGCCGCGGCCTGCCCCGCCAGTTCGCCGCGCCAGTCGGTCACGAAGGGCCGCTTGTCTTGCTCGTCCAGGATCAGGCCTTTGTCGCCCACGATTGCCCGCAAGCGGTCGAGAATAGCTGACGTCACGGGCGCGGTCGGAATCGAGGGAGCGGTGGGAAGGGCTGCACCCGGCATGTGTTCCTCTCTTTGCGGCTGTTCTGCGCCTTGCGCGCACCGGCCTTCGTTCTTGTTTTCTATTCTGGGCGGTTTCGCGATGACCCTAGCACAGGGGTCGCGCGGGCGGGAACGCCTCCGGCCGTGAGGCTGGTGCGGATTTGCCTGGAATGCCGAATGCAAGCGCACTTCCGCGGAGGTCCCCCATACCCTACTGTGCCGCGATCAAATTCGGATTGGAGATCATGAGCCGTTTCTGGAGTCCGGTCGTCCACACGCTTTCGCCCTACGTCCCCGGCGAGCAGCCGAAGCAGGACGGCATCGTCAAGCTCAATACCAACGAGAATCCCTACCCGCCCTCGCCACGCGTGCTGGCGGCCGTCGCATCGGCTGCGGAGCGGCTGCGCCTTTATCCCGATCCGGGTGCGACGCGCCTGCGCGAGGCGATCGCGGCGCATTGCGATGTGAGGCCCGAGGAAGTGTTCGTCGGCAACGGCTCCGACGAGGTTCTGGCCCACACCTTCCAGGCTCTTCTGAAGCACAATATGCCGCTTCTGTTTCCCGACGTCACCTACAGCTTCTATCCCGTCTATTGCGGCCTCTATGGAATAACGCACGACGAGGTGCCGCTCGATGCCGCGATGAGAATCGATATCTCCGACTACAGGCGACCATCGAGCGCCATCCTTCTCTGCAATCCGAACGCCCCGACCGGCATCGCCCTTCAGCGCGACGCAATCGCATCGCTGCTTGCCGAACAACCGGACCGGCTGGTGGTGGTGGACGAGGCCTATGTCGATTTCGGTGCCGAGAGCGCCGTGCCGCTGGTTGCACGCCACGACAATCTGCTGGTCATCCAGACCTTCTCGAAGTCGCGCTCGCTCGCTGGCCTGCGGGTTGGTTTTGCCATCGGCCAACGACCGCTGATCGAAGCGCTGGAACGCGTGAAGGACAGCTTCAACTCCTATCCCGTCGATTGCCTCGCTATCGCGGGCGCCGTCGCCGCGATCGAGGACGACGGCTGGTTCCGCAAGACCCGCGCCCGTATCATCGCAAACCGCGAAACGCTGGCCCGCGAGCTTGGACAACTCGGCTTCGAGGTGTTGCCGTCGCTCGCAAACTTCGTTTTCGCGCGCCATCGAAGCCGGAGCGGAACGGCTCTTGCGGCAGCGCTTCGCCAGCGTGGCGTTCTGGTCCGGCATTTCGGAAAGCCGCGCATCGAGGACTTCCTGCGCATCACGGTCGGGACGGAGGCCGAATGCGGCCGGCTTGTTGAGGTGCTGCGCGGCTTGATCTGATCCATGCACCAATCACGCTGGGGCCGAAGGCGGACTTCGTGCCATGCCGCCCCGCGCCTTTGATTTCCAGTTAAATTCGGTTTCCAAACCACTCCCCGCGAGTATTCTGTGATTGGCATATTCGCAAGGAATTATCCGTGAAGCACCTCCGCAGTCCCGAAATCGACGCACTCATGATATTGTGGCGGGCGCCGAAGCTCAGGCACGGATGAACGACTTCGCGCGATCCATCGGCGCCGCATTCACGCTGATCGGCGAGGCCGACGCAGAGCTTCTGGGCATCGTCGGACTGTCGGTGCGCGTCAGCTTGACCGCCAGCATCGTCGCGCTTCTGATCGGGGCGCCGTTCGGGGCCCTGCTTGCGATCACCCGGTTCCGCGGGCGGCAGGTCATCATCGTCCTGACCAATGCGTTGCTTGGTCTTCCGCCGGTCGTGGTCGGGCTCGCGCTCTATCTTCTGCTGTCGCGCTCCGGCCCGCTCGGGGCGGCCGGCCTGTTGTTCACGCCGGCGGCGATGGTGATCGCGCAGGCGCTGCTCGCAACACCGATCGTCGTCGCACTGGTGCACCGGCCGGCGAGCCTGCTGTGGGCGGAGTATGGCGACCTGGCGCGAATCGACGGGCTGTCGGTGCTGCGCAGCATCGGCTTGCTGTTCGCGCTGGGCCGGACCTCGCTGCTGACGGCCTTTCTCGCAGCCTTCGGGCGCGCGATCGCCGAGGTCGGCGCCATCATCATCGTCGGCGGCAACATCCGCGGCTTCACACGCACGATGACGACTGCGATCGCGCTGGAGACCAGCAAGGGCGACCTGTCGCTGGCGCTCGGGCTCGGGCTGATCCTGCTCGCGCTCAGCGTCGCAGTATCAACCGTCGCCTTCCTGCTAGTGGGACGCGTTGGGGAAAAATAGCTGCTCGCCACCGACCTTGTAGCCGGCGATGGCCTCCTGCCCCCCAGGAGAGATCAGCCAGTCGATGAAGGCTTGCCCGGCCTGCGCCTTCACGTTCGAATGCTTTGCCGGATTCACCAGCATGACGCCGTACTGGTTGAACAGCCGCTTGTCGCCTTCGGTCAGGACGGCAAGCTCGCCCCGGTTCTTGAATGACAACCAGGTGCCGCGGTCAGACAGGAGATAGGCATTCGACGACGACGCCATGTTCAGGGCCGGCCCCATGCCCTGGCCGATCTCGCGATACCAGCCGTCCTTGCCGGCACCGAGGTCGACGCCCGCCTCCTTCCACAGCCGCAGCTCGGCCGCGTGCGTGCCGGACTTGTCGCCGCGCGAGATGAACGGCGCCTTCGCGGCCGCGATCTTGCGCAGCGCCTCGGCCACGTCCTTGCCGCCGGCGATCTTCGCGGGATCGCTCTTCGGCCCGACAATGACGAAGTCGTTGTACATGACGTCGAAGCGCTTCACGCCCTGCCCTTCGGACATGAACTTGTCTTCGGCAGGCCTGTCATGGACGAACACGACGTCTGCATCGCCGCGCCGCCCGATGTCGAGCGCCTGGCCCGTTCCGACGGCAACCACCTTCACATCGATGCCGTCGGCCTTCGAGAACAGCGGCAGCAAATAGCCGAACAGCCCCGACTGTTCCGTCGACGTCGTCGAGGCCACAGTGATGGTGCGGTCCTGCGCGAATGCGATCGTGGACCAGAGCAAAACCGCTCCAAAGGTCATTATCCTCTTCATGCCTCGTCCTTACACCAGAAGCCGGATGTTCCAAACTCTACCGTCGATAGGGCCGTGCAGGGGAACACCGACATTTCGTCAACGCGCGTTGGTGCGATCCTCGCGACGCTGCCAATTGGGAACGTCCGCCCCGCGCGCAGGTTGTCCCGAAGGCAAACCCAGGAGGACAACCAGATGAAGAAGTTCATTTTGGCATCCGCGTGCATCATGTTGCTGGCGACCGGCGGCGCCTTTGCGCAAACACAACCCGCCCCAAGCCCATCCGGCAAGGGCGACGTCGGCCCCTCGTCGCGGGGCCCCGCGACCAAGGGCATGACGACCGGCGCGTCGTCGAACATGCAGAACGAGGCCAGCGACAGCAAGGGCAAGCAGACCCCTTCGGCCGGCGGCAGCAACACCAATAACATGGGCAGCCAGGCCGGCGGCGGCGCGGGCTCCGGAAAATAGGCCGGCATCGATCGGAAATCTGGAGAGGGGCGATCGTCCCCTCTCCAAAAGTCTTCGTGCAGCCAAAGCTTGTCGTCGCCGATGGTATGCGCGAAGGTCACGGTGCGAAGGAAGCGTATTGGGGGGCTGCACTGAGGTTACAGTCACGCGGGCGAAATCACCGCCTGCGCGCGATGAGCGCGTGGATGTTCTGCAATTGGTCCCACTTACATTGACATCAGTGTGATGGCCGGGGCAGTTTTTTACATTGCTGGCGAATCAGCGATTGCCTCACGCCGAGTACCTCTTGGACAACTCCCAGTGCTTTCGAGACTGATATCGTTGCTGCGCCGCATCCCCGCGGTGAAATGGGCGTTCACGAAGCTTCGGCCGTTGCCTCACGGCGGCAGCATCGACGTCGCGCCTGATAGCGCAGACGCTTCGCCCGCCCTTGTTGCCGAAATTGCAGAAGCCGCTCCGCCTCTTGAGACCAGCATCAGCGCGGAACCGTCGCGCTGCGACGCCGCGGTCGCGGCTCCGGCCACCGAAGACGACACTGCTATCTCTGTCATCGCGGATAGCCCGTCGGCAGCGGCAACCGATGTCGGCGGCAGCGACGATTCATCCCGGGAGACGCCGACGCAGGTCGAGCCGATCGTCGGGCAAGAGGCTTCTCTCTGGCCGGTCGAGATCGAGAGCGAGCCGGTTGATGCGGCTGACCTCATCAGCAACGATCCGCTCGCGGAAATCTCGACGGGCGTCGACTTCGTCATCGCGGAGGAGGCTCCGGTCTCGTCTGTCGACGCCGCGATGGAGATCGCACCGGTCCCCGCAAGCGATCCGGCTCCGGCTGCAGCGATCGCCGCGGACGAGTTTGCCGTCCCCACACCGAGCGTCGTCGCGGACGTCGCGCCGGAGCTGGCCCTGGAGGCTCCCGCTCTGGAGATCACCAGCGCGCCGAAGACTCGTGCAAAAATCGCAGAACCCGCCGACCGCGCCGCGCTGATCCGGCAGCGCTGGGCGGAGAC
This sequence comes from Bradyrhizobium sp. LB14.3, assembly GCF_040547985.1. NCBI lineage: Bacteria > Pseudomonadati > Pseudomonadota > Alphaproteobacteria > Hyphomicrobiales > Nitrobacteraceae > Bradyrhizobium > Bradyrhizobium sp. LB14.3. The sequence continues at coordinate 179,470 of NZ_JBEPQT010000016.1, forward strand.
CGGGATCAGGATGTGGAATCCGCGGCTTCACGGCGCCGGCGATGCCACACTGAACATCCAGGGGAGCGTCGGGCTGTTGCCGCCCGCGCCCGGCGAGACGATGCCGCGCTACGACAAGCTGGAATTCAGGATGCTCGGCGGACAGATCGCCTGCGAGGGCGTGATTGTCGAAGCACCCGCGCATGCAAGCCAGCGCAGTTTTACGCGGCTCGCCGAGCCCGGGAAACCCGACCGGGTCCGCGAACCGATGCGGGAACGCCGGGCAGCTCTCGCCTGACCCTTACCTCTCTGCGACGACGCGCCCATATGCTAGGGTCTGTTGGGATTCATCTGGAGTTTATCGCGGCCGCGGCCAGATAGATCATTGAAGTGAAGCTCTGGTCGGTCTTGTCGGCGCGCATTGC